>DASZUD010000275.1:0-34711 GCA_035548155.1 Polyangia bacterium
CCCGCCTCGTACTTGCTGTCGTCCTCGCAGGCCTGAATCGAGAGGAGAGCCAACCCTCCGGCGAGGCCGAGCGCGGTCACGCGTCGCATGCGAACAGGGTAGACCGGCGCGCGGGCAAAAAAAAGGCGCCCCAGCGCGCGAGCGCGGGGCGCCTTTGATCAAACGTCGATCAGCTTAGTTGCACTGGCCGACGCCGAACGCGTGCGGGCAGTGCGTGGTCGGATCCGCCGTGCCGCCGCCCTTGCCCTCGGCGCCCCAGCAGAGGTGGTACGACTGGCACTTCTGCTGCGCAGCCGTGCGGGCCGTGTACGTGGCCACGCAGTTGGCCATCGTGTATCCCGAGGGAGGAGAGGTGCACGTCGCGAGCGCGTTGGCGCAGAACGCCTCCGCCGAGAGCGCATCGCCCGTGGGGCTCGTCGTCGACGTGCAGGCCGGAATGGCCGCCGCGTCGCCGCCGCCGTCGCTGGTGTTTCCGTCGGTCGAGCTGTCGGCGCCGCCGTCGTGGCCAGCCGTGCCCGTCGTGCCAGCGGCGCCGGTCGTGCCGGCCGCGCCCGTCGTGCCAGCGGTGCCGGTCGTGCCAGCGGCGCCCGTCGTGCCAGCGGCGCCCGTCGTGCCGGCCGCGCCCGTCGTGCCGGCCGCGCCCGTCGTGCCCGCGCTTCCCGTCGTGCCCGCGCCGCCGTCATGGCCAGCCGAGCCGGTCGTGCCTCCGCCGCCGTCGGGCGACTTGTTGTCGCTGCTGCCGCAGCCGATGCCGATGGCGGCCGAGGCCGCGAACAGGAAGCAGGGGATCAAAAGCTTTTTCAACATCTTCAATGCTCCTTTGGAGGTAGGTCAGGCCCTGAAAATTGGTCCCTATAAAACGAGCGGACCATATCCCAGAAACGAAAAAGGGAAAAGAACGCGAGAAAAAATGATGATTTCCGGTGCGACACGAGGCCGCACCACCCACGTTGATTTCAACCTCCTCCGGAAACAACCCGCCCGCGTTGCAGGAATGGCGATCGGGCGCAAGAGAACCAGATGGCGCGCTTGTCGCAGCTCGGCCGAAAGAGGCCCCGACCGAAATCACGGACCCGGGGCGCGCAGCCCTCCATCGTTCGCCAGAAGGAAGCAGGCGATCCGCCGCGGCCGCCGCCGCTGAATGCTCGTTGGCGGCTGAACACCGCTCGTCAGAAGGAGGCAGGCTCTCCGACGCGGCTTCGCCGCGGCGGAAAGCGGGGCACGCGGGACGCAGAGCCGCCCGTCCGCGCCTGTCCGAAGCCGCCACGCCCGAGGCGCCGGGCGGTCTCCCCGATTAGATCAATAAAGCCCGCGGAGGCGCCGCTCGCGCAGCATCCGCTTGCGCACGACGGCGGCGGCGCGTTTCTCGATCTGCTCGGGCGTGGGCTTGCGGCCGGGCAGGGGCTCCTGGGCTTCGTGGTGCTCGGCGAACTCGCCCGGTTCGCAGCCGAGCTCGAACATCGTCACCTCGCGCCGCCCTCGCTCGCCGAGTCGCAGCGGCATGACGGCCGCGCCGATGCCGGCGCCGACATAAACAGCACCCTGCGGCTCTTCCTCGTGGCCGCGCCGCGCGCGCGAACCGTAGAGGCCGTGCACGTACTTGTGGCCGGCCAGCTTGCCGAGCGCGAGCTCGTGCAGGCGCGCCAGCGTGACCTGGCCGCCGTGCGTGTGCCCGGCGAGCACGAGCGGAACGCCCGCGCGCCACAGACCGTCGGCCTCCTCGGCGATGTGCGACAGCCCCAGCGACGGCAGATCTTTGCGCAGACCTTTGAGCGCTTCGTCGCGCCGCGCGTGGCCGGTGTACGCGTCGTCGAGGCCGACGACCTGCAGCTTCTGCCCGCGCAGCGTGATGGTCGTGTGCCGGTTGCGCAGCACCTCGACGCCGCCCCGTTGCAGCGCGAGCCGCACTTCGTCGGCGCCCGACCAGTGGTCGTGGTTGCCGAGCACGCCGATCACGGGCGCTTCGAACTTACGAACCAGATCCGTCAGTTGATCGAGGTAGAGCTGGCTGTGACAAACGAAGTCGCCCGTGAGCACGACCAGATCGGGCTTCTCGGCGTTCGCCATTTCGACCGCCGCCAATTGCACGCCGTACGGCGTGATGCGGCCCACGTGCTGGTCGGTGATGTGCGCGATCCGCAGGTGATCGAGCGCCTCCGCGTACGCGGCTGGGCCGGCGAAGCGGCGGAGGTCGATGCGATACCGGCGCGCGCCGTTCGTCGGGTTGGTCTCGGTCTTACGCGCCGCGAGGCGCGCGGCGAGGCGCGCGGCCGAACCAGCGGCCAAGCGCGCGACGGAGCCGCGCCCCGGATCGCCGACTGTCGAATGTTTTCCCGTCAAAGGAGGGTGAAATTGTAGCGCCCCGAGATCGCCCCTGCACGGGAATCGGCGAAGAACAGGCGATCGGCGCGCGCCGCAAGCCCTTCGAGGCCGCCCGCGCGGCGCGCCTCGTACGACTTCAGACCACCGGCGCGCACACGACCGGCAGCTTGGGCTAGCGCTCCGCTTCCTTGCTGCCGACGACCGTGAGGTTGAGGCCGACCTGGACCGACAGCGGTTTGCCGTCGACCGTGATGGTGGTCTTGCCGTTGTAGTACCAGCCGAACGAGCCCGTGGAGAACTCGCGCTTGTCGGCCACGATCTCGCTGTTGCCGATCATGATCTTGACCGGCTCGGCCTTGTCGAGGAACTGGGTCTTCGTGACGGGGCAGGGTGATTTCGCCATGGCGCGGAAGTTACGCGCGTCCCTGCACGCCGTCCACCACGAGACGAACGAAGGCGTTCGCCGCGTGCGAGAGGGTGCGCCCCTTCGCGTGCAAGAGGCGCACCTTGCGCTCGACGTGCAGCTCCTTGACGGCGATCTCGCGCAGCACGCCGCGCTCGACGTCCTCGCGCACGCACATGCGCGGCAGGAACGCCACGCCCTCGTTGCTCTGCACGAAGCGGCGGATCGTCTCGAGCGTCGGCATCTCGACGTCCATGTTGAGCGCCACCTTGTGCCGGCGGAACTCGCGCAAGACGGCCTCGCGGTACGGCGAGACGACGTTGTGCGCGATGAACGTTTCTTGTCCGAGCTCCGCGATCGTCACGGTCTTCTTCTTCGCGAGGCGGTGATCGGGCGCGACGACGAACGCCAGCGAGTCGGTGAAGATCACGCGCGAGACGAGCTCGGCGTCGTCGGGGTCGTAGCTCACGGCGCCGAGCTCCAGGTCGCCGTGGAGGAGCTCGGCGGGAATCTTTCTCGATTGGCTGCGGCGCACCTGCACCTTGATCTTCGGGAACTGGCGCCGGAAGCCCGCGAGGTGCGGCAGGAGGTAGAGGATCGACGATTCGTTCGCGCCGATGATGAGGCGTCCGGCCGACTTGTCTCGCAGCTCGGCCAGCGCGTCTTCGAGGCCCCGCTTCACGTTGTCGAAGCGGCGCGCGTGCTCGAGCACCGTCCGGCCCGCCTCGGTGAGGCGCAGCTCTTTCTGCGAACGGTCGAGCAGCTTCTCGCCCACGTCGCTCTCGAGACGCTGTACCGCCAGCGAGACGGCCGGCTGGGTGCGGAACAGCTTCTCGGCGGCGCGGGAGAAGCTGCGCTCGGCGACGACGGTCTGGAACACCTGCAAGGCATAGAGATCCATGGCGCTGGACCTCTATGACATAATTTGCGCTTATCGAGTACGCTAGAAATATTAATTTGCCGTATCGTAGGCGGCGGGCCAGACTGGCGCGATGTCGACGGCTACGCCCAAGAACCGAGTCTTCATCTTCGACACGACGCTGCGCGACGGCGAGCAATCGCCCGGCTGCAGCATGACCGTGCCGGAGAAGGTGCGCATGGCGCACAAGCTCGCCGAGCTGGGCGTGGACATCCTCGAGGCCGGCTTCCCCATCGCGTCCGAGGGTGACTTCGAGGCGGTGCGCGCCGTGGGCGCCGAGGTGAAGATCAAGGTCGCGGCGCTGGCGCGCTGCACGACGGCCGACGTCGAGCGCGCGGCCAAGGCGCTGGAGAAGACGAAGCACGGCGCGCCGCGCATTCACACGTTCCTGGCCACCAGCGAGATTCACCTCAAGCACAAGCTGAAGAAGACGCAGGACCAGGTCGTCGAGGACGCGTCCCGCGCCGTGGAGCTGGCGCGCAAGTACGTCGACGACGTCGAGTTCTCCGCCGAGGACGGCGCCCGCACGGAGGTGGGCTACCTCGAGCGCGTCGCCAAGGCGGTCGTCGCCGCGGGCGCGTCCACGGTCAACATCCCCGACACCGTCGGCTACTCGTTGCCCGACGAGTACGGCGCGCTCATCGGCCGCGTCGCGAAGGCCGTCCCGAACGCCATCGTGAGCGTCCACTGCCACGACGATCTGGGCCTCGCCGTCGCGAACTCCCTGGCCGCCATCCAGAACGGCGCGCGTCAGGTCGAGTGCACGATCAACGGCATCGGCGAGCGCGCGGGCAACTGCTCGTTGGAGGAGGTGGTCATGGCGCTGCGCACGCGCCGCGACCGCATGCCGTACGAGGTGGGCATCGAGACCACCCAGCTCTACCCGGCGAGCCAGCTGCTGACCGACATCATCGGCGTCGCCGTGCAGCCGAACAAGGCCATCGTCGGTCGCAACGCGTTCGCGCACGAGGCCGGCATCCACCAGGACGGCTACCTCAAAGAGCGCACGACCTACGAGATCATCGACCCGAAGTCCGTCGGCGTGCCGGAGAGCCGGCTGGTCCTCGGCAAGCACAGCGGCCGTCACGCGCTGAAGGCGCGCTGCGAGGAGCTGGGCGTGCCGCTGGATCGCGAGCAGCTGGATGACGTCTACCGGCAGTTCACGGCGCTGGCCGACACGAAGAAGGGCCTGGTCGACGAAGAGATCAAAGCGCTGGCCCTTCGCGTCGTCGACAACAGCGCCAGAAAAATTGCGTAATATCCGATACATCAAACAAGGCGCATTTTTCTTGTAAGTAGGCTTAAGGAAAAGCCATGGCGGTCCGATTCTCCGATCATGGCTCGAAAAGGCGACTTCCGGTTCCTGGCCCTCGGCTTGGTTGCGATCTGGGCGAGCGCTTGCGGCGGTGAAGAGCCCGCTGCGTCCGTCGACCGGTCGTCGGCGGCCCTGACGACCGAGAACGCGCTGACGGCCAACGCGCTGACCGCGAATGCGCTGACGGCCAACGCGCTGACGGCCAACGGGCTCAAGGACCCGCTCGCGCGCGAGCTCATGAAGTACGTCGTCTCTTGCGCTTTGCCCGACGACCAGACGCTGTCGATGACGATCGATGGCAAGAAGTACAGCTTCCCCGGCGGCCTGGGCCTCGCGCCCGAGTGGGGCCGCAGGGGCGGCAGCTGTGACGAGAGCTGCCAGCGGTGGGTCTCGGCTTGCGTGCTCGGCCGAGTCGACTTCCTGGGGGTGGAGGAGATCATCTCCGAGCGCGGCGCGAACCTGGCGCTCTTGCCCACGCTGCCGGAGATGCTGAGCTACCCCAACATCGAAGCCACTTACTACGGCAACATTTTCGCGGACGGGCAGCCGATGTACGCCTGCCTCCCGCCGGGCAAAAAGCAGATCCCGCGCGTGTGCGGCCCCTCGCTGGACAATTGCCCCATGCAGGTGGTGGGCAACTGTGCGCCGGCCTGCGGCCACATGAACCTTCTGGGCGGCGGCTACGTCGACTGCAGCGCGGCCGGTAAGAAGAACAAGTCCGAGGTTTATCACGAAAGCATTACGGTCTTTCTGTCGAGGTAGCGCATGTGATCGGTAAAACCGTCTCGGGCCGTTTCGAGATCCTGCAGCTCGCAGGCTCTGGCGGCATGGGCGCGGTCTACCGCGCCCGCGATCTGACGGACGGCAGCACGGTCGCGGTCAAGATCCTCACGGGGAGGGAGCTGCGCGAGGCCGAGCGCTTCGATCTCGAAGCGGCCATCCTGGCCGAGCTCACGCACCCGGCGATCGTCCGCTACGTCGCTCACGGCGTCGAGGGCGACGACCACTTCATCGCCATGGAGTGGCTCGCGGGCGAGGACCTCGCGACGCGCCTCGATCGCAAGCCCATCACGGTGGCGGAGTCGGTGGGTCTCGTGCGACGGTCGAGCGAGGCGCTGGCCTACGCCCACACGCGCGGCATCGTTCACCGCGACATAAAGCCGGAGAACCTGTTCCTCCCGGGCGGCGACATCGCGCGCCTCAAGGTGCTGGACTTCGGCATCGCGCGGCTGACGCACGGCGGGCGGAAGCTCACGCTGACGGGCTCGGTCATCGGCACGCCAGGCTACATGGCGCCCGAGCTGGTGCGCGGCGAGCGCAACATCCGGCCTTCGGCGGACGTGTTCTCGCTGGGGTGCGTCCTCTTCCAGTGCCTCACGGGCCGCGCCGTGTTCGAGGCCGAAGAGGCGACGGCGCTGCTGGCGAAGATCCTGCTGCAGGACGCGCCGCGCGCGAAGGAGATCGCGCCGGGGATCCCGGCCGCGCTCGACGACGTCGTGGCGCGCATGCTGGCGAAGGATCCGGCGAAGCGCCTGACGGACGCGCACGCCGTCATCGATGCGCTCGACAAGATGCGCGCCGTCGAGCTCGAAGGCATCACGACGGCGGCCGCGCCGCGCCGCCCGCAGCCGGCGCTCACGGCCACCGAGCAGCGCATCGCGTGCGTGGTCATCGCGGGGCCGTCGGCGACGGCCGAGGAGCGCTGGTATGGTGCGACGCCGCCGCTCGGCCTCAAGACGGGCGGCGCGCGCCACGTCACGAGCGTAGGCCGGGTCGAGGAGCTCGAGGGGGAGCTCGCGCGCGTGCACGGGGCGCGCCTCCACTCGTTGCCGGGCGGCTCGGTCGTCATCGTGTTGCCCGACGCGGGCAAGCCGAACGACCAGGCGGCGCGCGCGGCGCGCTGCGCCCTGGCCGTGCGGCACGAGCTGCCCGACGTGCCGCTCGTGGTCGCGACGGGGCCCGGGCGGTTCTCGGCGTGGTCGGTCGCTGGCGAGGTGATCGACAACGGCATGCGCCTCCTGCGCGGCACGGCGCCGGGGGCGATCAGGCTCGACGACGTCGCCGTGGGCCTGCTCGACGCGCGCTTCGAGATCCGGCGCGACGGCTCGGCCTCGTTCCTGCGCGCCGAGCGTGACGTGTTCGAGGTGAAGCGCAACCTCCTCGGCCGCGCGTCGGACTTCGTGGGCCGCGGCCGCGAGATGTCGATGCTGTCGAACCTGTACACGAGCGCGCTCGCCGAGTCGACGGCGTCGGCCGTGCTGGTGACGGGCGCGGCGGGCGTCGGCAAATCGCGGCTTCGTCAGGAGTTCGTCGAGTGGGTGGGCAAGCAGCGCGAGCGGGCCGAGGTGCTGTTCGGCGTGGGCGACTCGCTGGGCGCGGGCTCGCCGTTCGCCATGATCGCGATGTGCCTGCGCCGCGCCGCCGGCATCCAAGAGGGCGAGCCGCTGGACGAGCGGCGCCGGAAGCTGGTCGAGCGCGTGAGCCGCCACGTCGACCGCGAGATCGTGCCGCGGGTCGCGGCGTTCCTGGGCGAGATCGCCAACGTCCCGTTTCCCGACGATCAGAACGAGGCGCTGCGCATGGCGCGCCAGAACCCGCAGGTCATGGGCGACGCCATGCGCCGCTCGTGGGAGGACTGGCTGGCCGCCGAGTGCGCGGCGCATCCGGTGCTGCTCCTCCTCGAAGACCTGCACTGGGGCGACTTGGGCACGGTGAGCTTCATCGACGCGGCGTTGCGCAACCTGCGCGAGCTGCCGTTCATGGTGCTCGCCATGGGGCGCCCCGACGTCCACGCGCGCTTCCCCGACCTTTGGGCCGAGCGCGAGATGCAGATCATCCGCCTCGCTCCGCTGTCGAAGCGCGCGAGCGAGAAGTTGGTGCGCGAGGCGCTGGGGCCGGGCGTGCCCGATTTGCTGATCGAGCAGCTCATCGCGCGCGCCGACGGCAACGCCTTCTACCTCGAAGAGCTGATCCGCGCGACGGCGGCCGGCCGCCACGAGGCGCTGCCCGACTCGGTGATCGGCATGGTGCAGGCGCGTCTCGACGCCGAGGGCCCGCAGGCGCGCCGCGTGCTGCGCGCGGCCAGCGTGTTCGGCGAGCGCTTCTCGCAGGCGGGCGTCGCGGCGCTGCTGGGCGGCGAGAGCGAGCTTGCACACGTGGGCGAGTGGCTGGAGCTGCTCTCGACGCGCGAGCTCGTGGCGCGCGCGGCGAGGGCCGAGCGGCGCGGCAGCATCCTCGATGTCGAGTACACGTTCACGCACGCGCTCGTGCGCGAGGCGGCCTACGCGATGCTGACGCACGACGATCGCGTGCTCGGGCACCGCCTGGCCGGCGCGTGGTTCGAGTCGGTGGGCTCGTCGAGCGACGCCATGGCGCTGGCCGAGCACTTCCGCCGCGGCGAGGAGCCGGCGCGCGCCGTGCGCTGGTACGAGCGCGCCGCCGCGCAGGCCCTCAAGGCGAACGATCTCTCGGCGGCCATCGAGCGCGCCGAGCTGGGGCTCTCGTGCGGCGCGGCCGGCGAGACGCTGGGCGCGCTGCGCTTCATCCAGGCCGAGGGCCACGTGTGGCGCGGCGAGTTCGGCGAGGCCGAGCGCCATGCCCTGGCGGCGGCGGCCGCCTGCGCGCCCGGTTCGGCGGCGGCGCTGCGCGCGCTCGGCTCGGCGCTCGTGAGCGCCGCGAAACAGGGCAAGCTCGACGTCGTCGAGGAGCTGGTCCGGCGCGTGAGCGAGGTGCCGCCCGAGGCGTCGGCGCGCGGCGCCCAGATCTCCTGCCTCGCCTGGGGCGCGACGTACCTCATCTTCGGCGGGCGCATCGCGGCCGCGGACGCGCTCATGGTGCTGGTCTCGGAGATCTCGCGCGGGCTGCCCGACCTCGACCCGCAGGCGCAGGCGCTCATCCAGCAGGTGCGCTCGTTCCGCGCGTCGGCGTCCGGCGACCTCGGCGGCTGCCTCACGGGCCTCGAGGCGGCGCTCGTGTCGTTCGAGCTCGCGGGCGACCTCCGCAACGCCTGCTCGACGCGCGCGAACCTCGGCTACATCTACTGCGAGCTGGGCGACTTCGCGCGCGCGGAGTCGGCGCTGCGGCAGGCGCTGTCGGAGACGGCGCGCATGGGCCTGCACGAGCTCGCGGCGGCCGTGCAGCACAACCTGGGGCGCGTCCTCGGCCTGCGCGGCCAGACCGCCGAGGCGGCGCACCTCGAGCGCGAGGCGATCGCCAGCGTGCAGAAACAGGGCGAGCCGCGCGTCGAGGGCGTCGCACGCACGTACCTGTCCGAGATCCTCGCGGCGAGCGGCGACTATGCGGGCGCCGAGCGCGAGGCCGCGCTGGCCGTCGAGACGTTGCGGGTGGCTCCGTCGCTCCGCGTCGCGGCGCTGGGCGCGCTCGCGCGGGCACGGCTCGGTCGCGGCGACGTGACGAGCGCGCTGGCCGCGGCGCGCGAGGCCGCGGCCGAGTTGGCCGCGCTCGGCGAGATCGAGGAGGGCGAGTCGAGCGTGCGCCTCACTCTCGCCGAGGCGCTGGCCCACACCGGCGAGGACACCGAGGCGCGCGCCGTGCTCGAGGCGGCCCGCGAACGTCTGCTCGCCCGCGCCGCGCGCATCGAAGAGGCCGCCTGGCGCGAGCGCTTTCTGCACGACGTCCCCGTCAACGCGAGAATCCTGGCCCTCGCGTCCCAATGGGGCACGCAGTCGCCGGCGCGTGTCGCGACCGCCGAGCGTCCGCGCCGCATCACCGGCACGGGCCCCATCAGCCCGCCCGCGCGCTGACCGTCAGAGCGCCCATTCGGCACCGACCCGCTGTCCGCTACAGCACCCGCGCTCTCGAGGCGCGTACACCGTTCAAATGAAGGCGCTCGCTGCGAGCGGGGGCGCGGCGAGGCCGAGCGAAGCGAGCGGGGTGGTGGAGGGCGTGGGGCCGAAGGTGCGAGCGGCCGCGGGCCACATCCCCGATTGAGAAGTTCCGGTGGCTTGTCTATTCTCTCGCCCGCCGCGAGCCTGCGGGTGTAAGCAAAGGAAGAGATGGCCTCCGTCGACGTCCCACTCAAGAGACTCCGCTTCGGTCAGACCTCGCGCAAAGACGCGTGGTGGCTCATGCCGCTCGTCACCTTCGTCGTGTTCACGTCGTTCGTCACGTACACGACGTGGGCGCTGCTGCAGGGCGAGAACTACTACTTCGGCAATTACCTCTCGCCGTTCTACTCGCCGGAGCTCTTCTCGCCGCCGGGGCACCTGTCGCCGCACGCTTGGTTCGGCGAGTGGACCTACCCCTGGTTCCCGTTCGTGAAGTTCTCGCCGGCGATGCTGATCCTCATCTTCCCGCTGGCGTTCCGCATGAGCTGCTACTACTACCGCGGCGCCTACTACAAGGCGTTCTGGTCCGACCCGATCGCCTGCACCGTCGGCGAGCCGCGCAGCGGCTATCGCGGCGAGGCCAAGCTGCCGCTCATCATCCAGAACGCGCACCGCTACGCGCTCTACTTCGCGCTGGTCTTCATCGTGCTGCTCTCGATCGACGCGTGGCACGGCCTGTGGTTCGACGACGGCAAGGGCGGCACGCAGTTCGGCCTGGGCGTCGGCTCGATCGTGCTGATCCTCAACGTGGTGGGCATCGCGGGCTACACGCTCGGCTGCCACTCGCTGCGGCACCTCGTCGGCGGCTTCCTCGACAGCTTCTCGAAGGCTCCGGCGCGCAAGAAGGCGTACGACTGCGTGAGCTGCCTCAACCGTCACCATCCGAAGTGGGCCTGGTTCAGCCTCTTCTGGGTCGGCTGGACCGACATCTACATCCGTCTCTGCGCGACCGGCGTGATTCACGATTGGAGAATTTTCTAAAATGGCCGAGTACCAGACCCACGAGCACGACGTCCTCGTCATCGGCGCCGGAGGCGCCGGCCTGCGCGCCGCCATCGAAGCCTCGGCGGCGGGCGTCTCCGTCGGCCTCGTTTGCAAGTCGCTGCTCGGCAAGGCCCACACCGTCATGGCCGAGGGCGGCATGGCGGCCGCGATGGCCAACGTCGACGACCGCGACAGCTGGAAGGTGCACTTCGCCGACACCATGCGCGGCGGCCAGTACCTGAACAACTGGCGCATGGCCGAGCTGCACGCCAAGGAGGCGCCCGATCGCGTGCGCGAGCTCGAGGCGTGGGGCGCCGTGTTCGACCGCACGAAGGACGGTCGTATCCTGCAGCGCAACTTCGGCGGCCACCGCTACCCGCGCCTGGCCCACGTCGGCGACCGCACGGGCCTGGAGATGATCCGCACGCTGCAGGACCACGGCATCCACCAGGGCATCCACGTCTATATGGAGTGCGCCGTCACGCGCCTCCTCAAGGACGGCGACCGCGTCGCGGGCGCGCTGGGGTACGACCGCGAGCGCGGCTACCTGCGCGTGTTCAAGGCCAAGGCCGTCGTATTCGCGACGGGCGGCGTGGGCCGCGCGTTCAAGATCACGAGCAACAGCTGGGAGTACACGGGCGACGGTCAGGCGCTGGCGTACGAGGCCGGCGCCGAGCTCCAAGACATGGAGTTCGTGCAGTTCCACCCGACGGGCATGGTGTGGCCGCCGTCGGTGAAGGGCATCCTCGTCACGGAAGGCGTTCGTGGTGAGGGCGGCGTCCTGCGCAACAAAGACGGCAAGCGCTTCATGTTCGACGACATCCCGGACAACTACAAAGCGCAGACCGCCGACAGCGAGGAAGAGGGCTGGAAGTACACGCAGGGCGACAAGAACTCGCGCCGCCCGCCGGAGCTCCTCACGCGCGACCACGTCGCCCGCAAGATCAACATCGAGGTCAAGGCCGGGCGCGGCAGCCCGCACGGCGGCGTGTTCCTCGACATCGCGTGGATCAAGTCGCGCGTGCCGGGCGGCGCCGAGCACATCAAGAAGAAGCTGCCGAGCATGTACCACCAGTTCAAGCAGCTCGCGAACATCGACATCACCGAGGTGCCGATGGAGGTGGGTCCGACGACCCACTACATCATGGGCGGCATCCGCGTCGACGGCGACACGCAGATGACCAGCGTGCCGGGCCTCTTCGCCGCGGGCGAGTGCGCCGCGGGGCTGCACGGTGCGAACCGCCTCGGCGGCAACTCGCTCTCGGATCTCGTCGTCTTCGGCAAGCGCGCGGGCGAGTACGCCGCGAAGTTCGCCAAGGAGAAGGGCCCGGTCACGATCGACGCCGGGCAGGTCGACGAGGCCGCGCGCCTCGCGATGGCGCCCTTCGAGCGGGGAGCCGCCGGCGGCGGCGATCCCGAAGGCCCGTACAAAATCCAGTATGCCTTGCAGGAGACGATGCAGTCGAACGTCGGCATCGTGCGCGTCGAGAGCGAGATGAAGCAGGCGCTCGACGACATCCAGGTCCTCAAGAAGCGCGCCGCCAGCGTCGCCGTCGTCGGCAACCGCGAGTACAACCCCGGCTGGCACACGGCGCTGGATCTGCACAACATGCTGATCTGCTCGGAGGCGATCGCCATGTGCGCCCTCGAGCGCAAGGAGAGCCGCGGCGGTCACTTCCGCGACGACTTCCCGGACAAGGACCCGAACTGCGCGAAGTTCAACCTCGTCGTGAAGAAGGGGCCCGACGGCCGTCCGCAGCTGCGCCGCGAGCCCATCAAAGAGATGCGCGACGATCTCAAGCAGGTCATCGAGGAGAACAAGTAGACATGTCCACGGCGACTTTCCGCATCTGGCGTGGGGAGAAGGGCCAGGGGGACTTCAAGGAGTACAAGGCCGAGGTGGGCGAGGGCATGGTCGTCCTCGACGTCGTCCACCAGATTCAGGCCGAGCAGGCGAACGATCTGGCCGTGCGCTGGAACTGCAAGGCCGGCAAGTGCGGCTCGTGCTCGGCGGAGATCAACGGCATGCCGAAGCTCATGTGCATGACGCGCATGTCGGACATCGACACGTCGCAGCCCGTGACGATCGAGCCCCTGCACACGTTCCCGTCGATCCGCGATCTCGTGACCGACGTCTCCTGGAACTACCGGGTGAAGAAGGAGATCAAGAAGTTCAAGCCGCGCGCGCCCGACGCGCCGGACGGCACGTGGCGCATGCAGCAGGAAGACATCGAGCGCGTGCAGGAGTTCCGCAAGTGCATCGAGTGCTTCCTGTGCCAGGACGTGTGTCACGTGCTGCGTGACCACCACAAGCACGACGAGTTCATCGGCCCGCGCTTCCTGACCTACGTCGCGGCGCTGGAGATGCACCCGCTCGACACGGAGGACCGCACCGAGGAGCTCAAGAAGGCTCACGGCATCGGCTACTGCAACATCACGAAGTGCTGCACGAAGGTGTGCCCCGAGCACATCACGATCACGGACAACGCTATCATCCCGATGAAGGAGCGTGTGGTCGATCGCTTCTACGATCCGATCAAGGCGCTCCTGCGCATGGTGCAGAAGTAAACCGCGGCTCAAATTCCTAGCTCGAAGGTCAGCTTGAGCGTGCCGAGGACGTCGGAGCCGGTCCTCGCCATGTTCTGGTTGTTCGAGAGGAAGTGAAACTCTTCGGCGTCGACGCCGGCGCCGAGCCACACGAGCGGCGCGACCTTCGCTTCGACGGCGCCGCCCGCGCGCACGACGCCGCCCGTGCGCGTGAGCGAGATGTCCGAGGTGCGCGTCGAGAGCGCGGCGTTGTCTTCGCGGATTGCGCCCGCGCCGCCGCGCAGGACGAAGCGCAGCGGGCCGACGCCCAGCGCGCCGCGCAGGCCCACGATGCCGCGCGAGACCGAGCGGCCCGAGCCGTAGCCCATGTAGTCGACGTACGCGTCGACCAGCGTGACGCGGGCGCCCACCTCGAAGCCCGCCTGCCACTGGGTGTCACCCGTGTTCTGCAGGCCGCCCTGCCCCGAGGCGTAGAGGGCGGCGAGCTTGGCGTTCGCGGCGGACGCGCCGAGGATGAGCGTGAGCACGGCCAGGAGGCCGACGAGCAGCCTTCGCATGGAAGTCTCCTTCCGCAGCGAAGGGGAGCAACCGGCGCACCAGCCGAGGCCTCGCGTTTCGGGCGGGTCCGATCCGCCCGCCCGTAGAGTGGGCGTGACGGGGAAGGTGCAGTAACCGACCCCCAACCCACTGGACAATCAGGAGAATGCCGTACAATAAGCAGTGTAGGGGGGAATCGTATGGCGGAGCGGCAGCTCGAGGCCTCCGATCCAACGGCGAGGATCAGGGACGACGGCAGGGACAAGGAACGGAAGGTGCTATTGGGCTCGAGCGAGCTCTATGAGCAGGTCGTGCGTAGCGCCCAGGAGGGCGTGATCGTCTTCGATGTCGAGCGCCGTTACGTGGTCTGGAACCCGTTCATGGAGCGGGCCATGGGGGTGCTGGCGTCCGAGCTCCTCGGCAAACGAACCGAGGATGTGTTCCCCTTCCTCGAGTGCGTGGGCATCGTCGAGGCGCAGCTTCGAGCGCTCGAGGGCGAGAGCATCGTGCTGCCTGACGTTCCGATCATGCCGCCTGCCTCCGGCCGGCGCCATTGGTTCTCGCTGCACTATTCGCCCCTGCACGACCTGCGCGGGGGCATCGCCGGGGCGATTTGCATCGTGCGCGACATCACCGAGCGCAAGTCGGTCGAAGAGCAGCTGCGCCAATCGCAGAAGATGGAGGCCATCGGGCGATTGGCAGGAGGGGTCGCGCACGACTTCAACAACCTGCTGACGGCGATCAACGGGTACGCCGCGATCGCCCTCGAGGGGGCTCCCGCCGACAGCGGCCTTCGCGAGCCGTTGAACGAGATTCTGAGCGCGGGCGAGCGCGCCGCAGAGCTGACTCGGCAGCTGCTGGCGCACAGCCGCAAGCAGCCGGTTGCCCCGCAGATCTGGGACTTGAACGAGATCGTCTCCAACATCGAGAAGATGCTGCGCCGGTTGCTGGGCGAGGACGTCCAGCTCGTCACGGCGCTGGACCGACACATCGGCGCCGTGCGCGTCGACCGGGGGCAGATCGAGCAGGTGCTCATGAATCTGGCGGTCAACGCCCGCGACGCCATGGCGGCGGGCGGAACGCTGCGGATAGAGACGCGAGCCGTGTCCCTCGACAACGCGCAGACGCAGCTTCACCCCGACGCGCGGCCAGGCCCCCACTCGATGGTCACGGTCAGCGACACGGGCGCGGGGATGAGCGAGGAGGTCATGGCCCGGTTGTTCGAGCCCTTCTTCACGACGAAGGAGCCCGGAAGGGGGACGGGCCTGGGCCTGTCGACCGTGTACGGCATCGTGAAGCAGTCCGGGGGCCTCATCACCGTCGACAGCGAACCGGGCCACGGCTCGACGTTTCGCGTGTTCTTGCCCGCGGTGGAGCCGGTCGATCGCGAGGTTGGGCTGTCCTTGCCTCAGGCCGCGTCGGCGTCCCCGGGGCACGAAGCGGTCTTGGTCGTCGAGGATCAAGAAGTGGTTCGCGCGCTGGTCTCGCAGGTGTTGCGGCGGCGAGGCTACGAGGTGCACGCAGCGTCTGACGCCGCGGAGGCGTTGCGTCTGCTCGCCGCCGGGCTCGACGTGGCGCTCGTCGTGACCGACGTCGTCATGCCGGACATGAGCGGCCGCGCGCTCGGGCGGAGGCTTCGCGAGAGCTTCCCCACGCTGCCGGTGCTCTACACGTCCGGCCATCCCCTCGCGAACGTCGTCGACGAGGACATCCCGGCGCACCGCTTCCTCATGAAGCCGTTCAGCCCCGTGGAGCTCCTGCGCAAGGTGCGGCAAATCCTCGACGGTTGCTAGCCGGCGCTCAGTGCATCTCCCATCCGCCGTCGACGTTGAAGGCGGCTCCCGTGATGTTGGTGGCGCGCGCGGACGCGAGGAACACGGCCATCTCGCCGATGTCTCGCGCCGTCTGAAACCTCCCCAGCGGGATGCGCGACCTGAACCAGCTCCACGTCTGCTGCTCAGCTTCACCGTGCAGCTCGCTGAAGCGAGCGACGACGCCCGCGTGCAGCTCGGTGACGACGATCCCAGGGTGGATGGAGTTCACGGTGATGTCGTAGGGCGCGAGCTCGTGCGCGAGCGCCTGGGTCATCCCCGTGACGGCGAACTTCGACGCGACGTACGGCAACACCATCCCGAAGCCTCTCTGTCCGACGACGGACGAGATGTTGATGATGCGGCCGCCGCGTTGCTCGATCATCGGCGGCACGAGCGCTCGCGTCGTCAGGAAGGTGCCGCGCGCGTTGACGTCCATCACGCGGTCGTACTCCTCCTCGGTGAGGTCCTGGATCGCCGCCGGGATCGGGCCGACGCCCGCGTTGTTGACGAGGATGTCGACGCGGCCAAACGCGTGTCGCGTCTCTTCGCGCAGGCTCTCTGCCGAGCTCGCGCTGCGAACGTCGTGCTTGATCGCCAGCGCCGGTCCGAGGAGCCGCCGCGCGCTCTCCTTCGCGGCCTCTTCGTCGATGTCCGCGATCACCACGGCGGCTCCCGCCGCCGAGAAACACTCGCAACACCCGAAGCCGATGCCGCGCGCCCCTCCCGTCACCACCGCGACGCGCCCGTCCAGATCGCCCATGGCGGCATCGTATCCGAATGCTCAGTGCGCCGTGAGGTCGCGGATCGCGCCCAGAAGCTGGTCCACCGAGAACGGCTTGAACACCACGCGCTCCACGTCGATCGGATGCGTCGCCAGATAGCGGCTGGCCGTGATGACCAGCACCGGAATGTCGCGGATGCGGCCGTCGGCCTGCTGAGCCTCGCGGAATTGCCAGCCGTTCATGCCAGGCATCATGAGGTCGAGCAGGATGAGCTGCGGCCGTTCGGGCGCGCCGAGCTGCCGCAACGCCTCTTCGCCGCCGCTGGCTGACATCGTCGAGTAGCCGGCGTCTTCGAGCACGTCGAGGATGCTCTGGCGCAGCTCTGGATCGTCGTCGACGACCATGATCGGTCGGGCGCTCATTGCCGCGGCAACTCCACCGTGAACGTCGTCCCTTCGCCGCGGCAGCTGTCGACGGAGATGCTTCCGTGGCAGGCGTCCACGATCTGCTTCGTGATCCACAGGCCGAGGCCGAGGCCTGGGTAGTGCCGCTCCGAGGCCGCGCGCTCGAAGCGCTCGAAGATGCGTGTTCGCTCCTCGGGCGAGACGCCGACGCCCCGATCACGCACGCGGACAGACGCCTCGCCGTCGGACGCGTCGACGGCGACGTCGATGGGGCGCCCCAGGCCGAACTTGATGGCGTTCGAGAGCAGGTTCGTGACGACCTGGCCCACGCGGAGGCGATCCCATTGGCCCACGACGCCCGGGTGCCCCTCGAGGCGCACCTGCGAGCCGGCGCGCGACGCCGTCTCTCGCAGCAGATCGACGGCGTCGCAGGTGACCTTGTAGAGATCGATGGGCTCCGGATGCAGCTCGAGCCGCCCCTCGACCAAACGCGACACGTCGAGCAGCGCGTCGACCAGCTGCTCGAGCCGAACCACCTGATTGCGGATCGACACCAGGCGGCGCTGGATCTTGTCGTCCAGCGGGGCGCTCGGCGCGGGGCCGCGCGGCTGCAGCAGCCCGTCGGCCTGGAGCCGCAGCGTCGTGATGGGCGTGCGCAGCTCGTGCGACGCCTCGGACAGGAACTCGTCGCGCACGCGCAGCGTGTGGCGCAGCTCGGTCTCCTTGAGGACCAGCGACGTGACGTCTTGCAGAGTCAGCAGCACGACGGGCGTGCCGTCGTTCATGCCCGGCAGCACCTCGGAGCCGGCGAGCAGCCAGATCGGCTCGGGCCCGGGGGACCACACGAGGCGCCTTGGCGGGGTCGAGCCGTGTGGCCTTTCGGGCGCGAGCTCGCGCGCGTCCAGCGGGCCGCCGCCTTCGTCGTCCGGGCGGCGCAGGGGACCGATGTTGGCCAGGTTGGCCCCGCGCGACAGCGGCGCTTCGGCCATCCGCGTGGCCGCCCGGTTCGCGAACAAGATGCGCGCCGTCCCCGGCTCGAGCAGGAAGAGGGGCAGGGGCAAGAGGTCCAGCAGCCGCTCCGTCCAGTCCGTGTGGCGCTGCAGGCTGGCGAGGGCCTCCTCTTGCTGGGCGTTGCGCCGGCGCATCGCCGTGACCTCGAGCCGCGTCTGCACGCGCACGAGCAGCTCGCGCGTAGAGAAAGGCTTGACCAGGAAGTCGTCGGCGCCCGCCTCGAGCCCCGCGATGGTCTCTCGCTCGCCCGCGGCGCCCGAGATGAGGATCACCGGGATGTCCTGGGTCCTCGGGTCGGCGCGCAGCCGGCGGAGAAGCTCGATGCCGCCCATGCGCGGCATGCGCACGTCGCTGAGGATGAGATCGTGGTGGCTGCGCAACGCCAGCGGCCAGGCGACCTCGCCGTCACCGGCGACCTCCACCTCCCAGCGCCGCCCCAGCGACAGCTCGAGCAGTCGCCGCACTTGCGGGTCATCCTCGACGACGAGGATGCGCACTGCGGGCTCGTCGGCGCGCACCACGCTGATCAACCTTCGTCCCCCGGCGACGCCGGCAACGATCGAGCGCTCCGACCGCGCACATTTAGTGAAGGACGGACGGCTTGGGCCGGGCGAGCGGCCCTACGGGGCCTGGAGCCCGAAGGCCACCGCCGGCCCGGACGCCGGACGGGGCCGCCATGGCGGTGCGCGAAAGGGGGGACCGTCAACCCAGAATTCTGCCCAAAAATCCGATGGCTACGAGGACGGGGCCGCGCATGGCCATCGGAGCCCGCGTTCTTCCGACGGTTGCAACGTCTCGGGTCTTGACGCGGACGAAGCGGCACGGCATAAGTGCGTCCCGATTCGCCGGTGTAGCTCAGTGGTAGAGCAACGGTTTCGTAAACCGTAGGTCGACAGTTCAATCCTGTCCACCGGCTCAGTCAGACGAAGTTTCAGGCTTGCGGTTGCGAAATCGCGCTGGTGTTCGCCAGCGAAGATGTCAGCCGCGACGCGAGTGCGGAGCCTCCGCGTTCGGGCGCAGGGCGGCGGGCCGCGTGCTTGTCAGCCGACGTCTGCGTTCGCAGGTTCGCCTTCGTGGCAACCAAGACAGCGAAGAAGCCGACGGTACGGCGGAAGCGACGCGGGCGCGCGGCTGTTCGCTCGCGCACTTCGCCCGCGCGCCGCACCTTGGCGGCTCGCGCGCGTCGCACGGCAGCTCGCCGCACGGCCCGGACGCGGTTGCGCGCCGTGAAGCGCGCGGCGGCCAAGAAGGGCAGCCGCGCACGGCCGACGGTCGCGCGTCGCGCGGCCCGCTCGCCGCGGCGCCGCTGATGCGCGGCCAGGCGCTCGCTCAGAACGCCAGGTTGACCTGCAGCGTGCCGAGCTGCGTCCGGCCCGGGGTGGCGGGCAGGGTGACCGGACCGAGCGCCGCCATCCCGGGCGTTTGCTGATCTGCGTACGCGTAGCGGAGCTTCAGGATCAGCGTGGGCGCCGCGATGTAGTACGTGAGCTGGCCCTCGCCGACGAGCAGGCGATCGTCGGAGAGGCTGGTGCTGGGATCGGCCCAGCTGCCGCTGACGGCGACGTCGAGGTGACGCGGCACCAGCAAGACGCCGACCTGACCCCAGGCGCCGAGCGACAGGTAGCTCGCCGCGCTGCCCGGCGGTGTGGTTCGCCGCAGGTAGCCCTCCGCGAAGGCGTGAAGCCGGCTCGACTGGAAGAAGACGTCCGCGCCGGCCGCCTGGTGCCGGTAGGTCATCCCCGTCGGAGTCGTGGCGAAGGCGAAGGTGTCCGGATCGAAGTTTTGGGTCGCCGTCTGCACCTTGCCGAAGTAGCCGTCCAGCGTGAAGGAGAGGCGCGTGGGCGCCGATTCGTCGCCGAGCGCGTACGCGAACTCGGCGTCGCCGATCTTGCCCCATGGGTTCACGGTGATGCGCCCCTCGGCGACGTAGTTGCCGACGATGTCCGAGTACTGCTGCAGCGGTGAGCCGGCGTAGACGCCCGCGTAGTAGTCGAGGCGATCGCCGCCGATCGAGCCGTAGGCGGTGACGCCCTTGTCGCGGCCCGTCCAGAAGTAGTTCGAGACCGGCCCCGTCTCGGGGAAGATGATGCGGTACAGGCCGAAGTTCTCGTGCCGCGAGTAGGGCGTGTCCTGCTGGCCCACGCGAACCCCGAACTCCGTCAGTGGCCGTATGTCGAGGTAGCTGTAGAGCAGAAACGGCGGGTTCTGCGCGAGCTCGGCGGTCATGAGGAACGTGATCCAGGGGCGAACGACGCTGCCGCCCAAGGACGGCCTCGTGGAGACGATGGTGTTGCGATCTTGCGCGACGCCGTCCACGTAGTGCGGCTCGAGCTTATAGGCGGCGCGGAGGCCGACGCGAAGCCGATAGCTCCCGTCTGCGGACCCGAGGACGAATCCTTCGCTTGGCTCGAAGCCGGCCGTCACCGGCGTGGGCGCGCCCGCGGCGGCCGCGGGCCCCGACGCCTCGACGCCGATCAACAAGATGAACGGCAGGCACAGCGCCTTCGAAAGTGCACGCATACCTCGGTCCCCCGCCGGCGGGGAAGTTGGGCGCGCGCCCGCGGTTCACAAGCGAGGTCTCCGCGTGAGCTCCGAATCAGGTGAGGCCGCACGCCGCTGAATACGTCGCCAGGCGTCGTTGCGATTCGGCCACCGACACGCAGATTGTCCGCCATGAGCGAGCGCCATCCAGGGTCACAGCCCGACGTGGAGGCGAGCGGTTCACCAATCGGCGCCGCCGTTCTCGGAGCGATCATCGGAGGCTTGGCCGGTGGTCTCGTCGTGGTCGCCGCCACGTTGGTGCTCAAGGCCGGCATCGACTTCGTCACCAGCCAGCGGCTGCTGCTGATCATCTTGTTGCCCGCGCTCGGGTTGACCGTCGCGGCGCTGGTGCTTCACGGTATCGGCACCGCGCAGGCGCCGCTTCCCGACGGCCAGGAGGGGCTGGTCCCCACGTGGCGGACGTTCCCTCACGAGGCGATCCGCGCCGACATCAGCGCCGACGTCGTCGACACGGCGGGCGCGGAGGAGCGCTTCCCGTGGCGGCTCGCACCGCTGCGCACGGCCGCCATCCTCGCGACCGTCGGCCTGGGCAACGCGATGGGCACCGAGGCGCCCGCCGCCTATCTCGGCGTGGCGACCGGCGCCTGCGTCGGAGACAGAGGCAAGCGGTGGCGGCGGCTGTTGCGGCCCGCGGCGCTCGCGGGCGGCGCCGCGGGCGTGGGCGCGCTCATGGGGATAGCGCTCGTGGGCACGGCCTTCATGCTCGAGCTCGGCTCCCGGAAGCGTGCGGAGCTCAGCGCCGACCGCGTCATCCCCGCCGTCATCGGCGGCTTCATCGGTTGGGGCATCGACGCCTTCTTCGGCCTCTCGCTGATTCGTCTCGTCGTGCCGCGGGACGCGCCCGGGTCCTTTCTCCACGCGGTGCTCACCGCCGTGCTCATCGGCGCGGGCTCGGGAGCCATCAGCGGCCTCGCCGGGCTCGCGGTGTACCAGGCGAAGAAGTGGCACGCGTCGCCGCTCGTGCGGCTGGTCTGCGGCGTGGCGGCCGTCGCCGCGATCGCGCTGCTCGTCTCGCGCATCGCCGCGCCGTCGGTGGCGGCTGGTCCCGGCACGGGCGCGATCCTGTGGGCGGAATCGGTCGACCCTCGCCCGCTGTCGTTGCTCGTCGTCTGCCTGCTGCGCGCGGCGGCGACGGTGGCCGCCGTCGCCGCCGGCGGCTGCGGCGGCGTGTTCGTCCCGTTCCTCGCCGTCGGAGATCTCGCGGGGCGCGTGTTCGCGCCGGGCCTGGGCGTCAGCCACGATCTCGCGGGTGCGTCGGGGGCCGCGGGCGGCATCGCGGGCGGCTACCGTCTGCCGGTCACGGCCGCCTTCATGGTGCTCGGCGTCGGCGGGCCGCCGCGGGCGTCGCTGACGTGCCTCGGCGCCATCGTCTTCGCGTGGCTCGCGTCGCTGGGCGTCGAGGTCGTGCTCGTCCGCTTGAGCGAGCTGCGGGCCGGGCATCGCGCGGCGGCGCACTGAGCCCATGTCGCTCGACTCCGTCTTCCGCTGGCCCTTGCCGGCGCTATGGGCGCTCTTCGCGGGGATCATGGTGGCGGCGCTGGAGGTCGGGCGTCTCCTCGGCACACGAGCGGGCGCCAAGATCGACGCGGAGGCCCGCACCTACGCGAGCGGGCTGCAGGCGGCGATCCTGGGGTTGCTCGCGCTCCTGCTGGGGTTCGCCTTCTCACTGTCGGCCTCGCACTTCGTCGCGAACCGCGATCTCGTGACCGAGGAGGCGAACGTCATCGACACGGCCTTCCGGCGCGCGGATCTCGCGGTCGAGCCGCAGCGGAGCGCGCTCAAGGCGCAGCTCCGGCGCTACCTCGAGACGCGCATCGCCTATTACACCCCGGGGCTGGACCCGCCCGGGCGACAGCGCATCGACGAGGCGAGCTACTCGCTCCAGGAGGACCTCTGGCGGACGACGGCTGCCGCCGCGGATCGCTCGTCCACGTGCCTGACGGCGCTGCTGGTCTACGCGGTCAACCGCGTGATCGAGATGCACGAGACGCGCGTCGACGCGGCCCGGAACCACATCCCGCGCATCGTCATGTGGCTGCTGCTCAGCATGGCGGCCGCTGGGACCGCCCTCACAGGGTACGTCTCCGTCCTCGGGAGGGGCCGCCAAAGATCGCCGACGGCGATCATCGTCGTCCTGATCGCGTTGGTCCTCGTCGCGATCGTCGATCTCGATCGTCCCATTCGAGGGCTCATTCATGGCGGGCAGCCGAGCCTGCTCAAGCTTCGGCGGGTGATGGCGCTGCCGACGACGCAGCGCTGACGAGGAATACCGGCGTGCCCTGCTTTAGGCGGGCACGCCGCCGACCCACAACCCAAGAGGTAGCTCGTCAACTCTCGCGGAGGGCCAAGTGGACAACGGTCATCGTCGGCGGCTTGCGATTGCTTGTCAGGGAGGCGGAAGCCACACGGCGTTCACCGCGGGCGTGCTGCAAGAGACGCTGAAGAGCCTGCCCGACGACGTCGAGCTCGTCGCCCTCACCGGGACCTCGGGGGGCGCGATCTGCGCGGCGCTCGCGTGGGACGGGCTCGTGCGCGACCGCGTCGACGAAGGCATCATGAAGCTCGAACGATTCTGGCAGGCGATGGCAGCGCGCGATCTGTGGGACCAGTTCCTCAACCACGGGCTCATGACGACGATGAGCCTCCGTGATCTCATGGTTTTGCCCGAGTTCAGCCCCTATCAGCTTCCGCCGTTCGCCGACGACCGGTTTCGCGGGATGCTCGAGCAGTATTTCGACTTCGAGCAGCTCCGCCGGCTGGCGCGCATGCCGGGCGCGCCGTTCCTGGGCATCGGCGCCGTCGAGGTGCTGAGCGGGCACTTCGAGCTCTTCAGCGGCGAGGACCTGTGCGTCGAGTGCCTGCAGGCGTCAGCGGCGATCCCTGAGCTGTTCCGCGCCGTCTCCGTGCCGGGCCGAGGCATGTACTGGGACGGGCTGTTCTCGCAGAACCCTCCCATCGAAGATCTCATCGACCGGGACATCGACGAGCTGTGGATCATTCAGATCAACTCGAGCACGTGCCCGGGGGTCCCGACCGAGACCCACGAGATCTTGGACCGGCGTAACGCCCTTGCAGGCAACCTCTCGCTCGAGCAGGAGCTGCGGTTCATCGAGCGGCTCAACCGCGCGATCGCCACGGGCATCCTCGGTTCGGATCGGTACCGGCCCATCAAGGTGGAGCGCATCGCGCTGGAGCGCGAGCTCGGCTACCGCTCGAAGCTGGACAGGACGCCCGAGTTCCTCGAAGAGCTGCGCGAGTTCGGCCGCACGAAGGCGCGGTGGTTCTTGCGGAACCGCCAGGTGCTCCGCGACCAGTCGGCCCCCATGAGCGCGCTGGCGCCGCTGTCCTGAGGCCAGTCCGGGCGGGAGCCTAGGGCGCGGGCATGTCCTGGTTGTTCACCGTACCGCCGGTCGCGCGGGTTCGCAGCGCGGCCGCCCGGCGCGCCCGGAACGTCTGGGGCCGCGATCGCGCGCGGCTCAGCGGGCCTGCCGCGTTCAGAACCCGCGTCGCTCGCGTCGCCTTCCTCGCGGGCCGGGGCGTGCTGACGCACCGCCTGGGCTTGCACGGGGCGGCGCTGACCTACTACACGGTCTTCGCGATCGTCCCGTTGCTCGTCGTCGTGCTGTGGAGCCTGAAGCTCCTGCACCACTTGCCGGTGATCTCGCCCGAGCTGCCCGCGCAAGTGAAGGTGCCGACCGGGAACCAGCTCCTTCACTCGGCGCTGGGGCTGATCCTCGACGCGGTGGCGCGCACGAGCGAGGTCACGAGCGGCATCATCGGGCTCGCCGCGCTGCTGTTCGCGGTCTCGAAGCTGTTCGGCTACACGGAGCGCGCGATGCACATGATCTCGGCGACCAGCGAGCGCGCGCCCAGCTTCTGGCGCGTGCTCGGCTACGGCGCCTTGCTCCTGGTTCCGCCGGCGCAGCTCGCGCTATCGGGCGCGCTGCTGTGGCTCTTGCGACGCGCGCCCGGCGAGGTGCTCCCGCGGATCATCGGGGCGATACCGGGCTTCGAGGTCGCGCTGGGGCTCGTCCTCGGGTTCGTCGCCTTGTGGATGGCCGTGACCTTGCTGTATCTCTCGGCGGTGCGCGCGCGGCTGCCGTTCTCTTCGGCGGCCGCGGGCGGCGCGCTCGCGGCGGTGGCCCTCGTCGTCGTCTTCTGGGTCTTCGCCAGCCTCCAGGTCGGCGCCAAGCAGTCGAGCGCGCTCGGGTCCGGCTTCCTGGCGTTCCCGGTCTTCCTCGTCTGGGCGTTCTCTTCGTGGATGACGATCCTCCTCGGTGCCGAGGTTGCCGTCGCTCATCACGTCGACCAGGTCCTCGTGCACGGCGCCATCGCCTTCGACCTCGACGGCGCGGGCGCGCGGCAGGCCGGCGTGTCGATGATGGTGAAGATCACCGAGTTGGCCGCCGGGGGCGACGCCGTGGTCACCGAAGAGGCGCTCGCGCGCCGTGTGCGGCTGCCGCCGCACGTCGTCCGCGATCTCGCGCTCCGGCTCATCGATCGTGGGCTGCTCGCGCGCGAAGCAGGTGGTTTGCGTTTGCGGTGCGATCCGTCCCGGACGACCGCGGCGCGCGTTGCCGACGCCATCGATCGGGATCCGGCGCTGGACGATCGCCGCGGACCGTCCGTGCCGGAAGGTGCCTCGCTGAAAGAGCTCGCTCGCGATCCGGCGCCTCCGATGACCACCTGAATCGCGGCTCGGGCCGGGCGGCGCGCTCGATTCGTTACCTGTGAAAGTCAGGGATCGCCCCTTGTGCAGACGGCGACGCAGGCACATATGCCCTGCGCAGTCGGCGAGGCGGCCGCGAGCTGCGGCGGAAGGAGGAGCGATGTTCGAGCATATGATCGACGGAGTGCGGAGGGCGTCGGAGTCGTCCCTGCAATTGCAGCAGGAGATCTTGAAGAGCTGGACGCGGATCTGGCTCACGGGCGCTCCGGGCGCAGCGGGAACGCCGGGGGGCGAGTGGAGTCGAGGCGCGCAGAAGCGCTGGCTCGAGCTCGGCATCGAGATGATGCACAAGCAGCGCGAGGCGCTGGACGCGACGTTCAGGGCTGGAATCCAGCTCATCGAGCAGGCGTTCCAGGTCGGTGACGCGAAGAACGGTGACGAGCTCCGGCGCATGACGGAGGAACTGTGGCGCAAGCTCTTCGATCTGCAGAAGGAGCAGGCCGAGCACCAGTTCAGAGACTTCCAGTCCTGGGTGGAGAAGTCCTCGACGCTGGCACAGCAGGATGCTCGCTCCTGACGCGCTGGTCGCCAGCCTGGGCTGGCGCTACCTCGAGTCGCTCGGCGCCGTCGCGGACGTCTACGATCCGTTGCGCTTGCGCGCTTGGTGGCTGGGTGAGCTGCGGAGAATGACGGCCGAGTACATGCGGTCACCGTCGTTCCTCGAGCTGATGAGATTCAACCTCACGCTGATGACCCGACCTCGGCCCCCGATCTCGCTGCTGTTTCCCAAAGACTAGGAGTCACCCATGGCGGTCGCAACGCAACTCTCGTCCGATGTCGTGTTCCCGAGCTTCAGTCTCCTCGGCAAGAAGGTCTTCGTGACCGGCGGGTCGCGTGGGATAGGCCGCGCGTGCGCGCTGACGCTCGCGGCCGCGGGGGCGGACGTCGCCGTAGGGTCCAGCCCCAACGGGGCCGAGGCCGCCGAGGAGGTCTGCGGCGAGATCCGCGCCATCGGGCGCCGCGCGCAGTCCTATGCCTTCGACATCACCGAGCGCGGCGCCGTCGAGAGCATGGCGTCCCGCGTGCTCGGCGACTTCGAGAGCATCGACGTCCTGGTGAACAACGCGGGCGTGACGCGTGATGGGCTGTTTCGTAAGATGGATCGGACGGCGTGGGACGAGGTGATCAACACGAACCTCTCCAGCGTGTTCGAGATCACCCAGCGCTTCATCGAGGGCATGGCGGCACGGGGCTGGGGCAGGGTGATCAACGTCTCCAGCATCGTGGGTCGCATCGGGAACTTCGGGCAGGCGAACTACGCGGCCGCGAAGGCGGGGCTCATCGGGTTCACGAAGACGTTGGCCCGCGAATATGCCCGCAAGGGCGTCACGGTCAACGCCATCGCTCCCGGCTTCGTCCGGACGCGCATGCTCGACAAGGTCCCCGACAAAGCGCTGCAGTCGGTGCTGGACACGACGCCCGTGGGCCGGCTGGGCGATCCGATGGAGATCGCGGCGAGCGCCCTCTATCTCGCGTCGCCCGCGGCCGCGTTCGTGACGGGCCACGTGCTCGACGTCAACGGCGGCATGGCGATGTAACGAAGTCGGGAAGGCGAGGGCGGGGAGGGCGGTGATGACGAGCGGCGGGCACGGAACGGTGGACCTGCGCCTGGAGGCGGCCTTCGAGGCGCAGAGGCGGGCGTGGAGCCGGGCGTTCGCCGTCCCGCGCGTCGTCGAGGCCGCGATCCGCACGCGCGTGGGCACGACCCCTTCGGAGGTGGTGCTCGAGGAGCGGTCACACCGCTTGCTCCGGTTCTCGCGCAGCACTCCAGCGACGCAGGCCGAGCCCATCCTGTTCTGCTACGCGCTGGTCAATCGGGCCTACATCCTGGACCTCGAGCCCGACAAGAGCGTCGTGCGGCGCTATCTCGAGCAGGGCTTCGACGTCTACATGATCGACTGGGGCGTTCCCTCTGACGGCGATCGCGCGCTGTCCGTCGAGGACTACGTGTGCGGGTTCCTCGCGCGCTCCGTCGACTTCGTGCTGCGCGCCCACCGACCCGAAGGAGCCGCGCGGCTGCACCTGCTCGGCTACTGCATGGGCGGCACGATGGCGACGCTCTACGGCGCGCTCGAGCCCGAGCGGCTCAAGACGCTCACGCTCCTGGCCACACCCATCGACTTCGGCGGCCGCGATTCGCTGCTCAACGTTTGGACCGACCCGCGCTACTTCGACGTCGACGCTCTCGTCAGCGTCTACGGCAACTGCCCGGCTTGGTTCCTGCAGTCCTGCTTCCTGTTCATGAACCCGGTGCGGAACATCCTGGACAAGGCCATCGCGTTCTACGAGCAGATGGACGACCCCGGCAGCGTGACCAGCTTCTTCGCGCTCGAGCGCTGGCTCAACGACAACATCCCCGTGGCGGGCGAGACCTTCCGCGAGTTCGTCACGAAGCTCTATCAGCGCAACGAGCTCGTGAGAGGCGAGCTGCGCCTCGGCGGCCGGCGCGTCGATCTCGGGCGGCTCGAATGCCCCCTCTTGCTGCTCACCGCGAAGAGCGATCACCTCGTGGCGCCGGCGGCGACGGAGGGCATCCGGCCCCACGTTCGCTCGAGCGACGTCACGTCGATCGACTTCCCCGCGGGGCACGTGGGCCTGGTGGTCGGCGCGCGCGCGCACGAGCAGCTGTGGCCTCGGGCCACGCGCTGGGCTCTGGAGCGCTCGACGCCTCGGCGCGTTCCCGCTCCGGCAGCTCGATCCGAAGCGTCAACAACACTCAGCGGGGGAGCACTTTAGATGGGTATTCGCGTGTCGGGAATCGGCGGCTACGTGCCAGCGAGGGTCATGACGAACCACGAGATCGCGACGCGCGTGGACACATCGCATGACTGGATCGTCAGGAAGACGGGCATCGTCGAGCGACGAATCTCCGCGGACGACGAGGCGCCCAGCGACATGGCCACGGAGGCCGCGCGCCAATGCCTGGAGAACGCCGGCGTCGACAAGATGTCGGTCGACCTCATCGTCGTGGCGTGCGCCACCCCCGATCAGTCCCAGCCCGCCGTCGCCTGCCTCGTGCAGGAGAAGCTCGGCATCTCCGAGACACACTGCCCGGCCCTCGACGTTCACTCCGTGTGCGCGGGGTTCGTGTTCGCCCTCAACGTCGCGCAGGGGATGATGCTCACGGCCCCGAAGCGGTACCGCAACGTCCTGGTGATCGGGACGGACGCGTTCTCGAAGATCCTCAACTGGCGCGATCGCAGCACGTGCGTGTTCTTCGGCGACGGCGCGGGAGCCGTGCTCCTCACCACGTGCGACGGACCCGAACGGCGCTTCCACTTCCACCTCGGAAGCGACGGCCGCGGCCGCCGCTTCATCGAGGTGCCAGGCGGCGGCACGCGCCTGCCCGTGACGCCGGACGTGATCGAGAAGCGGCTCAATACCTTCGTCATGGACGGCCCCAAGGTCTGGGAGTTCGCCGTCAGCACCGTTCCCGAGACGATTCGAAGTCTGCTGGCGGAGCACGCGCTCGCGCCGCGCGACCTGGATCTGCTGATCCTGCACCAGAGCAACCTCCGCATGCTCGAAGCGATCATGAAGGCGCTCGACGTGCCCATGCGCAAAGCCGTCACGACGGTCGAGACCTACGGGAATACGGCGGCGGCCAGCATCCCGCTGACGCTGCGCAAAGCGCAGGAGCAGGATCTGCTGCACCCCGGGGCGCGCGTCATGCTGTGCGGCTTTGGGGGCGGCCTCTCCTGGGGCGCGGCGCTCATCGAGTGGTAGGCCACATGCCGACTATCCTCATCACAGGCGCGGCCAGCGGGATCGGCGCGGCGCTCGCGAGCGAGCTGGCGCGCGCCGGGCATCACCTGATCGCGACCGACATCGCGCTCGCCGAGGTCGAGGCCGTCGCGGCGCGCATCCGCGCGGACGGCGGCTCCGCCGAAGCGGTCGCGCTCGACGTGACCTCCGATGCCAGCCTCGAGGCGGCCCTCGCAGGAATCTCGAGCCCGATTCAAGTGCTGATCAACAACGCCGGGCTCCAGCACGTCGCTCCGCTCGAAGAGTTTGCGATGTCGCGCTGGGAGTCCCTGATCGAGGTCATGCTGGTGGGCTCGACGCGCCTGACGCGCGCCCTGCTGCCTGGCATGAGGCGCGCGGGGTTCGGGCGCATCATCAACATCGGCAGCATTCACTCGCTCGTCGCGAGCCCCTTCAAGAGCGCCTACGTCGCGGCGAAGCACGGAGTCATCGGGCTCACGCGGGCGGTGGCGCTGGAGACCGCCGGCGTCGACATCACGATCAACACCATCTGCCCGAGCTATGTGAAGACGCCGCTGGTCGACAAGCAGATCACGGAGCAGGCGCGCGCGCGCGGCATCCCGGAGTCCGAGGTCGTCAGCGAGGTCATGCTGAAGCCCATGCCCAAGGGCGTGTTCATCGGGGTCGACGAGCTGGCCGGCATCGCACAATTCCTGGTGTCCGCCGCGGCTCGCAACATCACGGGGCAGGCCATCGTGGTCGACGGAGGGTGGACGGCCCAGTGATGGAAGGGGAGGGGCTGAAAAATCGGCCCATTTCCGCATAATTGATGACAGATCGCGCTGGCGTCGGTATTGTCGAAGAGATCACACCGCTTGGCGGTGGGCCTCGGCAGTACCGGCTTTGCTGTATCACCTCCACGACTACCAGCGCGCGCTCCTCGGACCGGCCACGCAGTGGGCAGGGGCCGCGGCGAAGCTGCTCTCCGCGCGGAACAGCTGGGTTTCGGGCTTGCCGGGCGTCAGCGGGCTGGCCGCCGGGTACGAGCTCCTGTACCGGCTGGGCAAAGAGTACGAAAAGCCCGTATTCGGCATCGACGCGGTTCGCGTCCGCGACGCGACGGTCGCCGTCGTCGAAGAGGTGGTGCTCGAGCGCCCGTTCTGCCGGCTCCTCCGGTTCTCGCGATACAGCGACCGCATCGACGTGCTCGCTCGCCTCGACGAGGATGCCCCCGTGCTCGTGGTCGCGCCGCTTTCGGGGCACCACGCGACCTTGCTGCGCGACACCGTCCGGTCGCTGCTGGCCGACCACACGGTCTACGTGACCGATTGGCTCGACGCCCGGCTCGTACCGTTGGCCCAGGGAGGCTTCTCGCTCGCGGACTACATCGGCTACGTAGGCGCGTTCATCCATCACATCGGCGCCGAGCGCCTGCACGTGGTCGCCGTGTGCCAGCCGGCCGTCCCCGTGCTCGCGCAGGTGGCGCTCGCGGCGGCCGCGGGCGAACCGACGCCGCGCAGCCTCGTGCTCATGGGCGGGCCGGTCGATCCGCGTCGAAGTCCCACGAGCGTCAACCGCTTCGCGCTGTCGAGGCCGCTGCGCTGGTTCGAGACTCACCTCTTGCACGAGACGCCGCTCCGTCATCCCGGGCGCGGGCGCCGCGTCTATCCGGGCTTCCTGCAGCACGCGGGCTTCATCTCGATGAACCCCGTGCGGCACGCCCACTCGCACATCGAGTTCTTCAACGATTTGGTTCGCGGCGCGTTCGAGGACGCCGACGAGCACCGGCGGTTCTACGACGAGTACAACGCCGTGATCGACCTGCCGGGGGAGTACTACCTGGATTGCATCGACGTGGTCTTCCAGCGGCACCTCCTGCCGCGGGGGCTCTGGCACGTCGGAGGCCGGCGCGTCGCGCCCGAGGCGATCGGCGCCACCTCTCTCATGACGATCGAGGGCGAGCTGGACGACATCTCGGGTCTGGGGCAAACCCGCGCGGCCCTGGACCTGGCGACGGGGGTTCCGGCGGAGCGAAAGCGTCACTTCACCGTCGCGGGCGCCGGCCATTACGGCATCTTCAGCGGCCGGCGATGGCGCGAGGTCGTCTACCCCCGGGTGCGCGAGTTCATCGCCGGCGCGAGCAGCGCCGCGTAGGCGCCCTCAAAACGAGCCGCCGCCGGCCGCGCTGAGCGTGCGGCCGACGCCGACGGCCGCGAACCAGCCGGTCTCGGCGTCGGGCAGCGCCTCGACGATGCCGAGGCTGAGGAAGACGATGTCGGTTCCGAGCTCCACGTTGGCGCGGTAGTTCGCGCGAATGAGCAAGGCCGGCGACTTCTCGAAGAGCCCTGCGGCAGCGACCTCGACCTCGTGGGTGATGAGGCCGTCGACGCTGAGGCCGAACGGCGTCAGCAGGCCGAACTCGCCCACGAAGGCGTGCCGGCCATTCGGTTGGCTGAGGGTTCCGCCCGCGCCGAACGATGCCTGCGCCGGCAGCCCAGGCACCGCCAGATCGAGCGACGCCGAGGCGGCGCAGATCGGCTCGCCCGAGAACGGGCCCGTGGCCCACACGCCGGCGCGCACCACGGTGTTGTTGCGCACGGGCTTCACGGTGACCACCAGCGGCACCTGGCCGGTCTCGCGGGTCGTGGCCCGGCCCTCGACCAGTCCGGCCACGTCCACGAGCAGCGCGGGCGCGTCGGTGGAGAACGGCAGGGCGCGCGCGGCCTTCAGGCCCTCGCCCGGAGACACCCGCGCGAACACGAACGTCGCCAGCACGTCGTGCACGGACAGCGTCGCGGCCTCGAGCACGTGGCGCTTTCCCTCGACGTTCTGCGGCTCGTTCAGCCTTCCGTCGCCGTACGTGAACCACTCGGCCCCGTTCCCGTCGGTGACGGCGCGGCCGTGGGCGTTCCAATAGTCGTGAAAGCTCTTTGCGGCGGCGGCGCCGCTCGCGCGGCGGTTGAAACCCATGTGGCCCGCCGCGAAGGAGTCCTGCAGCAGGTGATCCGCGAAAGCAGACTCGCGAAGCGCCTCCGAGACGAGATCCATGCGATGAAGCCCCTCGGCGCGCGCGGCGGCGAGCGCCCGGGTCACGGCGTCCTGGTGGTATTCGCGCCAGGTCTCCGTCGAGGTGGGATTGAAGTGCTCGCTGTTCTCGAGGGCCAGCAGGTAATAGTGCTTGCGGCTCTGGAACCGCCAGGCGCCCGCCGCGGAGAAGAGCTCCGACGGATGCCCGACGTAGTCGCCCGCGACGGCAGTCGCGTCGCCGTAGATCATCGCCAGCCCGGCGAGCCTGCCCCCGCACGCCATCTCGAAGCGCTCGCGCCTGTCCGGGTCATTGCCCTGGGCCGTGCCGAGCTCTCCTTCGATCGCTCGGCACGCCCCGAGGTACGACGTGGAACCGAGGAGCTGATGTTCGACCGTGCCCCAGGCCAAGGCCGTGCCCGGGCAGGCGACACCCAGCGCCGTCGGGAGCAGGACGACGAAGGTCCCGATCCACCAGACGCTCCTCTTCGCGCGAGTCCTGCCCACCTCTCGCAATTGGCGCCGCCGGCCGCGCGCATCAAGGCGCGGCCCCAGTCTTGAGGCTTCTCCCGACCAGTGGGCTTCTATAAGCTGCTCCCATCATGGGCCCCATCGGATTGCCTGGAGTGCACGCGCGCCTCGTGGTCGTCGCCTGCCTGCTCGCGGCGACCAGCTGCTTGAGCAACAAATCGTCGGGCCCCGCCGGCAGCGGGAACATGTGCCGGATCAACCTCGATTGTCCTGCTGACCAGTTCTGCGTGTCGGGCGTGTGCGCCCATCCGGGCACGGCCGGGCAGGGGAAGACGTGCAGCGCGACGCGGGACTGCGGCGCCGGGCTCTATTGCAGCGCCGCCGGCGTGTGCGCGGTGGGCGGCGCGCTGCCAGCCGGCTCCTCGTGCGCGTCGGACGCCGCGTGCGCGCCGCCGCTGCGCTGCAACCACGACGGATTTTACGGCACGTGCGCCGAGGGCGGCAGCGCGGAGTCGGGCGCCGATTGCCAGGCGTCGTCAGATTGCCTCGCCGGGTTGGTCTGCGGCGCCGGCCGTACTTGCCTGCCGCCCGCCGAGGCCTATCCGCCCTTCGCCGGCGTCAAATGCGAGGACGAGGGGACGTTCCGCATCTACTTCGAGGTGCCGCGCCCCGGCGCGCCGCCCAAGGACTTCTTCCGCCTGCCGTTCCCGAACGACGCGCGCGTGACGAACGGGACGCTCGACCTGACCGACTTCCCGAGGCCCGGGCCCACGCCCCTCGGGATCGATCTCGTGCAGCTCTACGTCGACGCGTGGGTCCAAGACTTCGACGGCTTCTCGGGGATCGGCGTCACGACGTTTCGCTTCTCGGGTGACGTGCAGCCCGAGACGATCAACGGCGACACGATCTGGCTGGTCGACCTGACGCCGGAGGCGCACGGCCAGCGCTACGCGCGCGATTTCCTGTTCTCGCCCGCGCGCACGAAGTACTCGTGCGAGCACCGGCTGACGGTGCGCAACTGGACCAGCCAGCCGCTGCTGCCGAACCACACGTACGGCGTCATCGTCACGACGGGCGTGAAGTCGACGGCGGGCGAGTCTCCGGCGATCGACGCGGACATGGCGGCGATGCTGGCGGCGACGGCGCCCGCGGACGCGAAGCTGACGCGCGCGTGGCAGGCGTACCAGCCGTTGCGCGACTGGCTGGAGAGCCCGGGCGACGGCGCCCCTGCACCCAAGGTGGCCGCGGCCGCCGTCTTCACGGTGCAGGATGCGCCCGGGCACGTCCAGCGCCTGGCCGATTCGGTGGCGAAGCAGCCGGCGCCCGTGCTGAAGGACCTCACCCTGTGCGGCGCGGGCGTCAAATCTCCGTGCGACGACGGGACTGCGGCGCGCGCCTGTCCGGCCGCGGACGCCGCGTTCGACGAGATCCACGGGCGGTTCAGCGTGCCGATTTACCAGGCCGGCACCGAGCCCTATGACACGCCCGAGATGGGTGGCGGCATCGTCGAGAAGGACGGCGTGCCCCAGGTCGACCGCACCGAGGACGTCTGCTTCGCGCTCACGCTGCCGAAGGGCAAGGCCGCGCCGGCGGCGGGCTGGCCGCTGCTGGTCTATCACCACGGCACGGGCGGCTCGATGCGGTCGGTGATCGACGACGGGGTCGCGAAGGCGATCGCCACGGCGGCGACTCCGTCGGCGACGTTCGGCTTCGACGCCGTCGAGCACGGCGCGCGCAGGGGCACGGGAAAGGGTTCCACGAAGAGCCCGAACGACCTCGTGTTCAACCCGCTGAACCCGCGCGCGGCGCGCGACAACCTCCTGCAGGGCGCCGTGGACGTGTTGCAGGCGTTCCGGATGGCGGAGCTCACGATCGACGCGGCCGACTCGCCGACGAAGGTCGCCGTCGCCTTCGACCCGAAGAAGGTCACCTACTTCGGGCACTCGCAGGGCAGCACGTCGGGCGCGCTCGCCGTCGCGGTGAGCGACGCGGCGCCCGCCGCGATCTTCTCGGGCGCGGGGTCGTTCCTCACGCGCTCGCTGCTCGACAAGACGAGCCCCGTGAACATCGGCGCGGGGCTGACCTACTTGCTGGGCGAGCCGCTCGACGCCGATCACCCCGTGCTCACGATCTTTCAGAGCTACTTCGACCGTTCGGATCCCCTCAATTACAACCCGCTCGTCATCATGCGCCCCAGCGGGGTCGCGTCGAAGCACGTGTGGATGTCCTACGGGACGAAGGACACGTACACGCCCGGGTCGACGCTGGACGCGACGATCGCCTCGCTGGGGCTGCCGCAGGACGGGCAGGTCGTGCTGGACTCGGGGCTCCCCGCGTCGACGAAGCGGCCGACCGGCCTGAACGTCACCGGGGCCGACGGCCAGAAGCGCACGGC
>DASZUD010000276.1:0-5840 GCA_035548155.1 Polyangia bacterium
GGACCACGGGCGCCGCCGGCACGTCCGGCGCCGCCGGCACCTCGTCCTCCGACGGCGGCGCGCCCACGGACGCGAGCCCCGACGTCGGGACGACCCCGAACGCCGGCATCAAGGGCCACCCCAGCGCGACGGCCACCTACCCGACGTACCCGGGCTTCTCGCTGTACCTCGTCGAGGAGTTCGACGCGCCCATCGACCTCGACAAGGACCCGCTGTGGACCTGGGGCGACGGCACGATCGACGACGGGCTCGCCCGCTTCGGCGAGGACGCGATCTCCTTCGCCGACGGGAAGATGCGCATCACGATCACGAAGGGCGACACGCCCGCCGGCATGTCGATCGTGAAGCTGGGCGCCGCGCCCGGCGCGATGGTCGGGGCGAAGTCGCTGAAGAGCGGCGAGTTCCGTTCGAAGTACAACATGTTCCGCTATGGGCGCTACGAGGTGTCGATGCGCGCGCCCACGAACGAGAGCAACTTCATCCTCTCTATGTTCTCGTTCCGCACGCCGCACTATCAGGAGTGGCGCGAGATCGACTTCGAGCTCGTGGCGGACCTGCCCTCGAGCCTGTCGACGAACGTGATCATCGGGATGAACATGACGGGCTACAACCCGCTGGCCGAGGAGCCGGCGCGCACCTTCCCGTTCGGCGCGCAGCCCGCGATGGCGCTGCCGACGGGGTACATGTCTCAGGGCGTGTTTCACACGTACGCCTTCGAGGCGCTGCCCGACCACGTCACCTTCTTCGTCGACGGCGTGCCCGTACGCACGAAGCAAAAAGGCGTCGGGCAGAACAAGCTCATCGTCCCCGAGCGATCGATGAAGGTGATGATGAACAACTGGGTGTTCAAGCAGACGGGCTTCGGCGGCGGCGATCCCGCAAAGAACACGTACCCCTTGATTGGTGAGTACGACTGGTTTCGTTTCTACAAGTGGGACCAGGACGCGACGTATCCCTGCGAGCCCGTGCCGGGCTGCCTGCCGGCCGACGACAAGGACTTCTCGCTCAACAACCCCAACGAGGTGCCCTCGCCTTAAGCGTCGCCATCGTCGCGCTCTGCGGGTGCGCGTCGCTGCCGACCGGCACGTTCGCCGCGCAGGGCTTCACGGGGCCGAGCGACGGATACCAGATCGACTACGCCTCCCCGGCTGACGCGAACAGGGATCTCCTGCCGGGGTGGCGGGTCGAGACGTTCGCGTACGCAAAGGGCCGTCCCGCGCACGTCAAGAGCGTCGCGCGGCGCACGTCGACGGTGCCGTGGGCGGACGGCGACGGCGAGCCGATGCTGGTCGATGCCTTCGATCACGATCTGGAGCTGCGCCACCCCGGCGGCCGCGCGGTGATTTGGGTGGGCACGCTGCCGCGCGATCCGACCGGCTCGCCCCGCCTCGAGGTCTTCGCCCGCATCTCGACGCGCGCCGCGCAGGCGCATGGGCCCGACTGGGCGCTCGACGACCGGGGGGGACGGCCGCGCGTGGAGGTGATCGCCCAGCATCCCGTCGAGATCGACGGCCTGCCCGCGCGGCAGATCCTGCTGGATGTCGCCAGCCCCGCAGCGCGCAAGCGGCGACTCACCGTCGTGTTCGTGAAGCCGCCCGTGCCGAAGGCGCTGCGCGGACCGACCGAGGTCTTCGACGTCGCGGCGTGCCTGTACATAGGCTACGCGAACGACGCCGCCGACTTCGACGCCCTCCGGGGCGACTTCGAGAGCCTGCTCGCGCGCGTGCGCGTCCCGCACCTCGAGACCGCGCCGGCGCCGCTAGTCGCGGGCGTCGCGCACCAGAGACGCCGCGACGGCCAGAAGGGCCACGTTGCGCAAGAGCGTGAGCCCGGTGATCGGCCCGCCGCCCGTGCCGAAGCAGCCGCAATCGATGTTGATGTGGCGAAAGTAGGCCGAGCCCACGGCGACCGTGAATGAAAGGATGAGCGCGGCGGCGGCCAGCGCGGCGGCGCGGCGCCACGCGCGCGGCGCGAACACCAGCGCGCCGCCCACGACGATCTCGAGCACGGGCAGCACCGCGGCGACGTAGGGCGCGACCGCGGGCACGAGCTGGTAGTTCGCGATCTCCGTGGCGAAGGCCACGGGAGCGCGCAGCTTGAGCGCGCCCGCGAGGACCAGCAGCGCGCCCAGACCGAGGCGCAGGACGATCGAGAGCGCGGCGGTCACTTGCGCGGCCCCGATTGAGGCGTGTTCGGCGCGCACTCGAGGCACGGCCCCGACGAGCACGCGAGGCCCGCGCGGCTCCACGCCGCGAAGCCGCCCTCGATGACGACGACGCGCAGGTCCGGGCGCCCGCCGCGGCGGCGCAGCTCGTCGGCCACCAGCTTCGCGTCCTCGGTGCCGTCGCCGTAGACGACCAGCGTGTGGTGCCCCGCGAGGCGATCGACGGCGGCGCTCGCGGCGCTGCCCGTCGACGCGCACGGCAAGTGGATCGCCCCCGCGACGTGGCCCTCGGCGAACTCGGCCGGCGGGCGCACGTCGGCCACCAGCGTCTGCGGATCGCCACAGACCGACTGCGCGGACGAGGGCGGCAGCACCTCGACGGGCGCAGCCCCCGCCGCGATCGCCGTCGCTTCTCCCGCGCCGCACGTCGTGGGTGGCGCGAAGGCGGCGAAGCGAACGCCGTCGGGGCGCGCCGCGTTCACGGCGAGGCCCAACGCCGACCCGGCCAAGACCAGGCACACGGTGCGTCCGAGCAGCGTCGAGAACATGACCGTCGTGAAAACTATCAGGGGGCCTCCCGGCATTCCCGCGAAAACACCGCAACGGCTGCGAAGGCGCATTACACTGCCCGCGGAGGAGACCGCCCATGCCACTGTCCCCGCTCGCCGGAAAGCCAGCTCCTGCCGATATCCTCATCGACATCGCGCGGTTGCGCGACGCGTACGCCTCGCGCAAGCCGGACCTGTCCGATCCGAACCAGCTGGTGGCGTTCGGGACCAGCGGCCACCGCGGCGCGCCCGAGGACGGCGCCTTCAACGAGGCTCACATCCTGGCGATCACGCAGGCGATCTGCGAGTACCGCGCGAAGGCCGGCGTCACGGGTCCGCTCTACATGGGCATCGACACGCACGCGGCGTCCGAGCCGGCGCAGCAGACGGCGCTCGAGGTGCTGGCGGCGAACGGCGTCGAGACGTTCATCGCGCCCGACGACGAGACCGGCGTGGCCGGGTTCACGCCCACGCCGGCGCTCTCGCGCGCGATCCTCGCGCACAACAAGGGGCGAAAAGGGGGGGACAAGCTGGCCGACGGCATCGTCATCACGCCGTCGCACAACCCGCCGCGCGACGGCGGCTTCAAGTACAACCCGCCCAACGGCGGGCCCGCCGACACGGACGTCACCGACGTCGTGCAGGCGCGCGCCAACGAGATCCTTCGCGCGAAGCTCGCGGGCGTCAAACGCATCCCCTATGCGCAGGCGCGCAAGGCGTCCACGACGCACGTGTTCGACTTCCTCGCGGCGTACGTCGACGCGCTGCCGGGCGTCGTCGACGTCGAGGCGGTCAAGCGCGCCAAGGTGAAGCTGGGCGTGGACCCCATGGGCGGCGCCAGCGTGCGCTACTGGTCGCGCATCGGCGAGCGCTTCGGCCTGGACCTCACCGTGGTCAACACGAAGGTCGACGGGCGCTTCGCATTCATGTCCGTGGACCACGACGGCAAGATCCGCATGGACTGCTCCAGCCCCTACGCCATGGCGAACCTGCTGGGGCTCAAGGACCGCTTCACCGTCGCCTTCGGCAACGACGCCGACGCCGATCGCCACGGCATCGTCACGCCCACGGGCCTGATGAACCCGAACCACTACCTGGCCGTCGCGATCCGCTACCTCTTCACGAACCGGCCGGGCTGGCCCGCGAAGGCCGCCGTCGGCAAGACGCTGGTCAGCAGCAACCTCATCGACCGCGTCGTCGCGAGCCTGGGCCGCGAGCTGCGCGAGGTGCCCGTGGGCTTCAAGTGGTTCGTGCCGGGCCTGCTGGACGGCAGCTGCGGCTTCGGCGGCGAGGAGAGCGCGGGCGGCAGCTTCCTGCAGCTGGACGGCAGCGTGTGGACGACCGACAAGGACGGCATCCTGCTGGACCTGCTGGCAGCCGAGATCACGGCGAAGACGGGCAAGGACCCGGGACAGCACTACGAGGAGCTGCGCGGAAAATTCGGCACGCCGTACTACACGCGCGTCGACGCGCCCGCGACGCCCGCCGAGAAGAGCGCGCTCAAAAAGTTGGATCCGGCGGCCGTGTCGGCGAGCGAGATGGCGGGCGAGCCCATCGTCGCAAAGCTGACGAAGGCGCCCGGCAACGGCGCGGCGATCGGGGGGCTCAAGGTGGCGACGAAGAACGGCTGGTTCGCGGCGCGGCCCTCGGGCACGGAGAACGTGTACAAGATCTACGCCGAGAGCATGACGAGCGCGGCGCACCTCGAGGCGATCCTCAAGGAGGCGCGAGAGATCGTGTCGCGCGCGCTTGGTGCGAAGTAGCGCTCAAAACCTATAGGCGACCTCGATCGAGAGATCGATCGAGAGCAGGTTCTGGTTGTTGGTGAGCCAGACCATCGACGCGATCTCGCCGATGAGATCGACCTTCTTTCCCGCGGCGATGGCCATGCCGGTGCCCACGCGCGCGACGGGCCCGTTCGAGACGAGCCAGCCCGTCGCGAAGCGCAGCGGGAAGCGCACCTTCAAAGCGGGATCGCCCGCCATGTACTCGAGGGCCGCATACGTGAGCGCGGAGTGCGCGCGGCCGTCCTTGCCTTTGAGGTTCGCGGCGCCCACGTAGACGCCCAGGCTGAGGTGCTCCGAGAAACGCCCGTCGAGGCGCGCGCCGAGGAGCTGGTTGAGAAACGGGCCCGTGACGACGCCGCTGGCCGCCTCGAGCGCGACCGCGAGCCGCAAGGGGATCGTTTCGACGGCAGGCGGCGGCGCGGGCGACGCGACGGCGGGCGGTGGGTCCTCGGCGCGCGCAGGCCGCGGCATCGCCGTCACCGCGACGACGACGGGAACCCACCAAATCGAGGACGGCGATGAGCGGCGCGCGATCATGGGCGACCTCCCGAGGAGCCAGAACCATTCAACGCCCGCTCGGCCGCCGCGAGCAAGAGCCGCGCGTACGGCGCGTTGTGCGCCGCCGCCGCCCGATCTTCCAGGACGAGCGCCACGTCCCAGGCGGCCCGGCCGAGGGGCGTCGCGCGATCGAGGCGCGCGTCACCGGCGTGCGGGGGCGCGCCGTCCGCGCGCGGCGCCGGCGAATTCACGCCGCGCTCGCGCAACGCGGCCGCGAGCGCGCCCGCGCGAGCCCTGAGATCGTCCTGCGGCAGCGCCTTCGGGTGGCAGCGCGCGCACCCGCCCGTGCCGGCGACGAACGCGTGGCTCGCGCCGCGGTCGACGGCAGGGCCGTTGCCGTGACAACCGACGCACCCGCGCTCGATCGCGCCGTGCGGCGCCGGCCCCGCCAGCGCCGCGCCCGTCGCGGGATCGAGGCCGCCACGCCCCAGCCACAGCGCCGCCGACGAAGCGGCCGGCACGCCCTCGCGGGCATCCGGCGTGTGACACGAGAGGCACGCCTGGCTGTTCTGCGACGACGGCGGGAGCGCGGCGTCGGCCAGCAGGGCGGGACGCGCGACTGTTCGCAGAAGCGGCGCCGCAGCGCCGCGCGTCCCGACGCCGTGCTCGTGGACGGCATGGCAGGCGGCGCACGTCACACCGACGAGGCCGACGTCGCGATCGAAGGGGGGCTGGCGATCGACGTGCGCGCCGCTGCCGGAGGCGCTCGCGAGGAAGCCCCACGTCGTGTGGCAGCGCGCGCACGCTCCTTCGCGTGCGGCGCGCGGATCGCGATCGGCGCGC
>DASZUD010000277.1:0-12987 GCA_035548155.1 Polyangia bacterium
GTCATGGCTTCGGACGCGTTCTTCCCGTTCCGCGACAGCGTCGACGAGGCGGCCAAGGCTGGCTGCGTCGCCGTCATCCAGCCGGGCGGCTCGGTGCGCGACGACGAGTCGATCGCCGCGGCCGACGAGCACGGCATGGCGATGGTCGTCACGGGCGAGCGGCACTTCCGCCATTAGGTCGTCGACATGGGCGCTCGCATCTTTCTCGTTGGCTCGGGCGGTCGCGAGCACGCGCTCGCCTGGAAGCTGGCGCAGAGCCGGCTCGTCGAGTCGATCGTCGTCGCGCCGGGAAACCCGGGCATCGCGACGCTGAACCCGTCCAACGCTTCGAAGGTGCGCTGCGTGCCGATCGGCGCCGAGGCCATCCCCGAGCTCGTCGCCGCCGCCGTCGCAGAGAAGGCGACCCTGGTCGTGTGCGGGCCCGAGACCGCGCTGGTCGCGGGCCTGGGCGACGCCATGCGCGAAGCGGGGATCGCCTTCTTCGGGCCGTCGGCCGCGGCCGCCGAGGTGGAGGGCTCGAAGGCCTACGCGAAGAAGTTGATGGCGGGCGCGGGCGTCCCCACGGCGGCGTTCGGCACGTTCGACGACGTGGATGCGGCGCTGGCGTTCATCGACGCGCAGCCGGGACAGGTCGTCGTGAAGGCCGACGGCCTCGCGGCGGGCAAGGGCGTCGTCGTCGCCTCGTCGAAGGATGAAGCCAAGGCGGCCGTGAAGGCCATGATGGCCGACCGCGCGTTCGGCAACGCCGGCGCGCGCGTCGTCATCGAAGAGCGCCTCACGGGCCGCGAGGTCTCGATGATGGCGTTCTGCGACGGCGAGCGGATCGCGCTGCTCGCGACCTCCGAGGATCACAAGGCCGTCGGCGACGGCGACGTGGGCCCGAACACGGGCGGCATGGGTACGTACTCGCCGTCGACGCTGGTCGACGAGGCGCTGACCCAGCGGATCCTCGACACGATCTTCCTGCCGACGGTGCGCGCGCTCTCCGCCGACGGACGCCCGTTCCGCGGCCTTCTCTACGGCGGCCTCATGCTGACGCCCGAGCGGGGGCCCATGGTCATCGAGTGGAACTGTCGCTTCGGCGATCCCGAGACGCAGTCGGTGCTGGCGCGCATGGAGGACGATCTCTACCCGTGGCTCGACGGCGCGGCGCGCGGCCAGCTCCCCGCGGGCAGCCCGCGCTGGCTCGAGGGCGCCGCCGTGTGCGTCGTGCTGGCGGCGCACGGGTACCCGGGCAAGGTGCGCACGGGCGACGCGATCTCGGGGCTGCCGCCCATCGACGAGGTGGCCGGCGTGCTGCCGTTCCACGCGGGCACGCGGGTCGACGCCGACGGTCGCCTCGTGACGGCGGGCGGCCGCGTCCTGGGCGTCACGGCGCGCGGCAAGTCGTTCGACGAAGCGCGCGCGCGCGCCTACGCGGCCGTCGGCGCGATTCATTTCGACGGAATGCACTATCGCAAAGACATCGGCATGCGCGGCGCGACCGCGACCAAGAGAGGGTGAGAACACAGATGAGCGCAGATACGGTCGACGTCGGAATCATGATGGGCTCGAAGTCGGACCTCGAGATCATGCGGCCTGCCGCCAAGGTCCTCGAGAGCCTGGGTCTTGCCGTGGAGGTGCGCGTGTTGTCGGCGCACCGCACGCCCGAGGAGGCCGCGACGTACGTCAAGGACGCGACGAAGCGCGGAGCGAAGGCGTTCATCTGCGGCGCGGGCGGCGCCGCGCACCTCGCGGGCGCCGTGGCGGCGCACACGACGCGCCCCGTGATCGCGGTGCCGATCGCCAACGGCGCGCTGTCCGGCTTCGACGCGCTCCTCGCGATGGTGCAGATGCCGCCGGGCATGCCGGTCGCGACGGTGGCCGTCAACGGCGCCGAGAACGCGGGCCTGCTGGCGGCGCAGATCGCAGCGACGGCCGACGCCGAGGTGGCGAAGAAGCTGGTGGCCGAGCGCGAGGGGCGCCGCAAGAAGGTGCTCGAGAGCGACGCCGAGGTCTCGGCCCAGTTCGGCAAGAAGAAGGCGTGAAGTGAGCCGCGCGCCCGCCGAGGAGCTCGCGGTCGCCGTCGTCGCCCTGCGCCGCGGTGAGATCGTGGCGTACCCGACCGAGACGTTTTATGGGCTGGCCGTCGACGCGTTCGACGAGCTGGCCCTCGCGCGGCTGCGCGAGCTCAAGGGGCGCGCCGAGAAGGCGTTCTCCGCGCTCGTCGTCGGTCCGGAGATGCTGGAGCGCCTCTGCGAGCCGCCGTCCGAGAAGGCGCGCGAGCTCATGACGCGTTACTGGCCCGGCGCGCTGACGCTGGCGTTGCCCGCGCGCGCCGGCGTGCCCGCGGCCATGGTCGCCGACGGCTTCGTCGCCGTGCGGGAGTCGCCGCACCCGCTGGCGCGCGCCCTCGTGCGCGCGTACGGCGGGCCCCTGACGGCGACCAGCGCGAACCTGGCGGGCCAGCCGCCCGCGACGACGGCCGAAGAGGTGCGGGCTGCGCTGGGCGGACGCTGCGTCGTGTTGGCAGGCGGGACCACCGCCGGAGGGGCGCCCAGCACCCTGGCCCGGGTTCGTGGTAATCGTATCGAGGTCTTGAGGCCGGGAGCCGTCACGATCGTCCCCGAGCTGCTCGACTGAACGAAGCCTGACACGGGAGGATCCGATGGCCGAAATCGTTCCATTCGCAGGGCTGCGCTACGATCTCGCGCGGATCGACGATCCGGCGCGCGTGCTGGCGCCGCCCTACGACGTCATCGGAGAGGCCGAGCGCGCCGAGCTGGAGGCGCGTCACCCGCACAACGTCGTGCGCCTCGAGCTGCCGCGCGGCGAGGGCGACGCGCGCTACGGCGCAGCGGCCAACCTGCTGGGGGCCTGGCGCGCCGAGGGCGTCCTCAAGCGCGAGGCGACGCCCTCGATGTACCTCTACGAGCAGCAGTTTACCTGGGCGGGCAAGACGTACACGCGCCAGGGCTTCATCGCGGGCGTGCGCCTCGAGCCGTTCGACAAGCGCGTCGTGCTGCCGCACGAGCACACGTTGACGGGGCCGAAGGAGGATCGCCGCAAGCTCCTCGTGGCGACGCGCACGCAGATCTCGCAGGTGTTCGGCCTCTACCGCGACGCCGACGGCGCCGCGCTGGCCGAGCTTCAGGCCGTGGCGGCCGGCGCGCCCGCCCTGGACGGCACGACGTCCGACGGCACGCGCCACCGGCTGTGGGTCATCAGCGAAGCGGCGCGCCTCAACAAGCTGGCCGGCGTCCTCGCCCAGAAGCAGATCCTCATCGCCGACGGACATCACCGCTACGAGACGATGGTGTCGCTGCGCGGCGAGCTGCGCGGCGCGGGCGGCGCGGGCGCGCGTGAGCCGGCCGACTACGGCGCGATGTACCTGGCGCGCGCCGAGGATCCAGGCCTCCTGGTGCTGCCGACGCACCGCCTGGTGAAGAACCTGGAGAGCTTCAGCCTGTCGGGCTTCCTCTCGGGCGCGGGCGCGGCCTTCGACGTCATCGCCGGCGACGAGACGACTGCCCAGGCGTGCGAGGCGCGGCTGCAGCAGCTGTCCCTGGGCGAGGGCGGTCAGCGGCGCGTCGTCTTCGGCGTGCGCGCCGCGGGAAAGCGCGGCCCGACCTGGCTCGTGCTCAAGCCCATCGTCGACCTCTCGGCGCTGGGACCGCCCGTGCTGCGTTCACTCGACGTCACGGTGCTCCACGGCGTGCTGCTCGGCCCGCTGCTGGGCATCGACGCCGCCGCGATGGCGAAGCAGTCGAACCTCGCGTACACGCACGACACGTCGGAGGCGCTCGCGCGCGTCGACTCGGGCGACGTGCAGGCGGCATTCCTCATGAACCCGACGGCCGTGTCCGAGGTGCTGGACGCGTGCGAGCAGGGCCACGTGTTGCCGCAGAAGTCGACGTACTTTCAGCCCAAGCTCGCGACGGGGCTGGTCATGTACGCCGTCGAGCGCGGCACGCTGTCCCCGCAGCGCTGAGGGCCGGCGCCGAGCCGATGTCGACGTCGAGCGACGCCGCCGCGTTCACCGTCGACGCGCTCCTCGGCGGGCGCGTCACGCTGCTGCAGCCGCGGCGCGGGTTGCGCACCAGCCTGGATCCGGTGCTGCTGTCGGCGTTCGTCCACCGCCTCGTGGGCGCCCCGTTCGGTCGCTTCCTCGACGTCGGTTGCGGCACGGGCGCGCTTTCGTTCTTGCTGCTCGCGCGCGACGCCGCGGCAACGGGCGTGGCCGTCGAGCTGCAGGCGCCGCTGGCGGCGCTCGCCAAAGAAGGGCGCGCGCGCAACGGCTTCGATGCGCGCCTCGACGTGCGCGCCGGTGACGTGCGCAGCATCGCGCCCACCCTCGGCGCCGCCCGCTTCGATCTCGTCGTGACGAACCCGCCGTTCCGGCCGCTCGCGGGCAGCCAGCGCTCGCCCGACGAGGCGCGCGCGCTCGCCAGCCACGAGGTGGCGTTGACCCTGGCCGGGTGGACCGACGTCGCCGCGCGCGCCGTTCGTCCCGGCGGACGCGTCGCGGCCGTGTTTCCGGCAGACCGCGCGCTCGAGCTGGGCGAGGCCTGGCGGCAGCGCGATCTCGCGCCGGCGCGCCTGCGCTTCGTTCATTCGTACGCCGACGCCCCGGCCTCGCGCGTGCTGGCGCTCGCCGAGCGCGGCGGCCGCGCGCCCCTGGTCGTCGAGCCGCCGCTGGTCGTTCACGCGCCGGGCGGCGCGTTCACGCCCGAGGTCAACGCCATGTTGACCTCGGGCGACGAACCTCACGGCGACGCGTGATCGTCAGGTCTTGTCTTGGGCGGGCGTCTCCTTGAGCGCGTCGTCGATGGGCGGCAGATCGTCCAGGTTCGGCACGAGCGTGATCTCGATGCGCCGGTTCTTCGCCTTGTTCTCGGGCGTGTCGTTCGGCGCGATGGGCGACTCGTCGGCGTAGCCGGCCGCCGACAGGCGCTTGCCGTCGAGGCCCGACGAGATCATGAAGTTCACCACCTCGACGGCGCGCGCCGTCGACAGATCCCAGTTCGAGCGGAACTTCGCCGACTTCATGGGCGCGTTGTCGGTGTGGCCGGCCACCTGGAAATTTCGGTTCTGAAGGTCCTTGAGGACGGCCGTCACCTGCGTGAGCGCGTCCTTGCCCTCGGGCTTGAGATCGGTCTTACCCGGGTCGAAGAGGATCTTGTCGCCCAGCGCGATGATCATGCGGTTCTCGCGGATCTCGACCTTGAGTTTGCCCGCGTCCGTGAGCGCCTTGAACTGCGTGACCAGCTTGCGGAACTGCGCGGCGCGCGCCTCGGCCTGCGCCTGCGCCTTCTTGAGCTCCTCCATGCGCAGCTTCGCCTGCTCGAGCTCGCCGCCCAGGTCGGTGCGCTCCGTCTCGAGGCGCGAGACGTCCTGTCCCAGCGCGGCCAGCTTCTTCGTCAGCATGGCCGAGCGATCGGACTCCTTCTTGTGAGCCGCTTTCTCCCTGTCGAGGCTCGCCTGCGTCTTGGCCAGCTCCGCGGCCTTCTCGTCCCGATCTTTGACGGCGGCGTTGTACAGGTTCTCGTCGACGCCGCAGCCGGCGCCGAGCGCCGTCACGGCCAGCGAGAGCGTCACCGCGCTCAACAAGGTCTTTCCTCTCATTTCGTCCCTCCTTTGGTGCGGGTCGCGGGCTTGCTGGGCGATCCGAAGGCGCGCTCGACGATCGTGTCGACGTCGGCGGTCGAGAGGGGCGCTTCGCGGCCCTCGAAGTCCCAGCGCAGGTTGGCGCGTAGCCGGGCGCGGGCGGTGTCCTTCGCGTAACCCAGCCGGCTCAGCAGCGCCGCGCGATCTTCGAGCTCGGCGCGGTACATGGCATCGCGGCGCGCGGTCTGCGCACGCGCGACGGCGGGGTTGCGTTTCGGCACCATCCAGTCGAACGGCTCGCCCATGGGCCTCGACTGTACCGCGATCGCCGGCAGCGGTGGCAATCTACGCTCCGTGCGCCGCGCTCTCCGATGCTCGTTGGTTGTGCTGACACTTTTTGCGCCCGCGTGTGGTTCCAGCGGCCCGAGCGCCGGAGCTTGCGGTGACGACGCCGGAGATGCGCGCGCTGACACGGCCGACGCGGCCAGCGACGGCGTGAGCGACGGCGCCGGCGGCGGGGAGCCGTTCACCCTAGGGCTGGTCGCGCCCAAGGTCGACTGCGCTGCCTACGCCGCCGCTCCCGCGTGCGCGCTGCGCGTGCGGCCCGGCGCGGCGGTGCCGGGCGCAGACGGGCTCAGCTGGGCGACGGCGTTCTCCGACGTGCAGGACGCGCTGGATCGCGCGACGTGCGGCTGCGAGGTGTGGATCGCGGGCGGGACGTACACGCCGACGCGCTCTCTCGACGCGCCCGGCGCCGCCGCCGATCCCCGCAATCGCTCGTTCGTGCTGTGGCCCGGCGCGCACGTCTACGGCGGCTTCGTCGGCAACGAGGCGGATCGCCCCTCGATCGCGACCGGCGCATCCGAGACGATCCTCAGCGGCGACCTGGGGCAAGCCGGCGTGCGTGACGACGACGCCTACCACGTCGTCATCGGCGCGGACGGCGCGGAGCTCGGCAGCGTGACGCTCCGCTGGGGCAATGCCAATGGTCTCGAAGCCGGCCAGAGCGTGGGCGCAGGGCTCTTCGTCTTCGGCGCCAGCATGAACCTGCGAGACGTCACGATCAGCGACAACGACGCGGAGTCGGGCGCCGGCATCTACGCCGACGAGCGCACGAGCTTGGCTCTGCTCTCGTGCACGCTGGCGCGCAACACGTCCAACGACGGCGGCGCGCTGGTGGCGCTGGGGCCAAAGGCCGTCGTCGATCGCAGCGTCTTCTTCGACAACGTCGGCGTCTTCTCGGGGCCCGCGATCACCGACTTCGCCGACGCGCTCACGGTCACCGACACGCGATTCGTCCGCAACCGCGGCGACTCGGGCGGCGCCGTCACGGTCTCGGGCGGTCACGCGACGTTCGACCGCTGCTGGTTCGAGGGCAATCAGGCCGGCTCGTTCGGCGGCGCGATGCTGGTGCGCTTCGGCGCTTCGGCGCGCCTCTCGAGCAGCGTCCTCTTCGCGAACGGCTCCGTGGGCTTCGGGGGCGCGCTGGCTGTCTGGACGGCGACGCTCGAGCTCGAGGGTGCGTCGATCGTCGGCAACACCGCCGCCTTCGGGGGCGCCTTCCTCGTCAAGGACGGCTCGACCTTCACGCTGCGCGACAGCGTCGTCTGGCGCAGCGCCGACGATCAGGGCCTCGCGTTCAAGCTCGACGGCGAGGCGAGCGCGATCGACGTCTCCACCTCGGACCTGCCGCTCGAGGTCGTCACGGACGGCAGCTTCGAGGCTGACCCGCACCTGGCGAACATTCCTTTCGCGACGCGCTTCGCGGTGCAAGCGGGCGTCGGCGAGCGCGTCCCCGTGACGGGCGCCGAGGCGCTGTTCACTTCGGGCGATCGGATCGAGCTCGGCGACGACGGCACCGAACGGCGCATCACCGCCGTCAGCGGCGACGACATCTCGTTCACGCCGCCGCTCGAGGCGCCGGCGCCGCGCTTCCTGCGCGTCGATCTGTGGCTCAAGGACGCGCCGAGCCTCGCTGCGGATCTGTCGCCCACGGCGGGCTCGCGGCTGATCGACGCCGCGAGCGCGAGCGCGCCGGACCTCGACGTCTTCAGGAACACCCGCAGCGGGCCGCCCGACATCGGCGCGATCGAGCTCAGCCCTTAGGCTCTTGAGCCTCAGCCTCGGCCACCTTGGCCGCGTTCCACAGGCGGTCCTGCTCGGCCGCGTCGGCGTCGCCCATCGAGCGGCCCTCCGATTCGAGCGCGAGCTCGACGTGCCGGAAGCGGCGCGCGAAGCGGTCTGTCGAGTCGCGCAGCGCCTGCTCGGCGTCGAGGCCCAGCTTGCGCGCCAGGTTCACGATCGCCTGCAGCGCGTCCCCGAGCTCGCTCTGCATCTCTTCGCGATCGCCGCGCGCCCACGCCTCGTCGAACTCGCGCAGCTCCTCGTTGATCTTCTCGCGCGGCCCCTTGGCGTCGGGCCAGTCGAAGCCGACGGCCGAGGCCTTCTCGCCGGCGCGGGTCGCGCGCAGCAGCGCGGGCGCGCTCTTCGGGATGCCGTGGAGGGCGCCGTGCTTGCCCTTCTCGGCCTTCTCGACGGCCTTGAGCTTGGCCCAGTTCGACAGCACCGCCTCCGCGTCCTTCGCGACGGCGTCACCGAAGACGTGCGGGTGCCGGCGCACCAGCTTCGTGACGATGCCGCGCGCGACGTCGTCGATGCCGAACTTGCCCTCGGCGTGACGCAGCTCCGACTGGAAGACGATCTGGAGCATGAGGTCGCCCAGCTCCTCGCGGTGATCGTCGACGTCGCCCTCGGCGAGCGCGTCGACCACCTCGTAGGTCTCCTCGACGAGGTACGGCACCAGCGTCTCCAACGTCTGCTCCCGGTCCCACGGGCACCCGTCGGGGCCCAGCAGGCGCTGCATCAATCCCACGAGCTTCGTGACCTCGGCGCCCGTCTGCTTTCCGGGCAGCGGCGTCAGATCGGGCAGGGCGGGCGAATTCGGTTCGGGGTTTCGGGGGGGCTTGGGCGCTTCGGACACGCCCCGAGTCTACACATTGAAAGGGCCGGCCCCGCGTGCTATCTGCCTGTTCGAGTTGTCCACACCGGTCTTGAGTGCGGGAGCTGTCACGGAGCGAGTCACCCTCGACGACAACCGCGTCGCGCTGGCGCTCTACGGCGAGCGCAACGGGAACCTCAAGCTCATCGAGCGCGAGACGGGCACCGAGGTCCACGCGCGCGGCAACGAGCTGACCTTCGTGGGCGCCGTCGACGCCGTCAGCGTCGCGCGCCGCCTCGTCGAGCAGCTCTACGGCATGGCCCGCAGCGGGAACCCCATCAGCCGTGAGGACATCGGCCGCGCGGCCGTCGCGCTGCGCGCCGACGCCACGGTGGATCTGAAGCAGGTCTTCAACGACACGATCCTCGTCGCGGGCCGGGCGAGGCCCATCGCGCCGAAGGGCCTCGCGCAGAAGCGCTACGTCGACGCCATCCGCACGCACGACCTGGTCTTCGGCGTCGGGCCCGCGGGCACGGGGAAGACCTACCTCGCGATGGCGCTGGCGATCCGCGCGCTGCTCGAGAAGCAGGTCAAGCGCATCATCCTCACGCGCCCAGCCGTCGAGGCGGGCGAGCGCCTGGGCTTCCTGCCCGGCAGCATGGAGGAGAAGGTCTCTCCCTACCTGCGGCCGCTCTATGACGCGCTCCACGACATGATGGACTTCGAGAAGGCCGACCAGTTGCTGGCGCGCGGCCTCATCGAGGTGGCGCCCATCGCCTTCATGCGCGGCCGCACGTTGAACGACGCCTTCGTCATCCTCGACGAGGCGCAAAATACGACGGGCGAGCAGATGAAGATGTTTCTCACGCGCCTCGGCTTCGAGTCGAAGGCCGTCGTCACGGGCGACGTCACGCAGATCGACCTGCCTGACAACCGCCGCTCCGGCCTCACGGAGGCGATCAGCCTGCTCTCCAACGTCGAGGGCATCGCCTTCCGCTACTTCACCGAGGTCGACGTCGTGCGCCACCCGCTGGTGCAGAAGATCATCCGGGCGTACGACGCCAAGTCTAAATCGGGACCCTGAGAGGGTCCCGCGCCCCCGCGCTCGCTCCGGCCGGCGAAGCCGGCCTGTGCTGGGGGCAGCTTTGTTTTCGGAGCGCGCGAAACGTTATAGAGTGTCGCCAGTGGTGGACGGCGAGGCGCTGCAGAAGATTGCCGATAGGTTCCGCTACGAGGTGGCGGAGCTCCTCGCGGCGTCGCGCGCGCTCTCGTCGGAGCGCGACATCCGCAAGCTGCTGACGCTCATCCTCGAGAAGACGCGCCAGGTGACGGGCGCCGACGCAGGCAGCGTGTACGTCCTCGAGGAAGAGCCGGCGCCGCCGGGCGCCGCCCCACCGCCGAAGCGCCTGCACTTCATGCTGTCGCAGAACGACAGCCTCAAGATCGACTTCAAAGAGTTCACGCTGGGCGTCGACGAGAAGTCGATCGTCGGCAAGGCCGTGCTGACGGCCAAGCCCATCAACATCCCCGACCTCTACAAGCTGTCGGACCCCGCGCACAACCCGTGGGGCTTCCAGCACAACCGCAGCTTCGACGAGAAGACCGGCTACCGCGCGCGGTCGATGCTGACGGTGCCGATGCTCTCGGCGGAGAACGAGGTCATCGGCGTCATTCAGCTCATCAACAAGAAGCGTGACGCCGCCCGCACGCTCACGAAGGCCGCCGACTTCGAGGATCAAGTGGTCCCCTTCGACGACAGGGCCGAGGAGTTCGCGTTCGCGCTGGCCTCGCAGGCGGGCCTCTCTCTCGAGAACGCGATGCTCTACGAGGAGATCAAGGATCTCTTCGAGGGCTTCGTCGACGCGTCGGTGCAGGCGATCGAGTCGCGCGATCCCACGACCTCGGGTCACTCGCGCCGCGTGGCCACGCTCTCGGTGGCGCTCGCGACGTGCGTCGACGCGGCCGGCGAGGGGCCGTTCCGCGACGTGCGGTTCACGCCGACGACGCTCAAGCAGCTGGAGTACGCGGGCGTGCTGCACGACTTCGGCAAGGTCGGCGTGCGCGAGAAGGTGCTGGTCAAGGCGAAGAAGCTCTACGAAGAGGACCTGCGCGCCATCCGCATGCGCTTCGCGTTCATCCGCCGCTCGCTCGAGGGTGACCACGCCGAGCGCAAGCTGCGCATGGCGCTGGAGCTCGCGCGCGAGGAGCTGCCCCTGCGGTTCTCCGACGCCGACGCCGAGCTCGCCCGCAAGCTGGCGGAGCTCGACGGCGCGTGGGCCTTCATCAACAAGGCGAACGAGCCCACGGTGCTGGAGGAGGGTGGCCTCGAGCGGCTCGTCGAGATCGGCCAGCTCGTGTACATGGGCCCCGACGGCGAGCCGCGTCCCTACATCGAGCGCGAAGAAATCGCGGCGCTACAGGTGCGGCGCGGCAGCCTCACCGACGTCGAGCGCGTCGAGATCGAGAGCCACGTCGTGCACACCTACAACTTCCTCAAGAAGATCCCGTGGGGGAAGCGCTTCGCCGACGTGCCGCGCATCGCGGGCGCGCACCACGAGTACCTGAACGGTGGCGGCTACCCGCGCCACCTCGCGTCCGAGGAGATCCCGCTCGAGTCGCGCATCATGACGATCGCCGACATCTTCGACGCGCTGACCGCCTCGGATCGACCGTACAAGAAGGCGGTGCCCATCGATCGCGCGCTCGGCATCATCGAGAGCGAGGTCAAGGCGGGCAAGTGCGACGCCCAGCTGTTCCGCGTGTTCGTCGAGGGCGAGGTCTACAAGAAAGTCCTGTAGGGTAGGGCGCGTGAGCGTCACCACCTTGGTCCGCGGCCGCGCCCGCGGAGAAGTTCCTCCCGAGACCCGTCGTCGCGTCGCCGCGCGCGTGCGCGTCGCGCTGCGCGCCCTCGACCGCGCGCGCTCGTCGGCGACGCTGGTTTTCACCGACGACGAGGAGATCCGCGCCCTCAACCGCGATTTTCGCAAGCATGATCGGGCGACGGACGTGTTGTCGTTTCACCTGCAAGAGCTGGCGGGCGAAGCCGATCCCGCCGGCAAGGGGATTTTACTCGGCGACATCGTGATCTCCGTCGAGACGGCGCGCCGCCGCGCGCGTGGCAAGCGCCTCGCGAGCGAGCTCGAGCGGCTGGCCATCCACGGCCTCTGCCATCTCTTCGGCCACGACCACAAGCGCAAGCCCGAGGCGACCGTGATGTTCGCCCTCGAGCGCAGGCTGCGGCGGCTGCCGTTGCCTTAGGACCGCGGCGAGCGCCTAGAACCGCATTCCGCGCTTCGCGCGGAACATGAACCACTTGTACGTGAGGTAGCCGGCGCCGATGGCAGCAGGCACCCACAAGATGGTGGCGCCGACGCCGAAGCCCAGCAGCGCGGTGCCACCCCAGGCGACCGCCGCGTACGTGCCCTTCTTCTTGGCCTCGAGTTTGTCGCGCTCGATCAGGCTGGTGGTGGTCATCGGCGTCCCCCTCTCGGTAGCATGTAGTCTTCGGCTCGCGCGCGCCAGTACAGCGGCGCCCTTCAGTTGAGCGTCTGCGGTAACCCGAGCCGAAATGGCGCGATCTGGGCGTCGAAAGCCTCGCCGCCGGGGCGAACCATCTGGTAGCTGCCTCGCATCGTGCCCGAGGCCGTCGCGATCACGCACCAGCTCGTGTACTCGAACTCTTGCCCCGGCTGGAGCAGGGGCTGCTCGCCGACGACGCCGTCGCCGCGCACCTCCTGGACGGTGCCGTTCGCGTCGGAGATCAGCCAGTGGCGGCTGCGCAGCTGCGCCGGCTCCGGCCCCTGGTTCGCGATGCGCACCGTGTACGCGAACGCGAACTGCTGCGCCGACACCGACGAGCGCTCGGGGATGTACTCGCTTCGAACCGTGACCAGAATTCCGTTGGTGAGTGCACTCGACATGTCCAGCCCCGAAAGGGCAGCCGCCCTCTGGACAACGTGCCAAAACCGGGCGATTCATTCAAGCACGCCCCGTCTGGGAGGGTGACGACATGACGAAGCTGACCGAAAAGCGCTGCGTCCCCTGCGAGGGCGGCACACCGCCCCTCGACGACGCCGCGACGAGCCTCTTGTTGGGTGAAGTGGACGGCTGGCGCCGTGCCGACGCGCCGAGCAGTGAAAGGGCCGGGAAGAACGAGCCCCGCATCTCGAAGCAGTTTCGCTTCGAGGACTTCCTGGGCGCGATGGCTTTCCTGAACAAGATGGCGGCGATCGCCGAGGCCGAAGGGCATCACCCGGACTTCTGCGTGCACTACAACCGCGTGGACGTCACGCTATGGACGCACTCGGTGGGTGGTCTGTCGGAGAATGACTTCATCGTCGCCGCGAAGGTCGATGCGATGCTGCAGAAGCTGTCTTCGGGCGGTGCGGACTGATGCCCGAGAAGATCCTCATCGCGGGGGCCTCGGGACTGATCGGCACGGCGCTCGCGACGTCGTGCGTGCG
>DASZUD010000278.1:0-7560 GCA_035548155.1 Polyangia bacterium
GCTTCGAGAGCGGGTGCGCGGCCGCGCGGTCGTACGGTCGCCGCAGATCGTCGACGGGATCGCGGTGCTCGACGCGCGTCGGGCGGCCGGGCCGGATGTCCGTGTAGCTCTGCAATAGGTTGTTCGCGTCCTTCCCCTCGACGCGGTCGAGCAGCGCCGAGAAGCGATACAGGTGATCGAAGTCCTCGAGCAGCCCGAAACGGTACGTCGCCGCGAGGTACTCGTCGGGCTCGTTCTCGGCCAGCGACGCGGTGACCTCGATCGCGACCTGCTCGTACCCGATCGTCGTCTCGATGGCCGATTGATCGGGCGGGTTCAGCCAGTTCACCAGCGTCTGCTGGTGCTGGTCGATGCGGCGGATGCGCGCCAGCCGCTCGCGGAGCGAGCCGTTCATGCGCGCGCACAGGTGGCTGAACCGGATCGCCTCCGACTCGATGCCGTTCATCAAGATGACCCGAACGCGCGTGAACGCGTCGGCGTTGAGCTTGCTGTACGTCGGGCCCGCCAGCTCGCGCCAGGTGAACACCTGGCGATCCAGCGGCACGCCCCGTTCCTTTCGAATGTCGAGCGCCATGTCGTTGTCCTCCGGGCGCGGAACATGTGGTCGGGCCCGACGCCCGCAACCATCAATCCGGCGCGTAGGCAGTGGGGGGGATTGCCCCGCGCCGGCCCGGCCGTAGCTTGCAGGAGAACGTCTTGCGTCGGCCCGAACGCGACCTGCGATGACCGCCAATTCGGAACCATTCGAACAGCTCGGCGCTGCCACCGAGGCGGAGCTGCCGACGCTGGGCGCGCGTGTCGTCGGGACGGCGACGCGCTTCGGGCTCTTCGCCGAGCCGTGCGCGCGCGCCGCGCTTCGGCTCTTCGCTCCCGACGGCGGGTCCCTCGGTGACTTCGACATGCAGCCGCTCGGCGACGGCTACTTCGGCGCTTCGGTGCCGGGCGTCACGCACGGCGCGCTCTACAAGTTCGTCCTCGACGGCCGCGAGCTGACCGATCCCTTCGCGCGGTTTCTGCCCCAAGGCGTGCACGGCCCCGCGCAGGTCGTCGCGAACCGCTTCGCCTGGCGGCATGACGGCGTGTCGCGACCGCTGGCGCAGCAGGTGATCTACGAGCTGCACGTCGGGACTTTCAGCGCGGAGGGGACGTACGCCGGCGTCGCGGCGCGCCTGCCCGCGCTCGCGGCGCTGGGCGTGACGACGATCGAGCTCTTGCCGCTGGCGGCCTTCCCCGGGCGGCGCGGCTGGGGCTACGACGGCGTCGCGCTGTACGCGCCGTTCGCGCCGTACGGGACGCCGGACGAGCTGCGCGCGCTCGTCGACGCCGCGCACGGGCTCGGTCTCGGCGTGCTGCTCGACGTCGTCTACAACCACTTCGGCCCTTCGGGGAACTACCTGCCGTCGTACAGCCCAGGGTTCCTCGCGACCGAGCGGAGCACGGGGTGGGGCGCCGTGCTCGACTACACGTTGCCCGCCCTCCGCCGCGCCGTCGTCGAGAACGCGCGCTACTGGCTGGACGAGTTCCGCTTCGACGGGCTGCGCCTGGACGCGACCCACGCCATAGAAGACCCGTCGTCGCGGCACATCCTGCGGGCCGTCGCCGACGCCGCGCGCGAGCTGCCGGGGAAGATCGTCATCGCCGAAGACGACCGCAACGATCCCGCGCTGGTCGCCGAGCACGGCCTCGACGCGATCTGGGCCGACGACTTTCACCACCAGGTGCGCGTCACGCTGACCCGGGAGAATGACGGCTACTACGCCGCGTATCGTCCCGGCGCCGCGGAGCTCGCCCGCACGATCGAGCGAGGGTGGCTGTACGAGGGGCAGGTCTACGGGCCGACCGGCCGGCCGCGCGGCGCGCCCGCGGGCTCGCTCGCGGCCAGCGCGTTCGTGTATTGCATCCAGAACCACGATCAGGTCGGCAACCGCGCGCTCGGTGAGCGGCTGTGCGCGACCGTCTCGGCGGAGCAGTACCGCGCTGTCTCGACGTTGCTGCTGTTCCTGCCGATGACGCCGCTGCTGTTCATGGGGCAGGAGTGGGCGGCCTCGTCCCCGTTCCTCTACTTCACCGACCACGACGAGGCGCTGGGGCGCCTGGTGCGCGAGGGGCGCCGCCGCGAGTTCAAGCACTTCGACGCGTTTCGCGACCCCGCCGCGCGCGAGCGGATCCCCGATCCTCAGGCCGAAGCGACCTTCGCGGCGTCGAAGCTGAATTGGGACGAGCGCCTCGAGGGCGAGCACGCGCGCGCGCTGGCGCTCTATCGGGCCGCGCTGGCGCTGCGCGCATCCGACCCCGTGCTGGCGACCAGCGGGCGTGACGGCCTGCGCGCCGAGGCCGCGGGCGAGGTCTTGATTGTGCGCCGCACGTCGGGGACGGGCGAGCGCGTGCTGCTGGTGAACTTCTCGGCCGAGCCCGTCGAGATCGCCGCGCTGCCGATCGCTCCGGGGCTGCGCGCGCTCCTGCGCAGCGACCTCGCGCCCGTCGCCGAGCCGGGCGCCGCCCACGTGCTGCCGGCGCACGCCGCGTTCGTCCTCGGGACGTAGCCGGCGAGCACCAGCTCTGGAATTCCCTCGGGCGCCGCCTTCCCCGGTTGTCAGGGACTACCTATGTCCAGGGAGAGGGGAGGAAGATCATGGCTGAGGAAGTAGTCACGACACCGGCCTATCAGACGCCGATCGAACGTGAGCGCCAGCGCGAGCGCGAGGGGTTGTCGCCGGCACGGCCTCGGATCAGCTGGGGTGCCATCTTCGGCGGCGCCTTCGCGGCGCTGGGCCTGTGGTTGTTGCTGTACGTATTCGGGCTGGCCATGGGCCTCTCGACGATGGACCCGAACAACCCGGGCAGCGTCAAGGGCTCGGGCATCTTCACCGGAGTCTGGAGCGCTCTGTCGCCGCTGATCGCGCTCTTCATCGGCGGGTTGGTCGCGGGGAGGCTCTCGGGCGTCTTCAGCCGCGGGCACGGCGCGCTGCACGGTCTCATCATGTGGGGGCTCGTCAGCGTCGCCGGCGTGTATTTCGTCGGCAACATCGTCGCGTCGACGATCTCGGGCGCCGCGTCGGCGGGCAAGGCCGTGGTGCAGGGCGGCGGAGAGGCGATCAAGGGCGTCGTGGGCGGCGTGACGGGGGCCGCCAGCCAGCTCGGCCTCGACTGGAACACCGCGCTCGGGCCGGTCAATCAGCGCCTGCGCGCCGAGGGCAAGCCGGCGGTGACCGCCGACGAGCTGCAGGCGGCGACGAAGGACGCCGTTCAGGGCTCGATGCGGCGTGGCAGCTTCGACAGGGCCACGTTCGAGAACGCGCTCGCGCGGAACACGAAGCTGTCGCGCCAAGACGCGCGGGAGGTCTCGCAGCAGATCGAGCAGCAATTCAACCAGATGACCAGCGGCCTGCAGGGGAAGGCGCAGGGCGCCTTGCAGTCGGCGGAGACCGGCGCGCTCAAGGTTGCGGACGTGACCGGCAAGGCGCTCTGGGGGGTGTTCGGCGCGCTGCTCCTCGGGTTGGCGGCGGCCATCGTGGGCGGCGTCGTCGGTGCGCCGAAGCTGCGCGTCGAGCGCGAGGAGGTCGCGCGCGGGCCGCGCGTGACGCCGGAGCCGACGCCTCCGCGCGGACCGATCATCACGACGCCGCCGCGCGAGGCGTATCCGCGTTGAACGAGACACGCGGGTGCGGGCGCCGTGCGCACACGAGCGATCGGCCGCGATGGCTTGTGTGGCTGGGCGCTCGCACCCATGTTTCGATCGTGGCCACGAAGGGCGAACGGGCGAGGGTGGAGCAGCAACGGGCGGCGCACGCCGCTCACGCGCCGAAGGCCGGGCACGATTCGGCGGGCAAGCGAGCCGCGGCGCGCGGCCGCCGCAAGGATCGCGCGCCGAACCCGGCCTCGCACAACGAGGGCCGGCGCGCGGCGCGCAAGAGCCCCTACCAGTTCGAGGTGAGCGCGACGGACCGGCCCTCGCGCCGGTCGAGCCGGCGCGGAGCGTCGCGGGTCAAACCCGACGCGCCCATGCGCATCACGGCGATGAACCGCGTCGCCTCACCCAAGCAGCGCGCGAGCCGCCGGAGCGGGAACCCGATGTAGGTCAGAGGAGGTCTCCATGGCGATGTATGGCGTGGGACACGGGGGCTCGCCTTTGGGCGCGCCGTTCGAGGGCGCGGCGGAGGACTTCTTTCGTTCGATCTCCGAGAGCGGGACGCTCCCCATCGGCGTCGAAGTTCAGGAGGCGGCGTCGGCCGTCGTGTGCGCGCTCCTCGGGCTGCTCGATCTCGAGCAAGGCCGCGAGGTCCTGGATGCGCTGCCCAAGGTGGTGCGCGACGCGATCGGCCGCTGCCCGATCCACGAGGGCGAGGTGGGCGAGAAGCTGGACAAGCAAGCCCTCCTCGAGCGCATCGGCGAGCACTTCGAGCTTTCGTCCGAGGCCAGCGAGCCGATGACGACGGCCGTCTTTCGCGCGCTGCGCCGGGAGCTGCCGCCGAGGCCCGCGGAGATCGTCGAGCGCGAGCTGCCCACGGACCTACGCGCGGTCTGGCGCCGCCGCCGCGTCTGAACGCCTTTCACGTCCGCGGCCGCGAGTTAGGCTTCGATCATGGCCTCGCGCAGCGTCGATCCGGGCGTCGTCGGAGGCGAGCCTCCGGCGGGATTTCAGCTGGACGTGCGGGCGCACGGGTTCTCGCTGACCGAGGCCGTGCGCCGGTACGCGACCGATCACCTGGCCGCAAAGCTGGCCAAGCACGCCGCCGCGATCCAGACCGTCGTGATTCGCCTGGGCGACGAGAACGGCGCGAAGGGCGGTGAGGACAAGAGCTGCGAGATCGAGCTCTCGGTGCGCACGGGCGCGCTGATCGTCGTCCGCGCCACGAACCACGATCTGAACGCCGCGATCGACGAGGTGGGCGATCGCGTGCAGAACGCGCTGGGGCGGGAGCTGGATCGCCAGCGAGAGCGGCCTCGGCAACGCGGTCGCAGAGCGGCGCGTGCGCGCAAGACCCTTCATTAGGAGCGCTCCGGCCGTAGGAGCGCCCCGGTGGCGAGGAGGACGAACATGAGCAAGGCCGGACGGAGCGGCGACATCACGCGGGCGCCTCGCAACAACAACGTCCCCAAGGAGGACGACGAGCAGACGCAGCTGGAGCTCGAGCTGGCGTCGTCGGGGCGAAACGACGCGTTCCCGCGCGAGGGCTTGGTGGGCGCTCACAGCGAGCGCCGGGCGCCTTCGGCGGAAGAAGGGCGGCAGGACGATCGCGAAGCCGAGGGGGAAGAAGGTCAGGAGCCGACCGGCCCTGGCTCGGACGTCGCGCCGACGAAGCGGGCCGAGGCGCGCGAGCGCGAGCGCCACCGCATCGAGCGAGAGATCGGCCACACGCCGGCCGGCGAGGAGGGCCTCATCCGCGGGCGGAACGCGCCTGGCGTGAGCCGCGAAGATCTCGACGAGGCGGCGCGGCGAGCCGACCGGCGCGTCGTGGGCCACGAGCTTCGCAAGCGAAGCTGACTTTGCCTGCAGCGAAGCTGACCTAGCTTTGGGAGAGGGGCGGCGAACGCCCCGGGGAGGGTCGAGATGAGATCATTCGTGCGCAGCGCCGCGCTGGGGCTGACGATCTTTTTCGCCGGCGGCCTCGCCGGCGCGCAGCCGGCGAATGAATCGCCGCGGCGGGCAAAGGAGTCGCCGCAACAGGCGGCTTCGACGGCGGAGGTCTTGGGGAAGCTGCACGCCTCGAACGTCGAGGAGATCCGCATGGGCAAGATGGCCCAGGAGCACGGCCGCTCGGCGGGGGTGAAGGCGTTCGGGAAGATGCTGGTGGAGGATCACAACGCCGCCGACGACAAGGTCGCGCAGCTGGCCAAGGAAGAGAACATCACGCTCGCGGCGAACACGCCGGCCTTGCCCGAGGAGAACAACCTGCCGATGGGCGCCGGCTTCGACGCGGCCTTCGCGAAGGCGATGGTCAAGGATCACAAGAAGGCCATCGCCGAGGTGAAGGCGGCGCGCGCCGCGACGAACGACGAGAAGCTGAAGAGCCTGCTGGGCGAGCTGCTGCCCGTGCTGGAGAAGCACGAGCGCGCGGCGCAGCAGCTGGTGGATCAGGGCCCGAAGGCCTGACGGCCGATCGGGGGCGCTCGCGGGCCGAAAGGCGCGCGCAGAGGGCACGCGCGATCGCGCGTCGCGAGCGGGAAACCGCTTGTCGATCGCGAGCGCGCGGCTCATGTTTTTCCTCATGCCGGCGGGCACGTATGTGTGGGTGATCGGCTCGGACCTGTGGCCCCGCGCGTACCTGCGCGCCGAGCTCATCGAGCGCGGGTACGACGCCGTCGGCTTCGTCACCGTTCGAGACGCCGTCATCAACCTGTACATGCAGCGGCAGCGCCCGCCCGCGCTGATTGTGTGCGACCTGCACGAGCAGGCGTTCGACGAACGGCTGGCCGGCGCGCTGTTCAAGGCGGGGGTGCCCGTGCTGGCGGTGGGCGGCGCGCCCGAGGCCGACGACGCGCGCGTGCGCAACCTGCCCTGGGCGGCGTTCCTGCGGCGTCCGATCACGATCGGAACCGTCGCGGACACAGTGGCACGCCTCGCTCCGCCTGGCGCGACGTCGGGCGAGGAGCGCGTCTAGCGGCGATAGGTCGACGACGAAGGAGGTGAGGGTGTCGACGGAAGCGGCGGCGGACGAGCGGCGAGGCGGCGCGGAGCTGGCCGAGTTCATCCTCTCCCACAAGGAACGGATCCTCTCCGAATGGGAGGCTGCCATCCGCGCGTTGCCGAACACGCAGGGTTTGTCCGAGCCCGTGCTGATGGATTCGGTGCCGAGGCTGCTCGAGTCGATCGCGAACGCCATCGTCGAGCGTGACGCCAGGGACCTGACCGCGCCCAAGTCGGTGGTCGAGGAGCACGCGTTCCAGCGCCTCGACACGGGCTTCGATCTGGCGCAGGTGGTGCTGGAGTACTCCCTGCTCCGGGACTCGATCCTGCGCTTGTGGGAGAAGGAGGGCTCGTCGCCGGCGGCGCGCTCGGGCTATCGCGTGCTCCACCGGGCGATCGACGACTCGATCTCGCTGTCGGTCGACAAGTTCACCAGCGCGCAGGCGCGCGCCGCGCGGGCGCTCGATCGCATCGCGACGGCCAGCCTCGAGAGCCAGGACCTGGACGATCTGCTGCGGCGCCTGTTGCAAGTGCTCATCGAGATGATTCCCGCGATAGACACGGCCACGATCCTGCTCCGCGACGGAGACCTGCTGCGCGTCAAGGCGACGGTGGGCCTCGACGGTGAGCTGGACGGGGACTTCTCCGTGAAGATTGGCGATGGCTTCGCGGGGACGATCGCCGCCGAAGGTCGTCCCATGGCGCTGCGTTCGGCGGCCACCGATCCCCTGGTCGTGAGCGGGGTGATCCGAGCGCGCGGGGTGCGCGCTCTTTATGGCGTGCCGCTGGTCGACGGCGGCGCGGTCATGGGCGTCGCGCACATCGGCTCGCTGACGGCGTACGAGTTCGCCGAGCAAGATCGCCGTCTGCTCGACGCGCTCGCGGCGCGGGCGACGATGGCGATCTACCAGCACCTCCTGCGGCGCGAGGCC
>DASZUD010000279.1:0-8897 GCA_035548155.1 Polyangia bacterium
GATCAAGCTCGTCGCCGAGGCGTCGCGCAAGGCGCGCGTCTTCTGGGGCCGCAAGGACTTGGGCCTCGCGCCGCTCGAGCTGCAGCGGCCGCGCGGCAGCGGGCCCATGGATCTGCTCGTGATCGCGCCGGGCGCGCTGCCGCTGCACACCCGTGTCTACACGGATCGCGACGACAAGCTCACGCTGCGTCTCTTTTCCGAGGGCGAGGCGCCGAGCATGCTCGGCTATCGCGCGGACGAGGCGGCCGTCGCGAAGGCCGCCGCCGCGAAAGCGGCGCAAAAGCTCGCGACGGCGCAGGCCAAGCTCGCGGCCGCCGCTGCTGCAAAGAAGCGTTCGCCGCGCGGTCCCTAGGCCCGCCCAGGGCTGTTTTTCCCGCTTTTTTTCTTTCAACTGAGATCGGTTTCCCCCAAAATGCCGGGAAATTTCAGTCCGAACCGGCATCGCGCCGGCAAACCGGCGCAAGCCGGAAAAAACGAGGAGACCGCATGGCCAAGGTACTGTCCAAGTCCGAGCTCATCCAGAAGCTGGCTGACGAGAACGCCGACAAGCTGACCAAGAAGGACGTCAAGAGCGTTCTCGAGTCGCTCTGCACCGTCGGGTACAAGGAGCTCAAGAAGAACGGCATCTTCCTGCTGCCGGGCTTCGCGAAGCTCGTCGTCATCAAGAAGCCCGCCACGAAGGCTCGCAAGGGCATCAACCCCTTCACGAAGGAGCCCACGGTGTTCAAGGCGAAGCCCGCCCGCAAGGTCGTGCGCGCCCGCCCCGTGAAGGCGGCCAAGGACGCGGTCGCCTAAGCGCGAGACCGACGCTCCACGTTTCAAGTTTCATCGACGGCGGCGGGGGCGACCCAGCCGCCGTCTTTTTTTTCGTCGAGCCGCCGCGATGGTGCGGCAAGAGCCCGAAGTTGTTGTAAAATTCCGGAGTTCCGTCGACGCGACCGACGTTGGATCGAGGCTCAGGCGGGGGTGGCATCCCGTCGATGAAGGGCCGCGTGTTCGAGCGTCGCTCGAGGCTCTCGCGAGCCTCTTGGGGTCGCGCGGCGGGCGACGGTCGCATACAATCCCGCTGCCCTTTTTGGATCGGCTCGCGAAGGTCGGCGAGACGGCCCAATTTAGGGTTGGCAGTCCTAGTAAGTCCGCGCGTAAGGCACGAGGTTTAGAGACATGATCGACGCGAAAGCAAGTGTCCCTGGCAGTGTTTCGGGTCCCGGTCGCGACGAGAGCACGCTGGGCGCCGACGGCCGGCTGCCAGCGAACGGCAGCAACGGCAACGGCGGACACGCCGGCGCCGTCACCGCCTCCGACGGCAACGGCTTCGCGCTCGCGAACCTCGCTTTCGCCGAAGAGCTCTACTTCCAATTCCTTCGGGATCCGGGCTCGGTCGAGCCGGCCTGGCGCACCTACTTCCAGGGGCTGCAGAGCTCCGAGGCCGGCGCCGCCGCGCGCACGCCGGCGGCGTCGATCCCGCCCGCGGCGTTCGCGCGCAGCATCTTCTCCACGGCGCCCGCGCCCAAGATCGCCGAGGGCAATCTGACGCCGAGCCGCACGTCGGTGCGGTTGCTCTCCGAGCGCGTGCAGCGCCTCGTGGAGGCGTACCGCGAGTACGGCCACCTGAACGCGAACCTCGATCCGCTGGGCCTCCTCAAGCGCACGGGCGCGCCGATTCGCCTCGAGGATCAGGGCCTGGCCGAGGAGGATCTCGACCTCGTGTTCTCGAGCGAGAACGTCGCTGGCCCTGACCGCACGACGCTGCGCGATCTCATCGGACTGCTCGGCGAGACGTACACGCGGCAGATCGGCGTGGAGCTGGCCCACCTGCACGACGTCGAGCTGCGCGGCTGGCTGCAGAACCGCATGGAGCGCACGCGCAACCGCCAGGCGCTCACGCGCGCGGATCGCATGCGCATCCTCGAGCAGGTCATCGGCGCCGAGGTGTTCGAGCAGTTCCTGCAGAACAAGTTCCTGGGCGCGAAGCGCTTCTCGATGGAGGGCGCCGAGAGCCTCATCCCGCTGCTCGAGCGGCTCATCGAGCGCGCGGCGCGCTCGAACGTCGTCGAGATCGTCATCGGCATGGCGCACCGCGGGCGCCTCAACGTACTGGCGAACGTGCTGAAGAAGCCGCCGTCGCAGATCTTCGCCGAGTTCCTCGACAAGCAGGACCCGAAGGAGGACTCGACCTCGGGCGGCGACGTCAAGTACCACCTCGGCTACTCGATCGATCGCACGTTCACGGGCGCCTCCGGCGAGCAGCACAAGGTGCACCTGTCGCTGACGTTCAACCCGAGCCACCTCGAGGCGGTGAACACGGTCGTGCAGGGCCGCGTGCGCGCCAAGCAGGACCGCATCAACGACGGCGGCCGCACGCGCTGCCTGCCGCTGCTCTTGCACGGCGACGCGGCCTTCGCGGGGCAGGGCATCATCGCCGAGGCCTTCAACATGTCCGAGCTGGCCGGTTACCGCGTGGGCGGCACCGTGCACATCGTCATCAACAACCAGGTGGGCTTCACGACGTCGCCCCACCACGGCAAGTCGACGACGTACTGCACCGACGTCGCGCGCATGCTGCAGATCCCGATCTTCCACGTCAACGGAGAGGATCCCGAGGCCGTGTGTCAGGTCGTCGATCTCGCGCTCGACTTCCGCCAGCGCTTCCACCGCGACGCGCTCATCGAGCTGTGGTGCTACCGCAAGCACGGGCACAACGAGGGCGACGAGCCTTCGTACACGCAGCCCATCATGTACCGCACGATCGCGAACCACCCGTCGATCCGCGCGTCGTACCTCGACTACAGCACGAAGACGCCGATGCCGGACGGCGCGGCCGCCATTTCAGTCGAAGAGGCCGACGCCCTGGCGGCGCGCAAGCGGCACGAGCTCGAGTCCGAGCTCGAGATCGCGACGCGCTGGGAGGCGCCGCCGCGGCCGTCGACGCTGGGCGGCGCGTGGGAGCGCGTCAAGGGCGGGCCCGAGCGCGAGGCGCCCCTCGTCTCGACGACCATCACGCCCGAGACGATCGAGCTCGTGGGCAGCGCGCTCACGCGCATCCCGGCCGGGTTCCACATCCACCCCAAGGTCAAGAAGCTCATCGTCGAGGCGCGCGCCGCCATGGCCGCGGGCGAGAAGCCCTGCGACTGGGGCATGGGCGAGGCGCTGGCGTTCGGCTCGCTGCTCGCGCAGGGCATTCGCGTGCGCCTGTCCGGGCAGGACTCGCGGCGCGGCACGTTCAGCCACCGCCACTCGACGTTCTTCGACATCGAGACGGAGGCCGAGTACACGTCGCTCCAGCACGTGCGCGAGAAGCAGGGCACGTTCGAGGTGCGCGACAGCCCCCTCTCGGAGGCGGGCGTGCTCGGCTTCGAGTACGGCTACAGCCTGGACATGCCGGAGGGCCTCACGCTCTGGGAGGCGCAGTTCGGTGACTTCGTGAACGGCGCGCAGGTGATCATCGATCAGTTCCTCGCGTCGTCCGAGGCGAAGTGGCACCGCGTGAGCGGCCTCGTGCTGCTGCTGCCGCACGGCATGGAGGGGCAGGGGCCCGAGCACTCGAGCGCGCGCCTCGACCGCTTCCTCAACCTCTCCGTCCACGACAACTGGCAGGTCTGCAACTTCACGACGCCGGCGCAGTACTTCCACGCGCTCCGGCGGCAGGTGCTGCGGCCCTACCGCAAGCCGCTGGTCATCATGTCGCCGAAGAGCTTGCTGCGGCACCCGCTGGCGACGTCGTCCCTCGAAGAGTTCACCAAGGGCGAGTTCCAGTACATCATCCCGGACACGTCGATCCCCGATCCGAAGGCCGTGCGCAGCGTCCTTCTCTGCACGGGCAAGGTCTACTACGACCTCCTCGCGGCGCGCGACGATCGCGGCGCGAAGGACGTCGCGATCGTGCGCATCGAGCAGCTCTTCCCGCTGCACAAGGACGAGATCATGAAGGCGCTCGCCGGCATCCGCCCGGGCACGCCCGTGACGTGGGTGCAGGAGGAGCCGAAGAACATCGGCGCCTGGCCGTACATGAACCGCGAGCTCCCCGACCTGCTGAAGCAGGGATCTTTCGCTTTGTCGGTCGTGAGCCGTCCGCTATCGTCCAGCCCTGCCACCGGCTCGGCGACGCGCCACAAGCGCGAGCAGGCCAAGCTGATGGACGAAGCGTTCGCGATCGGCACCGGAAAGGATACGAAATAGAAATGGCGCTCTCTTTGAAAGTTCCCGCGCTCGGCGAGTCCGTGCGCGAGGCCACCCTCGGGACGTGGAAGCGCAAAGAGGGCGATCGCGTCGAGGTGGACGAGCCGCTCGTCGAGGTGGAGAGCGAGAAGGCGACGCTCGAGGTGCCGTCTCCCGGCTCGGGCGTGCTGAAGAAGATCCTCCGCAACGCGGGCGATACGGTCGCCGTGGGCGAGGTCATCGCTGAAATCGACCAGATGGCCGCAGGTGCGAGCGCGCCGGTCGCTGCTGCGGCGCCGGCCAACGGTCACGGCGACGAGCTGCGCGCGGGGCCTGCGGCGCGCAAGGCCATGGCCGAGAGCGGTCTGTCGGCGAAGGAGGTGACGGGCACGGCGCGCGGCGGTCGCGTCTCGAACCAGGACGTCGCGCGCGCCCTCTCGGAGCGCGATCGCGTCGTCGAGGTCCCCAGTCGTTCTTCCGTTCCGGAGATCATCCAGGTGCCCGCCGAGCGGACCGCGCCGCTCGACATCGGCGCCGGCGAGCGCGTCGTGCCGATGTCGCCGCTGCGCCGTACGGTCGCGCGCCGGCTGGTCGAGGCGCAGCAGACCGCCGCGATCCTGACGACGTTCAACGAGGTCGACATGACGAACGTGCTCGCGCTGCGCGAGCGCTATCAGGACCGGTTCGTCAAGCAGCACGGCCTGAAGCTGGGCTTCATGTCCTTCTTCGTCAAAGCGGCCATCGACGCGCTGAAGGCGTTCCCGGCCGTCAACGCCGAGATCCGCGGCACGGACATCGTCTACAAGGATCACTACGACGTCGGCGTGGCCGTCGGCGGCGGCAAGGGCCTCGTCGTTCCCGTCGTGCGAGGGGCCGATCGCCTCTCGTTCGCCGAGCTCGAGAAGACCATCGGCGAGCTGGCCGCGCGCGCGCGCGACAACAAGCTCACGATGAAGGAGCTCGAGGGCGGCACGTTCACGATCTCGAACGGCGGCGTCTACGGCTCGCTGCTGTCGACGCCGATCCTCAACCCTCCGCAGAGCGGCATCCTCGGGCTGCACGCGATCCAGAAGCGCCCGGTGGTCGTCGGCGATCAGGTCGTCGTGCGGTCGATGATGTACATCGCGCTCTCGTACGATCACCGCCTCATCGACGGGCGCGAGGCCGTGCAGTTCCTCGTGCGCGTCAAAGAGTGCGTCGAGAACCCCGAGCGCATCTTGCTCGAGGTCTGAGCGCGTACCCGCGATGACCGGGCGCGCGCGCCGGCTCTCGGTCATCTTGGTCTTCGGCGCGACGGCCGCGTCGTGCGGCGGCGGTCCGGCGGCGCCGGTGGTCGACCAGCAGTTCGTGGCGTTCGGCCACGACTTCGCGGGCTTCGACACCTGGCCCTCGCAGGCGCTCGCAGTCCCCAGCCTCACGGGCTCGCCCCACGCGGCTGGCGCGCGCACCGTCTTCATCAATCGCCTCCCGCCGGCCGGCGCGACCGCGTTCCCCGTGGGAACGATCATCGTGAAGCGCACGGAGGCCGATGGCCAGCTGCTCGCGCGCGTCAAGCGCGGCGGCTCGTACAATGCGACCGGGACCGTCGGCTGGGAGTGGTTCGAGCTCCTGCGCGCGGCGTCGGGGGCCGTTTCGATCAAGTGGCGCGGCTTCGGCCCGCCGAGCGGCGAGGCGTACGGTGGAGATCCGAAGGAGGGCTGCAACCCCTGCCACCTGCTCGCCGCCAGCAACGACTACGTCCTCACGCCCGGCCTCGTGCTGTCCGGGGCGGGCGACGCGGGCGTGGTCTCGCCGGACGGAGGCGCCGACCAGAGCCCCGACGCTGAGTTCGACGCCGGCGTCGACGCGAACGAGGAGGGGGCCGCCGCCGATTGACGTCAGCGCGTCTCGAGCAGCGCCTTTCCGCGCGCCGTCGAGCGTCGCCGCGCAGGTCGCCTCGAGACCCACGGGGCGCCCCTCGACCGCCGGCTTACCGTCAGGCGATCGGAACGGGGCGCGGCGTCGGAAGGGGCGCGGGGGTCGCGCCGGCTTTCACGACCTTCGCTTTGTTCGCGCGGACGCGCAGGCGCCCCGCCGTCTCCGTGGCGGGGGCGTTGGCCGCCGGCGCCATGGCGGCGGCGGCTTTTTGGCGGCGCTTGTCGGCGTACATCTCTTCGTCGGCGTGCGCGATGACGTCCGCCGTCGTCGAGCCCGAGTCGAGCCACGTGCCCGCGCCCAGGCTCATGCCGAGTGGGATCTCGCGCGAACGGTTGGCGACGGCCAGCAACTCGCGCAGACGCGTGATCAGCCGCGCGACGTCCTCGCTGGTCGTGTCGGGTAGGAGCACGGAGAACTCGTCGCCGCCGGTGCGGCACGCGACGTCGTGCGTGCGCAGGTGCGTCTCGAGAAACTCGCCCGCCCACTTGAGGAGCTCGTCACCCACGGGGTGACCGTGCTCGTCGTTGATGCGCTTGAAGTCGTTGATGTCGATCACGAGGACCGAAAAGCGTCGTCCCGAGCCCGCGCGCTCCGAGCGGCTCTTCTCCTCGGCGAGGCGCTCCTCGAAATAGCGGCGATTCCACAGGCCCGTGAGCGGGTCCCGGTAGGCCATCGAGCGGAACACCTGCAGCTTCGCGACCTCGCGTCGGAGCGCGGCATTTTGGCGGGACAAGCGCAGGACCTGCGCGTTCAGATCCTCCGTAGGTCTTTGTCTCACCACACTCTTCCGCTGCATCGCCGCTCGCATCGCCCAGGGGTGAGCTGCAACTCTGGTGCCTCGCCCCCGGCCCTGTTTCCGCTCGGAAACTCTAGCACCGCGCGATCTTGCGGCGACAAAAAATTGTCGCTCGCAGGGGCCGAATTGACGCTTTTGGCTGGCGCGTCTCGTTGTCACGCCTCGTTGTCATGCCTCGTCGCGCTTGGTCGTCACGCCGTGCGTGGTCGACTGCCCTGCATTCTCGGCGTTGTCTTACTCAGCGCACCGCGCGTCCCCAACGCGCGAGGATCCATGCCGTCGCGTTGTCGCGTCGCGAGTACACGGCGAAGCCGTCGTTGTCGAGCCGGCTCGCGGGCGAGAGCTGCCAGAAGATCCCGAGCTGGCCGCCCGCGAGGGAGAACAAGCTCCGCCACCACATGTCGTAGCTCTGCGCGCGCTCGGCGTCGGGCGCGATGAACCCGCACTCGCCGAGGTAGGCGACCTTGCCGGTCATCGTGGCGATCGCCTGATGACGCTCGATCCAGATCTCCGCGTCGCGCGCCGTCGTGAAGCCGTAGTTGCGCGGGTAGAAGTGGTAGCTCAGCAGGTCGAGCGCGTCGACGCGTCCGAGCTTCGAGAAGCTGGCGCCCTCATCTCCGCGCACGGCGTAGAAGTTCGAGAGCCCTTCGTAGAACGTCGGGTCGTCGTCGAAGCCGTCTCCGCCGTCGGAGACCAGCTGATTCGGCGCGAGCTGCTTGAGGAACGTCGCGAGCTCGGCGATCGTGTCGACGAAGGCCGTCGTTCCGCGGCACGACTGGCAGCGCAGCTCGTTGCCGACCTCCCAAGCGAGGATCGCCGGCTCGTCCTTGTAGGCCACGCCCGTGAACGTGTTGACGCGGTTGACGAGCATGTACACGTAGTCTTTCCACCACTGCTTCATGCCCGCGTTCGTGAAGAAGTCGTCGTGCGTGTAGGTCCCGCCGAAGAGCTTGGACGCCCACGCGGCGTAGGCGGGCAGGCCGCCGTACTCGGCCCAGTTGTTCACGAGCGGGATCACCAGGCGAATGCCGCGCCGCTTGGCCTCCCACACGGCCTGGTCGAGCCCGAGCAAACCCTCTTCGCGGAAGCCCTCCTCGGGGCTCCAGCGGATCGACGAGGTGTCCTTCGAATCGTTGAAACCCCAGATGCGCGCCACCGGGAGCGAGAGGCACACGAGATCGTCGAGGACCTCCCGCACGGCGCGCAGCGCGTCCTTGTCCTGATCCTGCTGCGCGTATGACAGCAGCTGCTGCATGTAGTAGAGGTTCGTGCCCGTGGCTCGGTAGGGGCTCACGCGATCGATGAGCAGCGCGCCGTCTTCGCGGCCCACGAAGCCGGAGATGGGCGGCAACGGCGCGCAGCCCGTGTCTTCGAGCTCGCCGCTGTGGTGGACGACGGCCGGCTCGGCGGGCGCCGGGGGCGGCGGTGGCGCTTCACCGCCGCAGGCCGCGAGCACCGCGCAAGCCATGAGGGCGGCTGGGCGCAGCAGCTTGGCGGCGGTGGCCAGCGGGGGCCAGGAGGGACGCAGAGGCGCCCTGGTGCGCTCGACGCAGCGAAGGACTTTCAAGGCGCCGGCCGGTCCCCCTACTCAGTCGACACTTCGGTACTCGCAGGCCTCGTAGAACTGACGGCCGAACGCCGTCACGTAGAGCGCCTGCCGCTGCAGGTCGGCGACGACGGCGTCGGTCGCGCGCGCGAGCGCTGGCTGCTTCGCCTCGACCTCGGCGATCGCCGCCAGCACCTCGGGGTGCTGCTCGACGGCGCGAAAGATGCGCGTGTCTTCGGAGATGCGCACGCGCCGCAGCTCGACCAGCCCGAGTCGTACGAGGTTGTCGATGTAGAGCGGCACGCGCCCCGGGTTCTCGCAGGCCGCCTGCTCGCCGAGCAGGCTGAAGTTGCGCAGCGCCGTCCCGATCGCGGCGCCGTGACGGTAACGAGACTGAACGGACACGATCGGGTAGGGCCCGTCGTGCTGGAACACGCTGATGATGCGCGCCTCGTCGGGCGTGAGCTGGCGCAGGACCTC
>DASZUD010000280.1:0-26984 GCA_035548155.1 Polyangia bacterium
GAGCCGCCCGAGCGCGACGACGCCGCCCGTCCAGAACACCCCGCCGAAGATCGCGCCACGCGCCAAGACGTCGCGCTCGGCGGGCGTGAGCGCCGCGAGCCGCAGCTCGGCCGCCTCCTCGCCGGTCAGCGCCTTGGGCTCGCGCCGCGGGCGCTCGACGTCGATGCGCCACTCGATGACCGTCTCCTCGCGGCGGTCGGCGCGCGTGGCCACCTCCCAGCGACCCTCGGAGGTCTCGGCGACGAACGTCCCGTGCGTTCGATACGCGCCGACCAGCTCGCGCAAAAGGCGCGGGCTGCCGCCCGCCTCGATCTCGGCGCGCTCGAGCAACTCCGGCGCGAGCGCGCGCGCCGCCGGCAAGCTCCGCGCGATCGCGGCCAGCGCGGCCCGCGGCAACGGCGCAAGCTCGATGCGCTGGCAGCTGCCTTCGGAGTGCCCCCAGCCCGGGCGCCGCACGAGGAGCTCGGGCCGCGCCGTCACCAAGAGGAGGATCGGCGCTTCGCCCAGCTCGTCTCCCAGCTCGGCGAGCAGATCGAGCGAAGCGTCGTCGGTCTCCTGGAGATCCTCGGCGACGAGCACGAGCGGCCGCTCGCGCGCGTCCTGCTCGAGAAACCGGCAAAGCACGGCGCGCGCCAGCTCGCCCGCGCGTTCGGGCTTGCCCGCGAGCGCCTGGACGAGCGGGCTCTCCGCCTCCTCGAAGCCCAGAAAACGCCCCAGCAGGGACGCGACGTCGGCGACCCGTCTGTCCCCGAAGATGCCCTGAAGCTGCGCCCGGAACGACGCGCTCGCCGCCTCGGCGTCCTCGGCTCCGCCCAGCTGGAAGCGCTCCCGCAGCAGCTCGCCGACCAAGCCGCGCCGCCCGGCCGCCGCGCCCCCGCGAACCACCCGAAGGCCCGCGCCCTCGTTCGCGCGCAGCCACTCGTCGACGAGCCGGCTCTTGCCGAAGCCCAGCGGACCGAGCACGGTCACGAGCTGCGGCGCCTGGAACCGCACGGCGCGATCCAACGCCTCGTCGAGCGCGGTCAGCTCCGCGTCCCGCCCCACGAAGACGTCCCCTCCGCCTCGCGCTTCCGCCGTCTCGCGCATACCCCATGTAAACGGGCCAGCGCGAGGCCGTCCAATTCTTGCCCGCTTTGTCGCGGGCTCGTCGGCGCTACATCTCGATGATCACGACGCCGCGCGGCCCGCCCTCGGGCTCCTTCTTGCGATCGTCGTCGCGGTCGCGATCCTCGCGGTCCCGGTCCGAGTCGCTCTCGGAGTCGTCGGGCCTGCGGCGCCAGCGCTCGTCACCCATCGGGATCTCGAGCTGCGGGCGCTCGTTCCTCCGCCGCTCTTCCTCCTCGCGGCGGCGGATCTGTTCGATGATCCATGGTTCGAGCATCGCCGGGCCCTCTAGTTAAAGGCGTGCAATATCCGTGCTTCGGAGTCAAGCTCGGCAGTTGGGCGTCAAAACATGAATGCCGCCGAAAGCGCAGCAGTCACGTACCCTTTACAACAAATCTTAATCCGGATTCTCGATCTTCCAGGCGCCGTCTTCACGAACGAGCCGCACCTCACCGCCGCCGCCGTACGGCATGCGGGCTTCGTCGCCGATTTCGACGATGGGCGGCGCGACGGGCGCGTCGAGGGCCGCGCGCAACCTGGTGAGCAGCGCGGCGTTCTCGCCCTTGTGGTCGCCCTCCCAGTACGCGCGGAGCGCGTCGACCGACAGCGTCGGGCGGCGCTGCGTGGGGCAAAGACGGAGCACCACGTCGTAGCGGCGCTGCTCGAGCGCCCGCACGAACGAGCGCAGCGCGGCGCGGGGCGTCCGCTGGCTCCACGGCTCGAACAACGTCGGGTCGTCGACCACCCAGCGGCCGCCCTCCTCGACCAAGGAGACGGGCTCCCCGGGCGCGAGGTCGACTGTGACGCGCGGGCGGGCCGCCTCACCCGCGCCGCGGAGGCGTCGCGCCAGGCCTTGCGCCTCAGCGCCGGCCTCTTCCAGCTCGGCGCGGAAGGCTTCCCGGGGCACGCGCGCCCGAAAGTCCGCCGACGTCATCGCGTACGCCGCGTCGTAGTCCTTGCGCTCGAGCGCGCCGCCGAGGGCCGAGAGCGTGGCCGCCGGACCGCTGGCGGCGCGCGCGCAGCCCAAGGCCAGCGCGGCGCCGAGCACGACGGACTTTGCCCTGCCGACCGCGCGCCGGGGCGCGCCGGTCATTTTCCGACCGCCACCGCGTAGCGATCGCGCGGGTTCGCGAGCTTGCCCGTGGCCTCGCGCACCTCGACGAGACAGCACTCCTCTCCGCCCGTCGCGATCGGGTTCGGTGTCGCCGGCGCGCCCGCGGCCACCTTGAAGCGCCCCAGCTCCTTGCCCGCCGCCGAGCGGACTTTGACGTCGAGGCCCAACCCCGGCACGCCCCCCACGCTGACGCTCACGTTGCCGTCCGCGTCGGGCGTGGCCGCCGCACGCCAGAAATCGACGTCACCACGAGGCGCGATGAGGCCGCTGCCCACGGCGCCCGCCGGCAACGTCGTCGGCGTCGCCACCGTGTCGTTCGGCTCCTGCTCGGCGCCCGGCTCAGGGGGCCGCGCCGTGATCGTGAGGCGGTACGGCTCGTCCAGATTGGCGTCGCCCTTGCCCGCGGACAGCCGCACGAGGGCCGTGCCGCTGGGGACGAACACGTTGGGCAACCGCTCGGCCTCACGGCGCTTGCCCGTGTCGGATCGGGCCAGCACGGAGCCGTCGGGGCGCAAGATCTCGAGCTTCACGTCGACGCGCTCGGGCGGCGTCACCTCGACGTCCAGCTCGACGGGAACGGCTGCCGCGTACTTGTAGACGTCGACGTCCCCGCGGCCCAGCGTGCCCGCGACGGAGACCGACCCCGCCCCGCCTTCGGCGTCGGCGGCCAGCGCCTGCGCGTGCGCAGGATCGTCGTTGGGCTCCACCTCACCGCCCTCCTTGGGCAGCTCGGCGCGCACGCGCAAGTTGTAGCGGACGTCGGCGTTCCAGCCCGCGTCCGCGCGCACGACCAGGAAGAGGTGCGGCTCGGTCGTCGGGACGCGGACGCTGCGCAACGCGACACGCTCTTCCTTGCGCCCGTGCGCTTCGGTGACCTTCTGCTCGACCGAATCGAAGACCAGCAGCGACGCCGTCACGCCGGGCGCCGGCTCGAGGTCCGCGGAGAGCACGCTGCCCTCGGCGATGCCCGCCGTCGGGATGCGGTACCAGTCCTGGTCGTGCCGCCAGCCGTAGTAGCCCACCGCCTCACCGCCCGCCGCGAGCTCGGTGGCCATCGAGGCCTTTCCGTTGGGCTCGAGCTCGGCGCCCCGATCGACGGGGCCGAGGCGCACGGTGAGGCGGTAGCCGCCCGCGGGGGGCGCGCCCGCGCCGGCAGCGCCCCGCACGCGCAGGTAGTACGTCCCGGGCGACACGGCCAGGTTGGGGATCGCGAGCGCCTCGCCCGCAGCGCCGGCGCCCGTCGAGACGAGCGGCTGCCCCTGGTCGTCCAGCGCCTCGACGACCAGGCCGAGCGCCGGGTCCGGGCGGACGTCGACGCGCAGCGACCGCCGGAACGGTGCGGCGCCGCCGCCGTCGCTCGGCGCAGGCGGCGTGCCCTCCGCCGGGGGCACCTCGATGCGGTAGAGATCAGTGTCGCGCGCCTTGCCCTGGCCCTCGTGCAGCGCCGCTCCTACGCCCGCCGGCGCCGTCTCACTCACGGGCAGGCGCTGCGCCGTCGCGAGCGAATCGTTGGGCTCGGTCTCGGGCCCGAGCGGAACCTCGCCCGCGGCCGGCGCGACGTCGCTGGACACCACGACGGCCGCGCCGTCGGGCCGCGGCGGCATCGCGCTCTTCCGGCAGGAGCTGCAGCCGGCGAAGCAGCCGGCGGCGAACGCGAGCGCGCCAACCCACGTCACACGCACGTCGCGCGCGACGCCCATCCCGGATCAGCCCTCGCTGGCGGGAGCTGCGTCAGCCGCCTTCGGCGCGCCGCCTTCGGCCGGACGCGGTTGGATGCTGGCCATGAACTCGGCCTCGCAGACGACGGTGTCGCCCACCTTGGCCTCGCCGCGCATCTTCCAGATCGACCCGCCCTTGCGCAGCGGAACGACCTCGAGCGTGAGCACGTCGCCCGGCACCACCGGGCGACGGAACTTCGCCTTGTCGATCGCCATGAAGTAGATGACCTGCTTGTCGGGATCGAACTTCACGAGCTTCGCCGCGTAGAGCGCGCCCGCCTGAGCGAGCGCCTCGATGATGAGCACGCCCGGCATGACCGGGTGGCCAGGGAAGTGGCCGTTGAAGTGCGGCTCGTTGCGGCTGACCATCTTCCGCGCGACGATTCGCTCCTCGCCGATCTCGTCGACGCGGTCGACCAGCAGGAACGGATACCGGTGCGGAAGGATCCGCTCGATGTCGCGGATGTCGAGCATCACTTCTGCGTCACTTCTTCTTGGGGGCCGCCGCCGCGCCGTCGCCGCCCTCGCCCGCGTTGTAGCGGCGGATGAGGTCGTTCGTCAGATCGAGGCTGGGCTTGGCGAAGACGAGGCCACCCTGCGTCTTGTCCATGATCATCGTGAAGTTCTCGGCGACGGCGATCTTCGCCAGGATCTTCTGCATGCGCTCCAGGATCTTGCCCGTGGCCTCCTGCTCTTTCTGCTGGAGGTCCTGCTGGTGGCGCACGTACGTCTGCTGCACCTTCTGCATGCGGGTCTGCAGCTCGACCTCTTTCTCGTGGACCTTGTCGGCCGGCAGCAGCGTGCGCTTCTTGTCGAGATCCTCGATCGCCTTCTTGAGATCTTCCTGCTGCTCGTCGAGCTCCTTCTGCTTCTGGTCGAAGATCTTCTTGAGGTTCGCCTTCGCCTTGCGGCCGTCCTCGGTCTCACCGAGGGCGCGCTGCATGTCGACGTAGCCAATCTTCACTTCTTCGGCGAGCGCCTTCGAGCCGACGAGCACAACGGCCAGGAACAGCGCGACACGGGACCAACGGGACATCGACATGGGCATCTCCTTCACCGGCGCTTTCATTAGCAGATTCCGAAGTTTTTTGAAGATCAGAAGAAATTCCCGATCGTGAACTCGAATACGATTGGTTGTTCGCCCGGCAGCGTCTTGAACGGAATGCCCCACTCGAAGCGGAGGGGGCCGATGGGCGAGAACCAGCGGAACCCGAACCCCCAGCTCGCGCGGTAGGCGTCGAGATCCAGCGGGTTCTTGCACGGATTCTTGCTGGCGTCGACGTCGCTGGGAGCCAGCGCGCAGTACTGCTTCTCGAGGTTGAAGGCGTTGCCGAAGTCGGTGAACACGACGCCGCGGATGCCGACCTTGTCGAAGATGGGGAACTCGACCTCGGCGTTGCCGATGACCTGCATGTTGCCACCGACGAGGAACTGGCGCAGCGAGGAGTCCTGAGACTGCGCCGACAGCGCGCGGATCACGGGGCCGAGCGAGCGCGGAGAGAAGCCGCGCACGTCGTAGATGCCGCCCACGAAGTAGCGCTCGAAGATGGGGACGCCCTTGTCGTCACGGCTGGCGATGAGGCCCACCTGCCCCTGCATGCGCAGCACGAACGGGCCCCAGATCGGGTAGTAGTAGCGGGCCACGCCCTCGTAGCGCGTGAAGACGTTCTCCGAGAACAGCGGCGGGTACGAGTCGGCGACCTCGCCCGAGAGCGTGTTGTACCAGCCGCGCGTGGGGAACATGCGGTTGTCGCGCGAGTCGTACGAGAGCAGCGCGCGGCCCGATGACGTGATCCCCGAGCGCAGGAGGTTGGCGATCGAGCCCACCGAGACCGGCTGGATCGCCGCGCCCGAGAACAGCGTGCTGAAGCCCGACGTCGACACGCTGACGTCCTCGAGCGTGTACGTCAGCAAGAGGCGCAGGTCCTCGGCGAGCAGGTAGCCCCAGGTGAGGCTGGCGCCTTTCGACCGGCGCACGAACGAGAAGAGGTAGCGGTCCTGCTTGAACAGGTTGAAACCGAAGGTCCAGTTCGTGTCGAGGAAGTAGATGTCCTGATACTGCAGCAGGAACAGCTGGCGCAGGCTGGACAGCTGGGCCTGCAGCGTCAGCGACGTGCCGCGGCCGAGCAGGTTGTTCTGCGAGATCTGGGCCTGCGCGATGAAGTTCTCGACCGACGAAAAGCCGGCGCCAATTTGGAAGGTCCCCGTGGGCCGCTCGGAGACCTCGACGTTGACGTCCATGCGGTCGTCGGAGCTGCCGCGCTTCGTCGAGATGTCGACCTTCTCGAAGAAGCCCAGCGCCGTGACGCGCTTCTTCGAGTAGTCGAGCAAAGACTGGTTGTACGGCTCGCCCTCGATGATGCGCAGCTCGCGCCGGATGACCTTGTCGCGCGTCTTCGTGTTGCCGCGGATGTTGATGCGGTCGAAGTGGACGAGATCGCCCTTCTGGATCTCGAAGATGACGTCGACGGTGCGCGCCTTCTCGTTGATGGGCGTCGCGGGCGACGCGTTGACGTACGCGTAGCCCTTGTCCTTGTAGAAGTCGGTGAGCCGCTGCAGGTCGTCCGACAGCTTCGAGCGGTTGAAGATCTCGCCGGGCTTCACCGACACGCGCGAGAGGAAGAACTCCTTCGACTCGAGCAGGTCACCCGTGACGTCGACCTTGCCCAGCGTGTACTGCGGGCCTTCGTCGATCGAGATCGTGATGTACATCGACTGCTTGTCGGGCGACAGCTCGACCAGCGGGCTGCCCACCTTGACCTGGACGTAGCCGTGGTCCCAGTAGTGCGCCTGGATGAGCAGCAGGTCGCGCTGGAACGCGTCCTCACGGTACGTGCCCGCGGACGTGAGGATCGAGAGCAGGCTCCCCTCGCGGGTCACGATGACGTCGCGCAGCTCGGCGTCGGAGATCGCGTGGTTGCCCACGAAGTTCACGCGCCGCACCTCGACCTTGGCGTTCTCGCGGATGCGGAACCAGACGTCGACCTCGGCGGGGGTGTTCCTCTTCAGCTCGTAGCTGACCTCCGCCATGTAGAACCCCTTCTCGACGTAGAGGTCCTTGATCTTCTCGACGTTCTTCTTGAGCTTCGCGAGGTCGAGGATCTGGTCCTTCTTGATGTCGAGGACCTCGTTGATCTTCGAGAGCGAGATCTCGTCGTTGCCCGCGACGTAGATCTTCTTGATGGCGGGCTTCTCGCGCAGGACGAAGACGACGTTCGAGCGGCCCCTGCCACCCGAGGGCTCTTGCACCTCGACCTGGACGTCGTCGAAGTAGCCCATCTTCCAGATCGTGTGAATGTCCTCGCGCAGCAGCTCCTGCGTCAGCGTGACGCCGGGCTGGGTCTTGAGGTTCACCTTGATGGCGTCGTCTTCGACCTTGCGGTTGCCGCGGAACTGGACCTTGGCGACCTTGAGCTGCGGCGTGGCGGGCGCGGCGGGCTCGGACGCCTCCGGCTTCTCCGGCTCGCCGCCGGTCTCCCCCGCCGGCGCGGGCTCGGCGTCGCCGCCCGCGGCGCGCGCCAGCCCGGGGACGCCGAGCGTGAGCGCGGCGGCGAGAACGGCGTAGGCGACCTTGGCGGGACGGGACATCGACATTTCGGGCGTGTCTAGGCGTCCTGAACGATGAGGCCGTCCGCCATGCGCAGGCGGCGCGGCGTCTGCGAGGCCAGCTCGTCGTTGTGAGTGACGATGAGGATCGTCGTGCCGAGCTCGCGGTTGAGCTGGAAGAACAGCGCGTGCATCTCGCGCCCCGTCTTCGTGTCGAGGTTTCCGGTCGGCTCGTCTGCCAGCAGCAACCGCGGCCGCAGGAGCAACGCCCGCGCGAGCGCGACGCGCTGCTGCTCGCCGCCCGACAGCTCGCCCGGCCGGTGGCGCAGGCGCGACCCGAGGCCGAGCCGCGTCAGCATCTCGGTCGCCTGAGCGGCGACCTCGGCGCGCGGCATGCGCAGGATGAGGCCCGGCATCATGGCGTTCTCGAGCGCCGTGAACTCGGGCAGGAGGTGGTGGAACTGGAAGACGAAGCCAATCTCGCGGTTCCGAAACTCGGCGAGCCGCGCCGGGCTCATGTCGGTCAAGGCGACGCCGTCGAACGTCATGCTCCCGCGCGAGGGCGCGTCCAGCGTGCCGAGGACGTGGAGCAGCGTCGACTTGCCGACGCCCGAGGCGCCGACGACGGACGCCATCTCGCCCGGGCGGAGCTCGAAGTTCAACCCCTTGAGGACCGGGATCACCGTGCCGCCGAGGACGAATTCCTTCGTGAGATCACGCACGACGACGTGCGCGCCGCCTCGGACACCAGCGGCCGCGCCAGGGGCGCCCGGACGTTGCGGGGAAGCAGCCCCGTCAGCCGGGATCGAGGGCGTGGCCATTGGGGCCGCAAAAGTAGTCGGCGCACCCAGAGGTGTCAACGACGCCATGGCCCTAAGACCCCGAAGAACTACGAAGGGTTGTATGAGCGGCGGCGCGAGAGGCGCCGGGGGAGGACGGGCGGGCTGTTCGTCCGCGAAATGCCGCCGAAGGCGGCGACTTCCTTGAGCTCACTACTCGTACCGGAGCCCCTCGACGGGGCGCATGCGGGAGGCGAGGAACGCGGGGTACAAGGTGGCGAGGCAGCAGAGCCCCAAGGCCGCGAGGCTGATGGCCGCGATCTCGCCGCCGCGCATGACGACCGGCAGTTGCTGGATGTAGTAGACGTCGGGGTCGAGGGGCAGCCCCCACCTGGCGAGCATGAGGCAGCCGGAGACGCCCAGCGCCAGGCCGAGACCGAGGCCGAGCAGGCCGATGTAGAGGCCCTCCGCGATGAACACGCGCAGGATGGCGCCGTCGCGCGCGCCCATCGACTTGAGGATGGCCACCTCGCGGGCCTTCTCGGTGACCAGCATGATGAGGTTCGAGATGATCGAGAACGAAGCGACGAGCGCGATGAAGGTGAGCACGACGAACATCGCGATCTTTTCGAGCCGCAGCGCCATGAAGAGCCCCTTGTTCAGCTCTTCCCACGAGCGGACCTCGTAGCCCGGGCCGAGCAGCTTGGAGATGCGCTCGGCCAGCGCGGGCGCGTGATCGGCGTGCGTCGTGCGCACCTCGATGCCCGTGATCTCGCCCTGCATGCCCAAGAACTTCTGCGCCTCGGCCAGCGAGACGTAGGCGAGCTTCGAGTCGAACTCGTACATCCCCGTGTAGAAGTGCCCGGCGACGCGGAACGGCTTCAGCTTCGGCATGGGCCCCGTGGGCCCCACGCCGCACATCGGGCAGGCGATGTCGACGTCGCTGCCCACGTAGACGCGCAGCGTGTGCGCGAACAGCTCCTCGCCGAGGAGGATGCCTGGGAGCACGTCGTGCACGGGCTTGCCGGCCTGGCCGATCTTGGCCGGCCCCTCCCCGGCGTCGCCCTCCCCCTCCCCCTTGCCGCCGGAGGGAACGTCGCGCAGCAGATCGGCGTCTTCCGTGGGGATGCTCGCCGGGTGCGCGAGCCAGTCCACCTTCCCCTCGCGCAGCGTGCGCGCGAAGTCGAGCACCTTGGGCGCCGCCGCCGGATCGATGCCGCGCAGGATGATGCCCATCCCCGAGGGGTTCGTGGCGTGCTTCACGATGACCTCGGACTCGACGTAGGCCATCGAGGAGACCACCTCGGGGATCTCGTTGAGGCGCTTCTGGACGGACTCCCAATCCGTGAACGGCTTGTCCTCCGCGGCGCTGACGACGATGTCCGCCTTCGTGGCGCGGATCTTCGTCTTGAGGTCGGCCTCGAAGCCCGACATCACGGACAGCGCGATGATCGGCGCGCCCGTCCCCAAAAAGACGCCGAAGATCGAGATCGCCGTGAACACGGTGAACGTCGCGAACAGCGCGCCCAGGATCGTCAAGACGACGCCGGCGATCGCGGCGACGACGCCCACGGTCTTGAGGTTCTCGACGAGCACGCTGGGCCGCGAAGGCATCCAGTCGCCCGCGCCCGGGAACGGCGTCCGGCGCAGCAGCGGGAGGTGTGGCGCGAAGCGCACGGCCAGGAGGCACAGCGCCGCGAAGGCCAGCGCCGCCAGGCCGAAGTACAGCGTCTTGCGAGACTTGCGCTCGGGATCGCGCAGGTGGCGCCAGGCGACGAACCACTCGAAGCCGCGCGCCACGGGCATCCCGCTCACTCGCCCTGCTCGGGGCGCATCAGCGGGAACAGGATCACGTCGCGGATCGACGGCTGATCTGTGAGCAGCATCACGAGGCGATCGATGCCGATGCCCTCGCCCGCCGTCGGCGGCAGGCCGTACTCGAGCGCGCGGCAATAATCTTCGTCGTAGTCCATCGTCTCGTCGGCGCCTTTCGCCTTCGCGTCGACCTGGCGCTGGAAGCGCGCGCGCTGATCGGCCGGGTCGTTGAGCTCGGAGAACGCGTTGGCGTGCTCGCGGCCGACGATGAAGAGCTCGAAGCGATCGACCTTCGTGGGGTCGGCGTCGTTCCGGCGCGACAGCGGCGACGTCTCGGCCGGGTACTCGGTGACGAACGTCGGGCGGTCCTCGGGCAGCGCCTTCTCGCCGGCGTAATCGAAGAGCGCGCCCACGCGCTCGCCGTGGCTCTCGGCCTTGCGCAGGACGACGCCGATCTCGTCGGCGCGCGCGAGCAGCCCCACGGAGTCGAGCCACGCGACCAGCGCCTTGTCGTCGTCCAGCAGGGCGCGCTCGAGGCCACGCGGCAGCAGGCCCCGCTCGGACGCCGTCACGATGGCGTCCTTCATGGGGATGCGCGCCCAGGGCGCCTCGAGGTCGACCTTCTGGCCCTGGTACGTGATGACGGCCGAGCCACAGACCTCGCGCGCGAGCTCACGGAACAGGTTCTCCGTCAGCACGATGAGGTCCTCGTACGTCGCGTACGCCTGGTAGAACTCCAGCATCGTGAACTCGGGGTTGTGCTGGCGCGACAGCCCCTCGTTGCGGAAGTTGCGGCCGATCTCGTAGACGCGCTCGATGCTGCCCACGACGAGCCGCTTGAGGTGCAGCTCGGGCGCGATGCGCATGTTGAGGTCGAGATCGAGCGCGTTGTGATGCGTCTTGAAGGGCTTGGCCGCGGCGCCGCCGACCACCGAGTGCATCATCGGCGTCTCCACCTCGTGGAACCCGCGCGCGTCCAGGAAGCGGCGGATGCCCCGCACGATCTGCGAGCGCTTCTTGAAAACGTCGCGCACCTCGGGGTTCACGACCAGATCGACGTAGCGCTGGCGGTACCGGATCTCCTGATCCGAGAGGCCGTGGAACTTCTCGGGCAAGGGGCGCGTGGCCTTCGTGAGCAGCTTGAAGCTCTCCGCGACGATCGTCAGCTCGCCGGTCTTCGTGATCGTGGCGCCGCCCGTGGCGCCGATGAAGTCGCCGCGCTCGACGAACTTCCACGTCTCCCAGGCGGCGTCGCCCACCAGGTCCTTGCGCAGCCAGACCTGCAGCTCGCCGGCGCGGTCGAGCAGCTTCACGAACGTCGCCTTGCCGAAGTCGCGGATCTGCGCGACACGGCCCGCGACGGAGAACTTCTCCTGCGAGAGCAGCGCGGGCGGCGCACCCTTGACCGGCGGACCGTCGGACTCGGGCATCTTCGCCCCCGCGAACTTCGTCACCAGCTCGGCCGTCGTGTGGGACGGCGTGAACCCGTTCGCGTAGGGGTTGACGCCGCGCCTCCGCAGCTCGGCGACCGACTTCTCTCGTTCCGCTATCAGCTCGCGTTCGTCAGCCATGGGTGCCCACAGGTAATCAACAGGTCTCGTTCAGGTAACAGATGGATTTCAAAAACGATTGTGGAATTCGTCCACAGGACGACACCTAAATGTCGTCTTCGTTACCAGGTTCCTCGGCCGTCATCGGCTTGGCCGACGGATCGCCCGCGAGCGCCAGCAACTGCGCGATCATGAAGCGATCGATGTCCCCGTCGAGCGCGCCGTCGACGTCGCTGTCCTTGAGCCCCGTACGATGGTCGTTGACCATCTTGTAGGGCGCCAGAACATAGGAGCGGATCTGCGAGCCCCACTCGATCGCCTTCTTCTGGGCGTGGATGTTGCCCATCTTCTCTTCCTGCTTCTTCTGCTCGACCTCGAAGAGCTTGGCTTTGAGGATGCGCATGGCCACCGCGCGGTTCTTGTGCTGCGACCGCTCCTGATCCGAGTGCACGGCGATGCCCGTCGGGATGTGCGTGATGCGCACGGCCGACTCCGTCTTGTTGACGTGCTGTCCGCCCGCGCCGCCCGACCGCATGACGTCGATGCGCAGATCCTTCTCGTCGATGACGACCTCGATCGTCTCGTCGATGTCCGGATAGACGAAGGCGCTCGCGAACGACGTGTGGCGTCGCTTCGCGGCGTCGTAAGGCGAGATGCGCACGAGCCGGTGCACGCCCGCCTCGGCGCGCAGCCAACCGTAGGCCCAGTCGCCTTGGATCAGGATCGTGGCGCTCTTGATGCCCGCCTCGTCGCCCGGCTGCAGGTCGAGCGACTCGACCTTGAAACCGCGGCGCTCGGCCCAGCGCGTGTACATGCGCAGCAGCATCTGCGCCCAGTCCTGCGACTCCGTGCCGCCGGCGCCCGCGTTGATGCTCACGAGCGCGCCGTTCTCGTCGTACGGCCCGGACAGCATCCGGGCGAGCTCCATCTTCGTGACGCTGCCCTCGGCTTTTGAGAGCGTGGCTTCAGCTTCTCGGGCTGCGTCGTCGTCCTTCGTCTCGTTCGCGAGCTCGATGAACACGCGCGCGTCGTCGACGGCCTTCATCTGGGCGTCGAACCCGTCGACGGTCGTCTTGAGGCGACCCTGCTCTCGCATGATCGTCTGAGCCTTCTCGGCCGAATTCCAGAACTCGGGCGCCGCCGCCTGGTCGTCGAGCTCCGCTATGCGCAAACGTTTGCCGGCGATGTCAAAGATGCCCCCGGAGAATCTCCAGGCGGCTCTCCAACTTCGTGAGGCGTTCGCGCAGCGGGCCGATCTCCATCATGATGGCGCGCACCTTAGCAGAATCGGGCCGCCCGTGCTGGGCGGACACGGCCTCGCCGATCTGAACGTTCGTACTGCTTGCCCGGGCCCCGCCCTCGGCCTCACCCTAGGTGCCCATGAGACGAATGTTGCCGGTCGCGGTGCTCCTCGGCGTCGGATCCGTCGGGGCCTTTGTCGGCTGCGGCGGCGGTTCAGCGACGTTGGGGCCCGAAGGCGGCGCGGGTTCGAGCGGCGGCAGCGCGGGCGCGGCGCCGGACGCCAGCGGTGCGGCGGGCGGCGCGAGCGACGGCAGCGCGCAGCCGGACGTCGGCGGCACCGCGGGGACGGCCAGCGGCGACGGCGGACAGGACGTCGACGCAACGAGCCCGAGCGACGGCGCGGTCGACGGCGCCGCTGACTCGGCGCCCACCGACGCTTCCGCGACGACCGCGACGTGGTGTGGTCGCGGCGTGGACGTCCCCGGCGCCGTTCCCGCGAGCGGCTTCTGCCTCAAGCAGTACGCGAGGGTCGCCGAGGCGCGGGCCATGGTCGTGGCTCCGACCGGCGATCTCTTCGTCTCGGCGCCCGCCGCGGCGACGCCCGGCGGCGCCAGCGGCGGTCCGGGAGCGATCGTCCTTCTCTCGGACGACGACGACGACGGCGTCGCCGAGGCGCACGCGTTCCTGAGCGGGATCCAGGATGTCCACGGCCTCGCGCTGGGCGGCGGCTATCTCTACTTCACGACCCAGAAGTCCGTCTTCCGCACGCCCTACACCGACGGCCAGCGCGTGGCGGCGGGCGCGCCCGAGGATCTCGGGCTGCCCCAGGGCTACGCGAGCGGCGGCCGATGGACGCACGGGCTCGCGCGATCCGCCGGCGGCCAGTTGATCACGTCGCGGGGGGCGTACGCGACGTGCGGGTCGACGACGGGCGGCGAGATCAGCACCGTCGGCACGGGCGGCGCGCTGACGACGATGGCGAGCGGCTTCCGCAACCCGATGTACCTCCGCTGCCACCGCTCCGCCGACGTCTGCGCGGCGATGGAGCTGGGCGAAGATCTCGCGATCGGCGCGCACGAGAAGATGATCATGCTGCGGCCGAACACGTACTACGGCTTCCCGTGTTGCTACACGAAGTCGGCGCCGGTGCCGAACAGCGCGGCCAACAGCATGTGCGGCGACGTCACGGAGGAGGAGGCGACGTTCCCGCTGTCGGACACGCCGTTCGGCTTCGACTGGGAGCCCGGCGGCTGGCCCGCGCCGTACAAGAACGGCATCTTCGTCGCGCTTCACGGCAGCGCGTACTCGTCGCCGTCGTGGCAAGGCGCCGCGGTCGTCTACGCCGCGACCAATCCGACGACGCACATGCCGACGCAGGACTGGCAGCCGTTTCAGACGGGCTTTGGCCCCAGCGGATCGGCCCTCGAGCGGCCGGCGGACATCGCCTTCTCTTCCGACGGGCGCATGTTCATCGCCGACGACCAGAGCGGGCGCGTTTACTGGATGGCCCCCCTGACGCTGGCGGCGCCGTCTCAGTAGGCCGGGCCCGACCGCTTCACGGCGCGCCCGGTTTGGTGAGCGTGAAGTAGAGGTAGTTCAGGCACATCTCGTCGGTCGTCTTCTCGCCCCAGTGCAGCGGCGCCGGCGTGATCTGCTTGCCGTTGATGTACGGCTGGGCAGCCGCCGTGTTGTCGAACGTGCACTCGAGGTGGATCGTGTCGCCCGGCACCACCTTCATCGCCTGCTGGTAGTAGTAGAACTGCTGCCAGTGGAAGTTCCACTGCGGGATGTCGACGGCGCACTCGCTCGTGCCGTCGGCATGCTTGATCTGCACCTTCAGCTCCGTGCCGTGCAGGTGCATGTGCGGAACGACGCCCCACAGGTCGAACTTGCCGTTGCTGATGGGAAGCTCCGCCGAGACGGTCTGCTTGGCATTGGCGGCGACGTAGAAGGTGGTGTTGGCCACGGCCGTGATCGCGGCGCGGCTCCACGCTTCGATGGGCGTCTTCGCGTAAAAGAGGTCCGCCTTCGTCCGGTCCGTCGCGTGGTTGTCGTTCGCGAGGTTGTAGTGGATCTGCATGATGACCTGCGTCCCGGCCTCGAGGTGGATGCCCGTCGGCGGCGGAAACGCCGTGGCTCCCGAGCCGGGCACCCAGCCGGCGATGGTCGCCGTCCCGTCGACGCCCGAGCCGCCGAAGCACGTCCACCCGACCCCAGCCTCGGCGGCGTCCGCGGCCTGCGCGGCGGCGACCTTGTCCGGCGGGACGGAGAACAGGATGACGTGGTGGACGGTCGCGCCCGAGCCCGGGTGAATGTCGAAGCCGACGAGGTCCTGCGCCGCGGTCAACTTCGGATCGATGAGCGTGCAGTGATAATCGTCGCTCAGCGCCGAGTTCGGTTGATAGTCCGCGCCCGGATCGAGGGTCACGCTCGGGGCCCCGAGATCCGATCCCTTGGAGGGCGGCGGCGGCGCGGTGGCCGGATCTCCGGCGGGCGCGCCCTGCGCGCTCCAGGCGGCCAGAGTCGCGAGCTCCAGCGGCGTGAGCACGCGGGCGTCGCGAAAGTCGCCGCAGCCCGGCGCCGGCATCCACGGCGGCATCTCGCCGATGGCCGTGATCCCTGCGATCGCGCCCGCGTTTCTCATCGCGTCGGCGTACGTCGCCAGCGTGAACGGCGCGATGCCGCCCTCGACGTGGCAGCTCGTGCAACGCTGGGCGAGGATCGGCTGCACGTCCTTGTAGTACGTCACGGGGCCGACGTCGGGAGGCGGCGCCGCGTCTGCGTCGCCTCCCGCGCCCGTCGTGCCCGCGGCTGCGTCGGCGCTGTCGCCGGCCGCGCCCGTCGTGCCGCCGCTCCCCGCGGCGCCCGTCGCCTCGCCGCTGGTCTTGCCGCACGCCGAGGCGGCGAGCGCGAGCGCGAGCGCGCAAGTCACATGAGACCTCATCGAGCCACCGTGTCGCGAGCCAGCGAATCGCATCGATAGTTCTCCTTGAGGCGGACGTACTTTGCGGCCATGGCCCGATGGAACGCTTCGTCCTTCTCCTCGAGCGCGCGCACGACGCGCGCGGGCGAACCCAGGACCAGGCTGCGCGGCGGGATGATCGTCCGCTGCGTCACGAGCGCGCCGGCGCCGACGACGGAGCCGCGACCGATGACGGCGCCGTCCAGGATCGTCGACTGCATGCCGATGAGGCAGCCGTCCTCGACGCGGCAGGCGTGCAGCATCGCGCGATGACCGACGACGACGTCCTCGCCGACCTCGCACGGGCCGCCGTCGGCGACGTGGACGACCGTGCCGTCCTGGATGTTCGACCGGGCGCCCACGCTGACGGCGGCCAAATCGCCGCGCAGCACGGCGCCGTACCAGATCGAGACGTCGTCGCCGAGCGCGACGTCACCCACGATGGCAGCGCCCGGCGCGACGACGACGCGCGCTCCGAGCTTGGGCATCGCGCGCAGGTAGCGATCGACCAGCGCGCGCGGAAAGGCGCGCCGGAGGACGTCGACGCGGGCGTCGAGCTCGGTGGCGTCCTGCAAGGGCTCCGTGAGCGCAGTCACGGACGACGAGATCATGGCCATGGCCGGTCAATTGGACACGGCCGAGGGCAAAAAGACAAACCGCCCCGGCGAAAAAGCGCCGGCCCTAGCGCGGCTCAGCACTCACGATCGCGCCGAGGCGCGCATGCGCCGAGACAGCTCCAGCAGCTTGTGCCCGCGATCGCCGAGGAACGACAGCGCGACCATGCCCGTCACCCGCGGAAGCGCGCGCCACCCGTCGTCGGCCAGGTGCCGGATCGCGTTCCGGCGCGACTCGTCGTGATCACGGTTGTCGTAGCTGATGTGCGCCGCGTTCCAGTAGCGGCGCCGCCGCGCCCGCTCGGCCAGCGACTTCTGCTCCGCCGTGGCCGAGTCCAGGAACTCTTGCGTCACGAGGAGCATGTCGGAGATGTGGACGTCGTGGCGCGTTCCGGTCTTCGCGGCGGGGTGCAGGCGAAACGCCCCGAGAGACTTCGCGATGTACCCGAACTTGCGGCCCTCGAGCGCGAGCCGCAGCCACAGCTCGAGGTCCATCGTGAAATGAAGGCGCTCGTCGACGTAGCCGGTCGCCTCGAGCACCGGACGGCGCATGGTGACGCCCTGCTGTCCGAACGGGGAGCTCCAACGGACCAAGATGCGCTCCGGCTCGGGAACCGCGCCCACGCAGGTGAACATGAGGCGCGAGTCCTTGTCGATGACCTGCACGTCGCAGCAGACGACGTCCAGCGCCGGATCACCTTTGAACGCGGCGGCAATCTCGGCGGCCCACCCGGGCAGCAAGAGGTCGTCCGAGTTGAGCCAGGTGAGCAGCTCGCCCGTCGCGCGTCGCCACCCCTTGTTGATGGCCGCGCTCTGCCCGCCGTCCTTTTCCGACACCCACTCTTTGATCCAGGGCTCGTACCGGCGAAGGATCTCGACCGTACCGTCCTTCGATCCCCCGTCCATCACGAGGAGCTCCAGGTTGGGATATCCCTGGAGCAGGATCGAACGGAGCGTCTCTTCGATGAACTCGGCCTGCTGGTAGGACGGAACGACGACGGTCAGTCGTGGCCAAGGCCCGGCGCGCTCGTCGACGGGCGGGCTCGCCTCGGTCCAGGGCCAACCCGTGCGGCCCGGTGGCGGAGGCGGAAGATCGGCGAGGGTCGGAGCTGGCATCGCGCTCACCCTACCATGGCCGTCGCGCCGCCGCGGCGGGCCGACGCCACCCTTAGACCGTGATCACGCGGTGATGAGGCGGAGCTGGCGCAGGCGGCCGGGGGTCTCGGCGGCGATCGGGTAGTTGCCCGAGAAGCAGGCGTCGCAGAAGCCCTTGCCACCGAGATCCTTCACGCCCGGCGCGGCCGGCGCGCCCTCGACCGACTCGTAGAGCCCCGGGAGCGACAGGTAGCCGAGCGAATCGGCGCCGACGAGATCGCGGATCTGCTCCACCGTGTTGTGCGAGGCGATCAGCTCCTCGCGCGTCGGCGTGTCGATGCCGTAGCGGCACGGGCCCACGGTGGGCGGCGAGCTGATGCGCATGTGCACCTCGCGCGCGCCCGCCGAGCGGATCATGTCGACGATCTTGCGCGACGTCGTGCCGCGCACGATCGAGTCGTCGACGACGACGACGCGCTTGCCGCCCAGCACCTCGCGCACGGGCGAGAGCTTCAGCTTCACGCCAAAGTGGCGGATCTGCTGCGACGGCTCGATGAACGTGCGCCCCATGTAGTGCGACCGCATGAGGCCCTGGTCGTACGGGATGCCGCTCTGGCGCGAGTAGCCGATGGCCGCGGCGACGCCGGAGTCCGGCACGGGGATGACGACGTCGGCGTCGACGGCGTGCTCGACGGCGAGCCGCCGACCCATGCGCTCACGCGCGCGGTAGACGGAGCGGCCGTCGATCGCCGAGTCTGGGCGCGCGAAGTACACCCACTCGAAGACGCAGCGCCGCGGCGCCTGCGTGCCGAGCGGCCGCTCCGAGCGCGGGCCCTTCTGATCGATGATCACCATCTCGCCCGGCTCGATGTCGCGCACGAACTCGGCGCCGATGAGCTCGAACGCGCACGACTCCGACGAGACGACCCAGGTCACCGGGACGCCCGGCTTGACGATGCGCCCCATCACGAGCGGCCGGAAGCCCATCGGATCGCGCACGGCGATGAGCGAATCCTCGGAAAGAAAGACCAGCGAGTAGGCGCCGCGCACCTGCGAGAGCGAGTCGGCGATGCGGTCGGGCAGCGTGCGCCCCTTCGAGCGCGCGATGAGGTGCACGATGCACTCGGTGTCCGACGTCGTCGTGAAGATCGCGCCCTCCGCCTCGAGCCGCTCGCGCAGCTCGCCGGCGTTCACCAGGTTGCCGTTGTGGCCGAGAGCGACCGAGCCGCCCGCGAACTCGACGGCCAGCGGCTGCGCGTTCTTCTCGGTGGAGTCGCCCGCCGTCGAATAGCGGACGTGTCCGATGGCGGCGCTCCCCGGCAGGTGCGCGAGGCGCGACGCCGTGAAGATGTCGTTGACGTGCCCCATCTCGCGGACGTGCCGCAGATGATGCCCGTCGGTCGCGACGATGCCGGCCGACTCCTGGCCGCGGTGTTGAAGGGCGTAGAGCCCCAAATAGGCGAGGTTCGAGGCCTCGGGGTGTCCGTGGATGCCGACAATGCCGCACATGGTTCGTGCGGGCGCGAAGCTAGCACATCAACAGACGCGTGAGCGGGAGAATAGGACCCGCGTGAGCAGAAGATAAAGCTCGGGTGAGCGGAAAATGAAAGATCGGCGGCGCGTGAGCGGGAATAGCCGGCTCAGCCGCGCGATTTACCGGTCGATAGATCTCGGGCATACTGCCGCGCGGGTTTTTCCCTTTCGACTCCACATGATCGACGTCAAAGGTCTGACCAAGTACTACGGCGAGCACGCCGCGATCTCCGACCTCAACTTCAGCATCGCGCAGGGCGAGGTCATCGGCTTCCTCGGCCTGAACGGCGCCGGAAAGAGCACGACGCTCAAGGTGCTCGGCTGCGTCTTGCTGCCGACGGCCGGCGTCGTGACCGTCGACGGCATCGACATCGCGCGCGATCCGCACGCGGTGCGGCGGCGCATCGGCTTCCTGCCCGACACGCCGCCCCTCTACAACGAGATGACCGTGGGTCGGTACCTGGCGTTCGCCGCCCAGCTACGAGGCGTTCCCTCCTCGGAGACGGAGAAAGCCGTCGCCGAGGCCGAGGAGAAGACCTCGACGCGCGAGAAGCACGACGCGCCCATCAGCAGCCTCTCCCACGGCTACCGGCAGCGCGTCGGCGTGGCGCAGGCGCTGGTGCACAAGCCGAAGCTGCTGATCCTCGACGAGCCGACGAGCGGCCTCGACCCCGTCCAGATCGTCGAGATGCGCAACATGATCCGCGACCTGCGCGGCGCGCACACGATCCTCCTGTCCAGCCACATCCTCTCGGAGATAAGCCAAACCTGCGATCGCCTGCTGGTGATCCAGCGCGGCGAGATCGTCGCGCAGGGCACCGAGCAGGAGCTGGCCAAGGCGATGGGCGGCGGCGGCACGATCGAGGTCGAGGCGGCGGCGCCCGCGGCGCGCGTCATCGAAGTGGCGCGCTCGGTCGAAGGGCTCGGAGAGGGCACGATCGTCCGCGAGGGCGACGGCGTCTCGGCGCTGGTCTTCCGCGCGCCGCCCGAGCTGCGGCCCCGCCTCGCGCGGGCGCTCGTGCAGAACGGCATCGATCTGCTGCGCATCGATCGCGGCGCCGCGCGCCTCGAGTCGATCTTCCTCCAGCTCACGAAGACGGGCGGCGCGCGCGACGCCACCGCTTCATCCCCTGCCCCCTCGGAGCTGCCGCAATGAACGCCACCCTCCTCATCGCGCGCCGCGAGCTCGGCGCGTACCTGCGCTCGATGACCGGCTACGTCATCGCCGCGCTCGTCCTCGTCGTCGACGGCCTCCTGTTCCAGGCCTTCGTGCTCGGCGGCCCCGACAAGCTCTCGTCGGAGGTGCTCTCGAACTTCTTTTACATCTCGAGCGGCACGACGATGATCGCGAGCATCTTCATCTCGATGCGCCTGCTCGCCGAGGAGCGGCAGACGGGCACGCTCGTGCTGCTGACGTCGTCCCCCGTCCAGGACTGGGAGATCGTCCTCGGCAAGTTCCTCTCGGCCTTCGTGTTCCTGAGCCTCATCACGCTGGCGACGGTCTACATGCCCGCGCTCATCTTCGTGAACGGCAAGGTGTCGATCGGTCACATGGCCGCGGGCTACCTGGGCCTGCTGCTGCTCGGAGCGGCGTCGATCGCCATCGGCACCTTCGGGTCGGCGCTGGCGCGCACGCAGGTGCTGGCGGCCATCTTCTCGGGGGTGATCGTGGTGGCCCTGGTCATCTGCTGGCTGCTCTCGCGCGTCACCGAGCGGCCGCTGACCGACGTCTTCACGGCGATGGCCCTGTGGCAGCGGCACTTCCCGCCCTTCCAAGCCGGCCAGGTTCACTTGCGCGACGTCTGTTACTACCTCGCGCTGACCTACCTCGCGCTGTTCGGCGCGACGCGGGTCATGGAGGCGCGGCGGTGGCGCTGATCGCGACGAAGCAGCACCCCGGCGGAAGCGCCAGGTGGTCGGGCCTGTGGGGCTTCGGCATGGCCCTGGTGTTCATCGGCGAGCGCGTCGTCGGCACCGGTGGTGGCGCGACGCGGGCGACCCTCACGCTGGGAGGACTGCTCGCCGTCGTCGTCGCCATGGTGGTGCGCGCGCGGCGCGGCAGCCAGGCCGCGGCCGAGCGGCGCCAGGCCGAGGGCCTGCTCCTGCGCCTCTACGGCCTGGGGCTCTTCGCCCTCGTCCTCTACTTCGTGCAGTCGGACCTGCCGACGCTGCGCGGCGGTCTGCCGCTCGAGCACGACGCGCCCAAGCTCGCGACGGCGCTCGCGGCGCTGTGGCCGGCCCTGTGGATCTCGGCCGCGTTCCCGGTGGCCCTCGTCGAGCTGGCCTATGCGCAGATGACGAAGGCCCCACGCCTCGAGCTCGGGCGCCTCAAGGCCGCGATGTACTCGGGCCTCGGCGTCGCGTTCGCCCTCGTGCTGGTCTTCACGGTCGTCTACGTCTCGTCCGAGCGCGACAAGAAGCTCGACCTCGCCTACTTCCGTACGGCGCGGCCGGGCGAGGTCGTCCGGAAGATCGTGCGCACGCTGGACGCCCCGCTCGAGATCGCCTCGTTCTTCCCGAGCGGCAACGAGGTGCGGGAGGAGGTGGACAACTACCTCGCCGACCTCGCGAAGGAGTCCGGCCAGCTCACGATCACCCACTACGACTTCGACATCGACCCGAAGATGGCGAAGGAGATGGGCGTGTCGACGAACGGCACGCTGGTGTTCGTGCGCGGCAAGCGCCACGAGCTCCTGGGCCTGCCGCTTCAGTTCGAGTCGGCGCGCAACGCCCTCAAGACGCTGGACAAGGAGGTGCAGCAGCGCCTCATGTTGATCGCGCGCCAGACGAAGTCCGCCGTCTTCACGACGGGACACGGTGAGCGGACCTGGGAGCCGGCGGCGGCGTCCACCGACAAGCGCCCGGGCCTCTCGAAGCTGCGCGAGCTGCTCCTCGACCAGTCGTACGACCTGCGCACCTACGGCCCCTCCGACGGCCTCCTGCAGGAGGTGCCGAAGGACACGACCGTCCTCGTGATCATGGGCCCGCAGCGCCCGTTCGCGCCCGAGGAGATGGCGTCGATCAACAAATACATCGACGGCGGCGGCCGCGTGCTCATCGCGCTCGACCCCGAGAACCACGTCGACATGAAGGCGGTCCTCGACCCGCTGCAGCTCGAGTATCACGACGTCACGCTGGCCAACGATCAGGCCTTCGTGCCGCGAACGCACACGCTGGCGGACCGCACGAACCTCGTGACGGCGACGTTCTCGTCGCACCCGTCGGTCACGACGCTGCTGCGCCTCGGCTCGCGCGCGCCCGCGGTGTTCCTGGGCGCCGGCTGGATCGACGCCAAGCGCGGCCGGCCCATCGAGATCCAGGTCGACGCGCCCATCAAGGCTCAGTTCCAGACGTTCAACGACAAGAACGACAACTTCCAGTTCGACGCAGGCGAGCAGCGCCGCGCGTGGGAGATCGCCGGCGCCGTGACGAAGGGCTTCGGGCGCGCGTTCGTCGTCGCCGACTCGGACTGCTTCGCCGACGAGGCGATCGTCAGGGCGCCCGGCGACGAGCTCCTGACTCTGGACGTCATGCACTGGCTCATGGGCGACGAGAAGTACCAGGGGCTCGTCTCGAGCGAGATCGACCTGCCCATCTCGCACACCCGGAAGCAGGACGTCGCCTGGTTCTATTCGACGATCTTCGTCGCCCCCGCGCTGGTGCTCGGCTTCGGCTGGTTCACGACGAAGCGGCGCCGCCGCAAGGATGCGCTCACGCCCGCTGCCCCGCGCGCGGAAGGAGGTGCCTCGTGACCGGCCGGTCGGCAGCGATTCAAGGCGGCCTCGCGGCGCTCGGGCTCCTCGCGGCGCACCTGACGTGGCAGCGCGAGCCCGAGCGTGCGCCCGGCGAGGTCGTCGTGATCGACGGTTCGAAGGCCGACGTCCCGCGCATCCGTTACGAGGACGACGACAACATCCTCGGCCTCGAGCGGCGCACCGAGAACGGCGAGACCGTCGCGTGGGTGCACGTCGAGCCGAAGCCGGTGAAGGTCGCGGCCGACAAGCCCGGCGACCCTCCTCCCCCGCCCAAGCCGCCCTCGGCGCCGCCGCGCGACCTGCGCGGCAACGCCGACGCCTTGAAGCTGGCCGACAAGTTCGCGCCGCTCGTCTCGCCGCGCGCCTTCGGCGTGGTGCAGGGCGACAAGCTCAAGGAGCTGGGCCTCGACACGCCGACGCGCCACCTCGAGGTGGTCGTGCGCGGCGACACACGCAAGTACGACGTGGGCATCGCCCTGCACGCGCAGAACGGCGAGGCCTTCCTGCGCGACGTGCGAGACGGGCGCGTCTACCTGATGCCGCGCATGATGCTGGGCGAGCTCACGAACAGCAAACGGCTCCTCGATCCCCGCCTGCACACGTTCGAGACGAAGGAGTTCGACAAGATCACGCTGTCGATGAACGGCAAGCGCAAGGAGTGGGTGCACCTCGGGCGCGAGAACTTCGCGACGGACGCCTACGCCAGCCCGAAGACGCCCGACAAGCACGACGACATGGCGAAAAACTGGGTCGACTCGCTCTGGCGCCAGTTCCCCATGGAGGTGCTCGGCAAGGGCGAGGAGCCGAAGGGCGGCCCGCCCAAGATCGCCTTCCGCCTCGACTACACGGAGAAGGGCAAGCCCGTCGGCTGGGTCGAGATCGCGCGCGCCGAGACGGACAGCGAGAGCAAGAGCTCGGGCGAGTCGGTCGACAACGTGTACGCGCGCACCGAGCACAGCGTCGGCTGGTCGCGCCTGCACTCGGGCGACCTCCTCATCACCGACGCCGAAAAGCTCGTCAACGCCCCGTAGGCACTTCGAACGACGCTCGCAAGGCGACCTTCGGCGTCGGTTGACGGCGCGGGGCGGGCGGGGAAGAATCGGGCGGTGAAACGCATTCTCGCCGTGCTCCTCGCCGCGGGTGCGCTGGCGGCCGCAGCGGCCGGAGCGCGCGCGGTCGACGGCGCTCGGGACGCGAACGTGCGGCGCGAAGCGGCCCGCGCCGCGGAGGCCGCCGGCATGCGCGCCTCGGACACTCTCTCCGTCCACGTGGGCGAGATGAAGCTCGAGGCGCACAACGCCGCGTCGAACCCGCGCCTCGTCGCGGCGCTGCGCGGCAACGTCGACGCCGCTACGCTCCAGGATCTGTTCCGCAGCGAAGAGTGGTGGGAGCCTTATCGGAACGCCTTCAAGGTGTACGCCGTCGCGCTGGAGGGCGAGCGGCTCGACGTCATCGAGGGCATGAAGAACGCGGAGTTCGCGTCGGACCTGCTGGTGCGCGAGGCGCGCGAGCGGCGCGAGGCCGTGGCCGAGATCGTCATGGGCAAGGGCTGGCCGTTCGCGGCGGCCGCCGTCGCCATCCCCGTGCCCGAGCGGCGCGTGGCGCCCGTGCTCGTGCTGGCGCGCCCCATCGACGAGGCCGCCGTGCGCAAGCTCTCGGAGAAGGCGCACGGCGCCGTGCTGCTCTCCGACGGGAAGGCGCCCGTGATCCAGACCGGCCCCGACGCCGAGACGGAGCTGCTGCGCATGGCCGTGGGCAGCGAAGGCAAAGGACCGTTGTTTCAACCGCCCGCGACCTCGGGCGGCGCGGCGCCGAAGTGGGCCGCCGCCGTGAGCTCCATCGCGCCGTCGCTGTGGATGTGGACGTTCGCGAGCGGCGCCGAGGCGGCGCACGACGGCGACAGCACGGCTGCCGCGACCAAGGGAGCGATCTGGGGGGTGGCCGCGCTGCTGGCCATCGCCATCCTCTTCCTCGGGCTCCGCAAGGTGCCGGCGACGCCGCTGGCGCAGACGGCCCAAACCACCGAGCTCGCGCCCGCGCGCGCGACCGCCCCCGTGAGCGCGGGGAGCACGACCCCCGGCACGGGGCCGCTGGCGCCCGTGTCCGCCAGCGCGGCCACCGAGATTCATCAGACGGGCGCGGGTCCCGCGCTGCCGGCGGCGCGGGCCACGCCCAGCGGCCGCGGCGTGCAGTTCGGCCGCTACACGCTGCTCGATCGCCTCGGCGAGGGCGGCATGGCCGAGGTCTACACGGCGGCCACGTTCGGCGCCGAGGGCTTCCGGCGCACGTTCGTCGTCAAGCGGCTGCGCGCGGAGCTGGCGCGCGAGCCCAGCGTGGTCGCGCAATTCATCGACGAGGCCAACCTCGCCTCGTCGCTCGTGCACTCGAACATCATCCCCGTGTTCGACTTCGGCAAGGTCGGCGACGAGTACTTCATGGCCCAGGAGTACATCCTCGGGCGGGACCTCGTGCGCCTCACGTCGCGCTCGATCGAGCGACAGGGCCGCGCGCTCGCGCCGCTGGTCGTCTTCTTCGCCGCGGCCGAGACGCTCAAGGCGCTCGAGTACGCGCACACGAAGCTGGGCGAGACCGGGCGCCCGCTGGGCATCGTCCACCGCGACGTCTCGCCCAGCAACATCCTGGTGTCGGCGCGCGGCGAGGTGAAGCTCTTCGACTTCGGCATCGTCAAGGCCGAGGGGCGCGTCACGAAGACGGAGTACGGCGTCGTCAAAGGCAACGTGAGCTTCATGTCGCCCGAGCAGGCGCGCGGCACCGACGTCGACGCGCGCGCCGATCTCTTCTCGCTGGGCCTCGTCATGTACTACTGCCTGACGGGCGAGGTGCTCTACCGCGGCAACACGACCTACGAGCTCCTCGTGAAGGCGGCCACGGGCCCCGGCGCCGAGGAGCTCGAGCGCATCGCCGCCCTCCCCGCCCCCGCCGCGGAGATCGTGCGGCGCGCGCTGCAGATCGAGCCCGCGGCGCGCTTCCAGACGGCCGCCGACTTCGCCGCCGCGCTGGCGCCCCTGGTCGCGGGCGGCCCCGCCGAGGTGGCGCGTCTCATGAAGGAGGTCTTCTCTGCCGACTTTCAGCAGGAGGAGGCGCGCTTCGCGGCCGCCATTCCCGCCACGGGCCGCGGTGAGGCAGCGACCGACGATGCCCGGAGCGAGGAGGGCCCCGGGGGGACGCGGGAGCTCGGCGCGCGGCGCACGTGACGGCCCCGGTCGAGGCGCGCCAGCAGACGCTGCTGGTCGTTCACGTCACGTCGGCGCTCGACCCGCCGGGGCGTGAGCGCGCGACGCGCACGGAGCACCCCTGCCGGGCGCTCGGCGAGCTCGAGCGCGTCGCGGTCGTGAGCGGGTCGCTCGCCTCCCCCGCCCTCGTGCGCGCGGGGCTCCTCGAGGACGCGGACGTCCTCGTCATCTCCGACGCGGCCGATCCCGATCTCTTGCCCGTGCTCGAGGCGCGGCGGCGCAGGCAGCGCCTCACCGTCTACGAGCTCGCGACACACCCCTTCGCGCCGCCGCGGCACGGGCGAACGGCGGCGCGCGCCGGCGATCTCGTCCTCCGTGGAATGCCCGCCCACCTGGCGCGCCACGCGGACTGCCTCCAGCTGGCGACGGCGGCGCTCGACGTCCGCTTCGGCGCGCTGAACCCGCGACGGGCCGTGTTCCCGAGCCAGCGCTGGGACGCGCCGCCCGCGCCATCGCCACGCGCGCGGCCCACGGGCAGCTTCGTCATCGGGTGGGCGGGCTCGCTCTCGCACGAGGACGACCTGCGCGCGATCGTGCCTGCCCTCCGCGGCGTGCTCGCCCGTCACGCCGAGGTGCAGATCGCCGTCATGGGCGACGCGGGCCTCGGCGGCGCGCTCGACGGCCTGCCCGCCGACCGGTTCACCCTCGTGCCCCCGGGGTCGCCCGAAGAGCACGCACGCTTCCTCGGCGGCCTCGACGTGGGGCTCGCGCCGCTCGAGCCCACCGAGTTCAACCGGTGCCGCGGCGACGCGCGCTACCTCGAGTACGCGGCCCACGGCGCCCTGGCCGTCTGCGCCGATCTCGAACCCTATCGCGGCGCCGTCCGCCCCGGTCAGACGGGGTTCCTCTACCGCGACGCGGGCGAGCTCGAGACGATCCTCGAGCGCGTCCTCGCCGAGCCCG
>DASZUD010000281.1:0-32451 GCA_035548155.1 Polyangia bacterium
GCGCTCTTGCACGTGCTCGACGTCGAGCGCGGCGCGGGCGACGACGCGGGGCCGGCGCGCGCGGGACGCCTGCGCGCGTTTCGGCTGCTGCTGCGCCGCGTGCAGAACGATCCGCCCTCGCCGCTGAAGCGCATCACCGCCGCGACGCTGGCGCGCGCCTGCGATCGCATCGCGCGCGCGCAGATTGGCGAGATCTCCGACGTGCTGGTCGCCGTGCTCTCGCGCGTGCGCAACCCCGCCGATCTGCGCGTCATCGCCGACGCCTCGATGGTCGCCGAGGTGAAGGAGCTGATGGCTGCCGCCGCCGATCTCGTCCAGCTCGCGACGCCTGGCGCGCAAGAGAGCGCGGAGCGTTCGTTCCTCGAGCCGCTGGCGACGCTGGCGAACGCGCTGCCGCTCGCCGTCTCGCCGCGCGTCGAGGGGCTGCGGCAGACGCTGGTGCAGCTGGGCGCGACGCTGCGGTCGCTGGATCGCGTGAGCGCGCTGGCGGCGCTGGAGCCCGACGACAACGGCTCGCTGCTGCGCGGCCTCGAAGGGATCTGCGTGTACGCGGCGCGCTTCTTCGCGGCGGCGCGCGCGCGTGTCGGCCTGCCGGGCGGCCCCGCGGGACCGTCGGTGGGCGCCGCCGTGCGCGCGCTCGAGCAAGCGATCGAAGCGGCGCGCCGGAGCCCCGAGGTCGACCTGGCGGCGCCCATCCGCGACGTGCTCGAGGCGCTGCGCGTGGACTTCCCGGCCGGGGTCGGCGACGCCGTCGCGCGCGTGCTCGCGCGGCTGGGCGAGATCCCGCGCGATCGACTGTCGGACGGCGCGCCCGTGCCGATGGCGGCCGAGCCGACGGCGCCGCGCCTCAGCCTGCCCAGCTGGCTGCCGCCGAGCCGGCTCCTCGGCGGCTTCTACATCCAGCGCCCCATCAGCAGCGGCGCCGCGGGGTCGGTGTTCGTCGCGCAGCGCGCGCACGAGCGCCACGAAGAGAACGCCGAGTGCTACGCGCTCAAGGTGCCGCAGTACAACGGCCAGAACTCGCGCACGCTGACCGAGCAAGAGTTCCTGAGCCTCTTCCGCGAGGAGGCTGGCGCGCTGCTGACGCTGGCGCCGCACCCGAACCTGGCCGGCTTCGTGAACTTCGACGCGGCGGCGCGGCCGAAGCCCATCCTGGTCATGGAGCTCGTCTCGGGCGCGTCGCTCGAGCGCGTGCTCGATCGGCGTGAGCTCTCGATGGCCACGGCGTTCACGATCCTCGACGGCATCGCCGCGGGCCTGGCAGCGATGCACGCGCAGGGCCTGGGGCACCTCGACATCAAGCCTGCGAACATCATCATGCGGCCGGTGGCGGCGACGGATCTCGTCGTCGCCGAGGCGCCGCAGGCCACGCCCGTGCTCGTGGACTTCGGCCTGGCGGGCCGCAAGATCCGCCCAGGCTGCGCCAGCCCGCACTACGGCGCGCCCGAGATCTGGGATCCCGGAATGTACGGCTCGAACGAGCCGACGGCGGCCGACGTCTACGCGTTCTGCTGCCTGGCCTACGAGCTGTTCGTGGGCCGCCCGCTCTTCGCGGCCGAGACGCTGCCCGGCCTCATCGGCTGCCACTTCGAGCACGACGGCAACCCGGCGGGGCTGGCCGCCCTGCACGCGACGCGCACGCTGGCGCCGCTCGCGCAGATCCTGGCCGCGGGCTTCGCGCCGAACCCGCGCGGCCGCGCCACGATCGTCGAGATCCGCGACGCGCTCCGCGATCTGCAGCCGTCGCTGCGCGCGACGGCGTGGCCGCTCCCTCTGCCGGCCTGACGGCCAATCGGGTTAAGCTTCGCGCCGTGAAGCTGCCCGTGACCCCGCCCGTGCTGCCCATGCTCGCGAAGCGCGTGGACGCGCTGCCGCGCGAGCCAGGGTGGATCTTCGAGCCCAAGTGGGATGGCTTCCGCACGCTGATCTTCCGCGACGGCGACGAGCTCTTCATCCAGAGCCGCGACGCGAAGCCGCTCAACCGCTACTTCCCCGAGCTGGAGGCGCCGTTGAAGGCGCAGCTGCCCGAACGCTGCGTGCTGGACGGCGAGATTGTGATCGCGCGCGGCGAGGCCCTGGATTTCGAGGCGCTGCAGATGCGGCTGCACCCGGCGGCGTCGCGCGCGAAGATGCTGTCGGAGCAGATCCCCGCGCAGGTCGTGTTCTTCGATCTGCTGTGCGAGGGCGAGCGCGATCTGCGCGGGGCGCCGTTTCGCGAGCGGCGCGCGGCGCTGGCGGCGATGCTCGCGGGCGCGCGGCCGCCGCTGTACCTCACGCCGGCCACCGAGGATCACGCGACGGCCGAGGACTGGTTCCGGCGGTTCGAGGGCGCGGGGCTCGACGGCGTCATGGCCAAGCTGCCCGCCGGCCCGTACGAACCCGACAAGCGCACGATGCTGAAGGTGAAGCACGAGCGCGACTGCGACTGCGTCGTCGCCGGCTTCCGCTGGCACAAGGGCAGCGAGAAGACGGCGGTGGGATCGCTGCTGCTCGGGCTCTTCGACGAATCAGGCGCGCTTCAGCACGTGGGCGTCGTGGCCAGCTTCACGGCGCAGAAGCGGCGCGAGCTCGTCGAGCTGCTCGCGCCCTACCGGGAGAACGCGCTGGAAGGCCACCCGTGGCGCGAGTGGGCGATGGCGGACTTCGGCGAAGGCGCGGCGCAGCGGCGCCCCGGCGCGAGCAGCCGCTGGAGCCAGGGCAAGGATCTTTCGTGGGAGCCCGTGCGCCCGGAGCTGGTGGTCGAGGTCGCGTACGACCACATGCAGGGCACGCGCTTCCGCCACACGGCGCAGTTCCGCCGCTGGCGCGACGACAAGGCGCCCGCCGACTGCACCTTCGCGCAGCTCGAGGTCGTGCCGCCGCACGAGCTGGCGAAGATCTTTCAAAGGTAGCAACCCTCACTCCGCCCAGCGTCGCGGCGTGGTCGCCAGCGTGCGTGAACCGACCGCGGCGCACCAGTCCTCGAACTCGCGCTTCGGCACGCCGCGGAAGCGCACCTCGTCCAGCGTCTCGGCGACGGGCGCCGTCTCCACCAGCGTCGCGAGCTTGCGGTACAGCAGCGCCTCGTCACGCTTCTCGGCCAGCGTGGCCGCCAATTGCATTGCGCCGCGCGGCTTGACCTTCCACTCGCTCGCGGCTGCGGGGATCGCCTCCAGATGCTCGTACGCGCCGATCAGCATGCCGGCGCCCTTCTCCCCAAACCCGGGCAGCCCCGGGAAGCCGTCGGCGCTGTCGCCCGTGAGGGCCAGGTAGTCGGGCATGCTGGTGGGCGCAAAGCCGCGGCGCTCGCGAAACGCAGCCTCGTCGGTCGTCTTCATCTGGCGCCTATCCACCTGCACGACGCGCGTGCCGCGGATGCACTGCCCGAGATCCTTGTCGGGCGTCATGATCCGCACCTGCTCCACCTGATCGCGGAACTTGAACGCGCCCGCCGCCAATCCGTCGTCGGCCTCGTACTCGTTCATCGACCACACGGCGACGCCCATGGCGCGCACCGCCTCTTCGACGGCGTCGAACTGCGCGCGCAGCGCGGGCTCGACGCCCTCGTCCGTCTTGTAGAACGGATAGAGGGCGTTGCGGAACGAGCGAATGGGATTGTCGAACGCCACCGCGAGGTGCGTGACGTCTTCGTCGCGATCGTGCAGGAGGTAGAGCAACGAAGCGACGACGCCGACCGTCGCCTTGAGGTCTTGCCCATTGGGCGCCGCGTGCCCCGGCCGTGGCGAATAGTGCGCGCGGAAGAGCTCGTACGTGCCGTCGACCAGGTGCAATCGCATGCGTTCAACCTTTCTTGCGCACGGCGGCGCGCCAATCGCGCGTCGGATCGTCGTCGGGATCGGGGCTCTCCTGCGGCGGACGCTGCCCTTCGGGCACGTGGCGCAGGTTGACGCGCACGCGCGTCCACGTCGACGAGCGGCCGCGCATCGAATCGATCAGCACGTCGTCGACGGCCAGGTGCGCGGCGGCCTGGGCGTGCCGCGCCTTCCACCGCTCGAGCCCCGCCAGCGCCGCCGCCTTGTCGGGCGAGCTCGCGACGGTGACGAGCGGCATCTTCGCGCGCGGGCCGGCCTTGGATGGGGCCGCGCCCTTCGCGCGTGAAGGCGCGACGCGCGGCGCCTCGCCCGCCGCCTTGCGGAAGTGCGGCGGCCACGGCGCGTCGCCCAGCCCCTCGGCCTCGTCGCGCGCCGCGAGCTCGAGCAGCCCGTCCAGCGAGCCCGCGGCCGCGTCCATGCCCGCGTGCACGTCGCCCACGTCCGCGAAGCGCTTCGGCATGGTCAGCACCGTGAAGTCGCCCGGCTCGCAGTCCGGCACCTCGTCCCACGTCAGCGGCGCCGACACGCGCGCGTCGGGCAGCGGCCGCACCGAGTACGCCGACGCCGTCGTACGGTCCTTGGCGTTCTGGTTGTAGTCGAGGAACACGCCGTGGCGCTCCTCCTTCCACCACTTCGACGTCGCGATCTCCGGCGCGCGCCGCTCGATCGCGCGCGAGAGCGCCAGCGCAGCGCGCCGCACCTCCGTGAAAGTCCAGCGCGGGTGGATGCGCGCGTTGACGTGAATGCCGCGCGAGCCGCTGGTCTTCGGCCAGCCCTGAAGGCCCACCTCGCCCAGCAACGCCTTCACCTCCAGCGCGACGCGCCGGACATCCGCCCAGGCGACGCCTGGCCCGGGATCGAGGTCGACGCGCAGCTCGTCGGGGTGATCGAGATCGCCCGCGCGCACGGGGTGCGGGTGCAGCTCGATGCAGCCGAGGTTCACGACCCACACGAGGCCCGCGAAGTCGTCCACGACCACCTCTTCCGCCGTGCGCCCCGAAGGGAACGACAGCGTCACGGTGCGCAGCCACTCGGGCCGGCCCTCGGGCGCGCGCTTCTGATAGAAGGCCTCGCCCTCGGCGCCGTCGACGAAGCGCTTGAGCACGATGGGCCGATCGCGGATGCCCGCCAGCGCGCCCGGCGCGACGGACAGGTAATACTTCACGACGTCCACCTTCGACAGCTTCACGTCGCGCGAGAAGTAGGGCTTGTCGGGGCTGGTGACGGTCACCTCGCGCCCCGCAATCGGCAACACGATCGCCTTCCCCTTATCGTCCTTGGCCATCGCCGCCCGAGGCTACATCATGTAGCCCGCCATGGCCGATTCGAAGCAAGACGTGCTGGACATGCTCAGCGAGCTGACGGAGCTGACGATTCTCGACGAGGGCGATCCGCAGTCGTTCCGCGTGCGCGCCTACGAGAACGCCGCGCACGGCATCGGCGCGTTCGCGGGCGACCTCGGCGCGTTGGATCTCAAGGGCCTGCAGGGCATCGAGAACGTGGGCAAGAGCACCGCCGAGAAGATTCGCGAGCTCCTGACCACGGGCAAGGTCGCCAAGCTCGAAGAGCTGCGCGCGAAGCACCCGCCCGGCGTCGTCGCGCTGATGCGCCTGCCTGGTGTCGGGCCGAAGGCCGTCAAGCGCCTGCGCGCCGAGCTGGACGTCCAGTCGGTCGACGATCTGCGCGCGGCGCTCGCGGCGCACCGGCTCGCGGCGCTCAAGGGCTTCGGCGCAAAGTCGGAGGCCAAGCTGGCCGAGGCCCTCGCGCGCCTCGACGCCGAGGGCGCGAGCAAGCGACACCCGATCTCGGTGGCGCTGCCGCTCGCGACGCGCATCGTGGCGCGCCTGTCCCAGGTTCCGGGCGTCAAGCACGCCAGCTACTGCGGATCGCTGCGCCGCTTCGCCGAGACGTGTGGCGACGTCGACGTCATCGTCGCGGCGACCGACGCCGCGCCCGTCATGGAGGAGTTTCTCGAGATGCCGCTCGTCGACCGCGTGCTCGGGCGCGGCGACACGAAAACCAGCGTCGTCACGCCGCGCGGGGTGCAGATCGACGTGCGCGTCGTCGCGCCCCACCAGCTGGGCGCGGCGCTGCTCTACTTCACGGGCTCGAAGGCGCACAACGTGAAGCTGCGCATGCGCGCGCTCGCGCGCGGGTACACGCTGAACGAGTACGCGCTCACGGCGCTGGAAGGCGGCAAGGTGATCGCGAGCGAGACGGAGGAGGAGATCTACGCCGCGCTCGGCCTGCCGTTCATCCCGCCCGTGCTGCGCGAGGACGCAGGCGAGATCGAGGCCGCCGAGCAAGGGATCCTGCCGAAGCCGCTGGGCGCGATCACGGGCGACTTCCACCTGCACACGTCGATGTCGGGCGACGGCCAGTCGTCGCTGGAGGCCATGGTGGCCGCGGCGCGCGCGCGTGGCTACCGCGCGATGGCCGTGACCGATCACGCCGAGGGGACGGTGTCGGGCGTGGGCCGCGAGCGCTTCCTCGAGCAGCGCGAGAAGATTCGCGCGCTTCAGGCGCAGCTCGGCGATTCGTTCCGTCTGCTCCACGGCGTCGAGCTGAACATCGGCCCCGAGGGCCAGCTCGATTACGACCTCGAGTTCCGGCGCGGCTTCGACTGGTGCCTCGCCTCGATCCACGATCACCTGAACCTGGATCGCGCCGCGCAGACGAAGCGCGTCGTCACGGCGATGCGCGATCCGGCGGTGCGCATGATCGGCCACCTCACGACGCGCATGATCGGCGGGCGGCCCCCCGTCGATCTCGACGCCGAAGCGATCTTCGCGGCCGCCGAGGAGACGGGCACGGCGCTGGAGATCAACGGCGCGCTGCCGCGGCTGGACCTGCCGTGCGAATGGCTGCGCCGCGCCGCGGGCCGCAAGATAGACCTCCTGCTCGACAGCGACGCCCACGTCACCGACGAGCTGAACCGCTCGGACTACGCGAAGCTCAACGCCGAGCGCGCCGGCGTCGACCCGGCGCGCGTCGTCAACGCGGGCGCGCCCGAGCGCCTGCTCGCGTGGCTGGACGCGGGCAAGCGCGAGGTATGACGACGGTGTCCTGGTCGCGTTGCTGGCCGCGCTGGCCGCGGCGCCCGGAAGGCGGGGGGATTTCTAGTCGACTCGCACTCGCCGCGTCGGCGCGGTAGGAATCGGGCGCCATGTCCCAGCGCGTCCTCATCCTCGGCGCCACCTCGGCCATCGCCGGCGAGGTCGCGCGCCTCTACGCCGCGCGCGGCGCCGAGCTCTGCCTCGTGGGGCGCAACGCCGAGAAGCTGGCGCGTCTCACCCTCGAGCTGCCGCCCGAGAGGGTGACGACGGCGCTGGCCGACTTTCGCAAGCTCTCGACCGCGGAGGACCTCGTGCGCGCGGCGATCGAGGCGCTGGGCGGCGGCGTCGACATCGCGCTCATCGCGCACGGCGACCTCGGCGACCAGCTCGAGAGCGAGCGCTCGATCGTCGCGGCCGAGGACACGATCGCCGCGAACTTCACGAGCGCCGTCGCGCTGCTGGTGCCGCTCGCGAATCACATGGAGACAGCGCGCCACGGCACGCTGGGTGTCATCACGTCCGTTGCGGGCGAACGCGGCCGCCCGCGCAACTACACTTACGGCGCCGCCAAAGGCGCGCTCAACCTCTACCTCCAGGGCCTGCGCTCGCGCCTCTTTCGCGCAGGCGTCAAGGTCACGACGCTCAAGCTCGGCCCGGTCGACACGCCGATGACGCGCACGCACCGCAAGACGCCCGTGTTCTCGACGGCGCCCGCCGTCGCGCGCAGCATCGTCGCCGCGCTGGACGCGGGCAAGGGCGAGGTCTACGTGCCGCGCTTCTGGGGCGTGATCATGCCCATCGTGCGCAACACGCCCGAGCGGCTGTTCCAGCTGCTGCCGTTTCTCTCGGGTCGCTAGATCAGCGCCCGGCTGAAGCGGATGTAAGGCGCGATCACGCGCTCGAGCTCGTCGACGGCCTTCTCGATCTTCGCGTAGGTGTCGTTAGCTTCGGCCACCATCCTCACGGCCATCTCGCCGGGCACCTCGCGCGCACGCGTCTTCGCCGCGATCACCTTGAACGCGTCGACGCTGACCTTCTTCAGGAGCTCGAACACGCCCGAGTCGTCGTCGAAGAGGAACTGCGACTCCCGGAATGCCTTGATGAACCCGCGGTGGAGCGACGTGAACGGCTCGCCCTGCAGCGACTCTGCCGAGCCGCCGAGCGCCTGATAGAAGGCGAGCGTGCTCTCGTACACGGCGAAGCGCTTGTCGTAGAGATCCAGGCGCAGCTTCGCCATGTTCGTCCGCGATTGCCGCGCGGAGAGCCACAAAGCCACGCCCGCGAGGGTCGTCGAGAAGAACGCGGGCAGGTAACTGATCCACTGATGCTGGTCCGGCATGGGCATGCAGAGGCGCAGCCTATCACCCTGCCCTGCGGATGCGACGAGCCGCCGCGCGCGCCATGTCTCTGACGCGCCAGAGAACGCCGCAGGACGCCGCGACGCCATACGTCCGAGAATCGGACTGGCGCACTCGAATCTTCGCGCGAGAAGTTCCGGAGGACGGAGAGCCGATGATACCCTGCCGCCGCACCTCTCGTTCGCTCGACCACTCATTCAAAAGGAAAGCAATCATGACGGGAAGACTCCGCGGCCTCACAGGCGCCCTCGCGACTCTTGCGCTGCTCGCAGCCGGAGCGTGCAGCAACGACACCCCCGCGCAGAACCGCGTCTTCTTCGTCGGCTACGCGTACGACGGCGCCAGCGGGGCACGGCTCGACAAGACCAAGCTCTCGAAGGTCTCGATCGCGTACGGCGAAAAGACGATCGCCTTCGACATCGCCGACGACGGCCGCTTCACGAGCGTCGATCCGCTCCCGACTTGGCAGGACTACACCGTCAAGATCGAGGCCGACGGCTACCGCTCGTTCGCCTCCTACAATGTCGGCGTCGACGTGCCCGCCTCGCTGGCGATGACGAACGGTGTCGCGCAGGCCGCGACGACCCAGACGCTCGACTTCTCGGCATCGCTTTTCCCGGTCGATCTCAAGGCGCCGAAGTTCTCGATGACGATCCAGGGTACCGACCCGGCGACGGGCATGCCCGTCACGGACAAGATCAATGGGCAGATCCGCCTTCGGCCACAGAACGCGCCCGCCATCCTGATCGGCGGCTCCAGCTCGACGACACCGGCGAAGCGCCTGTGGACGAACGGTGAAGACCTTCTCACGCAAACGATCGTCAAGCCCTTCACGAACGGCAGCGTCGTCGTCGACGAAGGCGAGATGGTGTACGGCGTGGCCTACGAGCTGACGATTTACGGCGTGGACGGCTATCAGCCGTGCATCTTCACGGGCGCGGCCACCAGCAGTACGGCATCCACGTGCGGCATCATCATCAGCAGCGGCTTCGGAACGGTCTCCAACCCGACGATCATCGCAGGCTTCGTCACCAGCGAAACGTTCCAGCTCTCGCCCGAGGCGCAGGACCCGCTGCGGATCGTGAGCATCGACGCGGCGACCTGCGCCCCCCCCTCGCCCATGGCGAGCGCATTCGGCGGCAAGGTCACGCTGACCTTCAACAGCGACATCGAGATCGTCAGCAGCACGCTGGCTGAGGACATCGACAACGGGATCAGCTTGTCGTTGCCGCAGCCCACGCCGCCGCAGTACTACTCCTACTGCACGCTGCGCCCCGTGAGCGGCGACCCCGCGCAAGAGCGCGGGAGCAAGGTCGAGGTGGGCACGGACACACTGACGTTTTCGTTCAACCCGACGATCGGCATCGCGACCTCGTCGACGTCAAGCTGCATGCTGCCGCCCAGCATCACCAGCATCACGTACTACGGCGGCAACACGACCATCTGGGTGCAGCCCAAAGGCCAGGCAACACGCAAGCGCACGCTGTCCGCCCTGCTCACCGAAAAGGTCGGAACCTCGCAGCTGAGCTGCCCGCTGCGCCAGTAGCGTCCGAGCCCGCCTCCGGTGCGGCGCCCTGCTCATCGAAGCAGGGCGCCCGCGCCGGACGTCACGGCATCTTCCATAGATAGATGCGGCTCGTCAGCTGGTGATACAGGAACAGCGTCTTGCCATCGGCGCTCAGCGTGAGCACGGGCGTGGACAACGGCAGCGTCGCCTTGGCCGTGAACGTGTTCCCGTCGTACACGCGGACCGCGCCGACCGCGAGGCTGCCGTCGGCGTTCGCTAGCAAGATCGTCTCCGGGAACGTGCCCAGCACCGACTTGAGATTGGTCGCCAGGACCTTCTTCGCGCCCCAAAAGAGGTAGGTGCCGTCGCCCGAACGCGAGAGCACGGTCGTCGAGTAGCCGCTCCAGTCGTTCGACGTGTCGACCTGCTTCATCGTCGTGCCGACGATGTCGAAGCGCACGAGCGAATAGCCGCCCGTATAGACGTGCGTGCCATCCGGGCTCGCCACCACCGAGTAGATGCTCGAGCTGTACGCCGAGGTGATCATCGCGCCCGTGGCAGCGCTGGCGAGCTGGATGCCCGACGACGAGTCTGGCCCCGCGAATACCAGCGTATTCCCGGCGGTGGCCGCGATCTTGGACGGGTTGCCATTGGGGTAGCTGTTCGCGGCCGGCGTCACCAGCAGCGATCGCGCCTTGGTGCGCGTCGCGAGATCGACGACGGTAATCTCCGTGCTGCCCGAGTTCGCGACATAGAGCTCGGTGTTGGCCGCGTTGATGTCGAGGGCCGTCGGCGCGGAGCCGACGAAGATGCTCTTCTCTTCCTCGTTCGTGGTGAGGTTCACGAAGTGGAGCGAGTTGTTGACCTTGTCGAGCGCGTACAGGTACGGCCGCTGCGGGTCGGCCTTCATGCGCTCGACCTGCGTGTTGATGGCGATGAACACGCCCGCCGTGATCGCCTGGACGTTGCTCGTGACCTCGGTGTGGTCAGCGGTGACGCCCGCCACCCGATAGCGGTAGGCCGTGCCCAGCGTCACCGTCTCGTCGCGGTACTTGCGCGCCGTCGCGTCGTTGACGATGTCGATGATCGAGAAGCCACCGCCGCTCGGATCCTGACCGCGATAGATGCGGTAGCTCGGGAACGTGTCGTTCGTCGTCCAGCTGAGATTGACGCCGTTGGTGTCCTTGGTGAGATCTGCGAGGACGATCGCCGTGCCGGCGTCGAGCGCACCGACCTCGGTCGTCGAGGCATCGACCGGCGGAGCTTGGCCGTCGTCACCACCGTCGGCGTCCGCGGCGGACGCGTCGGTGCCGCCGTCCGTGCCTCCAGGGCCGACTGTCCGCAGCGTCAACGTGATCTCGCGCGAATCGCCCGCGACCAGCGTGACCGTCGCGGTGGCTTCGCCGAGGCCGGCGCTCTCCGCCTTCACGGTGTAAGCGCGCGCCGGCAGTGCCGTGAACCGCGCGCGCCCGGCAGAGTCCGTGGTCAGCGTCTTCGTCGCGGGGTCGGTGGTCACCGTGGCGCCGGCCACCACAGCCATCGAGACGTCCTTGACGACCACGCTCAGGTCGCCCGAGGCATCGGCGCCTCCACATCCAACGATGGCGGAAAGAGCGGCGAGGGCGGCAAAACACCGCAGCGCGCGGGACCAATTGAGGCAAACGATGGACTCGATCTTCATCGCGCGCATAATAAGGGCGCGCGGCGCGCTCGAACAAGGCGCTTGCGACGCCACAGCGCGGCCACGACGAACAAGAACGTGACGCGCCAGGAAGACGGGTCCGGCGCGCCGCCCGCGTCGCAGCCGCATCCGGCCGAGCGCGCCAAGGCCGGCTCGCGAGCGTCTCGGGCCGGTGCGTCGGACGGCCCGTCGAGCGGAGCCGCGGCGTCGGGCGTCCGGGCTTCGGCAATGGGCGCGTCGATCGGCCCGCCCGCGTCGAAAACCGATGCGTCGGGCCGTACGTCGAGCGCGGCATCGACGCGAGACGTGGCGTCGGCCGCGTCAGCCAGGCCCGAAGAAGCGTCCAGCGGGGGCGCGTCGCTCGGCGAGGCGTCCCCGGTCGCCGCGTCGCCCGGTGGCACGCCGGCATCCAAGATCGCGAGGACGCCGCAGGGATCGCCCGAGCAAGTCGCCAGGCACCTCGCCAGCGCCGCCGACGGCGGATAGAAGAGGCAGCTCACCATCGGCTTCGCGCCGCAGCCGCCGAGGCACAGCGGATCGGCGGAACATACGGCCGCCTCCTCGCAGCAGCGGCTGGCGACGCACGCCGCGCAGGCCGGCCGAGGATCGGTGAGCTTGCCGCAGGAGAGCGGCGGCGGCCCGGCGTCGGCGCGACCGACCTCGGGTGCAGCGTCGCGACCGGCGTCCGTCGCCGCAAGAACGTCGGGAGACGCTCCGGCATCTCGCGGCATCGCCGCATCGATGACCGAGTGAATGAACGAGGCGAGCGACGAGACCCGCACGGACGTGCCCTGCAGCAAGCAGTCCGTCTCCGGCAGCGAGGTACCGTACGAGATCACGCCGGCGACGCGAACGCCACCCGAAGTCTGGAAGAGCGCCGGCCCACCCGAGTCTCCGTAGCACTGCCCCTTGTGATCGATCTGGTCATAGGTCAGGGACTCGCGAGTGAGGATAGAGATCGTCCGATCCACCGTACGTCGAACGGAATTCGTTGCGCTGCCTTCCGTCTGCCCATAACCGACCAGGGTGACGTTGGAGCCCACCGCGAGCGTGTCGTTGGCGGGCTCGAGAATGGGAATGAGGGGCAACGTCGACCCGGGAGCGAAGCGAATGATCGCGAGATCGGACGGGCTAGCGGTGGCGCCGTCGTACTCGGGGGCGACAAACACCGCCGTGACGCCGTAACGAGGTCCCGTGGAGTAGCTCGCCTGCCAGTCCGAGCCAGACAGGACGGTCAGCACCGAGGGAGACACCACTGTCACGGGTTTGATGACGTTTTGCATGGCGTCGTGCGCCACGACGCAATGGGCGGCCGTCAGCAGGAACGCCGCGCTTCCCACCTGCGCGATGACGCTCCCAGAGCACGCGAATCCCGTCGACACTCCCGTCGACTGGAATGACGCCATGACGGCCGGGTGCGTCGTGTCGACCGAGCCTCCCAGGATGGCGCTCGTCTCGCCGCGCGCCCCGCCGGGAGGTGGAGCGCACGCAACACCGCCGACGAACACGAGCGCGCACGCCAGCGCCATCGCGCATTCGTCCAAGCTTGCGGCGATGAGGCGGGGGCGACTCTTCATCCGCACCACCTTGCCAGTTTGCGAGCGACCGGCCAAGGCGCGGCAATTGGTGGCAGAAATGCTCCTCGTCCGAGCCGTCCGTAAGCCGGGTTCTGTTCCGGCGTTGCCGCCGGTGGCGATCATTCCTCTGGGCCGCCCATTGCTGAACGGCTCGTGCGACCTACTAGGAATCGAGTCGACGCGGGCCACGCCGGCGAGGTTGCCCTCGCGATTCCAGACTGGTCTTGCTCCGGGTGGGGTTTACCTTGCCCCCCTCGTCACCGAGGGGGCGGTGCGCTCTTACCGCACCGTTTCACCCTTGCCTGCACCTTGCGGCGCCGGCGGTCTGTTCTCTGTTGCACTGTCCTTCGAGTCACCTCGACTGGCCGTTAGCCAGCACCTTGCCCTGCGGAGCCCGGACTTTCCTCGACGGACACCTTTCGGAGCCCGCCGCGATCGCCTGTCCGGCTCGGACGAGAAGCGAACAGACTATACCCCGGACCTCGGCTCAGAGGTCTTCGAGTGATTCGAGGAGCTCGGCCGCGAGGCTCCAGCGCAGCTCGACGAGCGACGGCTGCCCCGTCGGCGGCGAGCCCACGACGTCTTCGAAGTCGGGGCGCGCGCGGTCGGAGATGATACCGCGCGGGCGGCGCGGGACCCGCTCAGGGTCCCGAATTGATCATTCAGCCCGCTTGCGGGGGCTCGCCCGAGCCGGCGGGAGCCGCGGCCGGCTCCTTCATGATCTCCTCCCAGTAGATGATGCGGCTACAGGAGGGGCACGTCTCGATGCTCGAGCCGCGCTGCAAGACGATGTAGAGCTGCGGCGGAATGTTCATGTTGCAGCCCTGGCAGGTGCCGTTCCGCACGCTGACGACGGCCAGGCCGCGCCGCATCCGGATCGCGCCATAGCGCTTCAGCACGTCGGGCTTCACCGCTTTCGCCAGCTTGTCGCGCTCGACGCGGAGCTCGGCGATCTTCGCCTCGATCTCCGCCATGCGGGCGCGCGCCGCCTCGCCGTCCTTGGCCAGGGAATCCCTCAGCCCCTGGACGTCGGCCGCGCGCTCGGCGAGCACCTTCTTCTTCGCCTCGACGGCCTCGACCAGCTTGCCGATCTCGACCTCGCGCTGCCCCAGGCTCTCGCGGCGCTGCTCGATCTCGCGCTGCGCCGCCATGTACTCCTTCGAGTTCTTGGCCTGCGTCAGCTTGTGCTTGGCGCCCGCGACCTGGACCTCGTCGTCGGTGACGAGCCCCTTCTGCTCCGAGTAGTACTTCTCGGTCTCCTTGAGGGACGAGCCCTCCGACGCCAGCAGGGATTCGACGCGGGCGAGATCCAGCTCGGCAGCTGCGAGCTTCGCCGGGATGGCCTTGAGCGATTGCTCAAGCTCCTGAATTTTCGCGTCGTGGGTCTGAAGCTCCTCGAGTTGCTTAAGCTGATCGCGCAAAGCCGGCTCCTCCGATTGACACTTTCACTGCTGCTCCTGCGAATGCATCCGCCGTGCGGCGTGCTACCTCGTCGACTATTCGCCCGCCTCCTCCGCCATCACTACGCTCGTCGGTCGTGGGCCCACCTGGATTCGAACCAGGGACCAGGCGGTTATGAGCCGCCAGCTCTGACCGCTGAGCTATGGGCCCAGCCTTGCACGGAAACGCGGTGTACAAAGAAGTGCGAAACTTACACTGCGCGACCGGGCCTGTCGAGGCGCATTACCCGCGCCTGCGAGATCGGGCGCGCAGGAAGGCGAGGCACGCCGCGGCGAGCACGACGAGGCCGCTCGCTGGACCGAGCGCGTCGGAGACGCGGCAGCCGCACCCGCTGGACGAAGGCGACTGCGGCTCGGGAAGCGCCTCGGGCTCCGGCCCGCAAACCGACTTCGGCCAGACGGCCTGCAGCGTCGAGGCCGTGTCGCAGTTGTTCCAGCACACCGCCTGGATGCAGGCCTTGACGGCGTGCACGTCGTCGTAGCGCATGACGCGCTGAAACGTGGCGCCGTCGTCCGTCGAGACACCCAGCGCCCAGACGTCGGAGAAGTTCTTGGCCGCCGCGTACACCTTCCCGCCCCGCGCGGCCAGCGCACGGATGTGAGGCGGCCGCTGCGCGCCGCCGTCGGCCGCGACGTCGGGGACACCGGCATCGCTGGTGGTCACGGGGGTCCAGGGCGTGAAGGTCATGCCGTCCGTCGAGCGGAAGCCGACGCCCTCCGTGCCTTCGCTCGCCGAGACCAAGATCGTGCCGCTGCCCGTGCGCACGTAGCCCGTCAGCTGGCCTGCCGTCTTGATGACCTGCGTGAACGTCTGCCCGGCGTCGTGCGAGATCGCCATGCTGTCGCCCGTGGTCTCGAAGACGCGCACCGTCAACGTGCGCGCGTCGTCCGGATCGACGGCGATGATGCGGAAGTTGTTCTTGCCGAGCACCGCCGAGAGGTCGATCGGGGTCCAGCTTGCACCGCCGTCGATCGACCGCTCGAGGATCGCGGAGAACTCGGGCAGGTGAAACCCAGCGACGTAGACGGTCTGCGGGTCGCTGCGCGCGCTTTCGACGCTGACGAGCTGGACGTCGTCGGGCGCGGTCAACACAGCCGGACCGAACGTCGCGCCGCCGTCGTCCGAGCGCACGACGAGCGACGGCATCGCCGGGTGCTCGGCCGGCGCCGCGACGGCCCAGACGCGCATCGGGTTGGTGGGATCGGCGAAGAAGTCGGGCGCCACCGCCGTTTGCAAGGTTCCCGCCGACGACTTCCACGAACAGGAGCCGTCGTCGGAGTAGGCCAGCCCCGCGACCGGCGAGGCCGCGAGCAGCCGGTCCAGCGGCGGTGCGGAGACGCCGTACAGCTGCGCGCCGTTCGTGGGCGTCTGCTCGCAGGTCCAGGTCCACGTCGCCCCGCCGTCCTCCGAGATGAAGAGCCCGAAGTTCGTCGAGAGCAGGACCTGCTGCGGGCGATCGGCGGGCAGCACGACCTGGTACGACTCGGGAAACGCGCCGTCGGCGCGGGCGGGCTCCTCGAAGACGAGAAAGACGAGCAGGTCCACGGCCAGCGCGCCCAGCAACGCAAAGACGACGGCCACTCGACTCGGCGCGATTGCGAGCGGGCGCAACATCGTTTCGTGAGACACTATCATTTCTATATGTCATCCACGCTGTCACCGTCGGCCCCTGCATGGTGAAGATCGACTTCGAGACTTTCGTTCTGCCCAACGGGCTGACGGTCATCTTGCACGTCGACCGCGGCAGCCCCCTCGTGGCCGTCAACCTCTGGTATCACGTCGGCTCGAAGGACGAGGCGCCGGGACGCACGGGCTTCGCGCACCTCTTCGAGCACCTGATGTTCATGGGCTCGAAGAACGCGCCCTACCCCTCGTTCGACGCGATCATGGAGAGCTGGGGCGGCCACAACAACGGCACGACCAGCAACGACCGCACGAACTACTACGAGATCGGGCCGCGCAACTTGCTGGAGACGTTCTTGTGGCTCGAGGCCGATCGGCTGGCGACGCTGGCCGAGGTGATCACCGAGGAAGAGCTGGAGAAGCAGCGCAAGGTCGTGCTCAACGAGCGGCGCCAGTCGTACGAGAACCGACCCTACGGACGCACGGAGCTGCGCATCCCCGAGATCATGTACCCGGACGCGCACCCCTACCACTGGCCCACGATCGGCTCGCAGGCCGATCTCGAGGCGGCCAGCGTCGCCGACGTGCGCCAGTTCTTCGAGCGATTCTACCGGCCGTCGAACGCCAGCCTCTGCATCGCGGGCGACTTCGAACCCGCCGAGGCGAAGCGGCTCGTGGAGAAGTACTTCGGGTGGCAGGCGACGCGCGAGGCGCCCCGACCGCCCGCGCCGCGCGCGCCTGCGTTGGACGGCGATCGCGACGAGACGATGGGCGACCGCGTGCAGCTGCCGCGGCTGCGCCTGTGCTGGCACTCGCCCGCGCTCTTCGCCGCGGGTGACGCGGACCTGGATCTGGCGGCGCACATCTTGGGCGGCGGCAAGTCGAGCCGCCTCTACAAGGCGCTGGTGTTCGAAAAGCGCATCGCCCAAGAGGTCTTCGCGTACCAGAGCTCGCAGCGGCTCGGCAGCCTGTTCCACGTCGGCGCTACGGCGAAGCCAGAGCGTGAGCTCGGCGAGATCGGCCGCGCCGTCGAGGACGAGCTCTCGCGGCTCGCCCACGACGGGCCCACGGCCGCCGAGGTCGACCGCGCGCGCAACTCCCACCTCGCGGACTTCTACAAGAGCCTCGACCACCTGCAGACGCGCGCCGATCTGCTGAACCACTACCACTACCTGCTGGGGGATCCGGCGGGCGTCGAGCGCGACGTCGCGCGCTACGAGGCGGCGACGCCGGCGTCGGTGCGCGACACGTTCGCGGGCGTGCTGGCCAAGCACCGGCTCACGATCCGCACGGTGCCCGAAGCGGGCGCGCCGGGCCAACCGAACGACGCCGCTGCGGAGGCGGTGTCGTGAGCGCGCCCAAGGTGAACGGCGCCGAGCCCGAGCACATGACGCACGCGCCCGCCGTCGGCCCGCTGCCGAGGCTCGAGCCCACGCGGCCCGCGCGCTTCGTGCTGTCGAACGGCCTCGAGGTCACCGCGATAAGGCGCGACGTCGCGCCGCTCGTTTCCGTGAACGTGATGTTCGGCTCGGGCTCCGACTGCGACGGCGAGCTCGCGGGCCTGGGCTCGTCGACGGCCGATCTGTTGGACGAAGGCGCCGGCACGCGCGGGCCGCTGCAGATGGCCGAGGATCTCGAGCAGCTGGGCGCCGACCTGTGGCTCGGCTGCGGGCGCGACGGTTCGCAGCTTTCGGTGCAGGTTCCCAGCAAGGGCTTCGGCGACGCGCTCGCGCTGGCCGCCGACGTCCTCTTGCGCCCGGGCCTGGACGCGGACGACTGGTCGCGCATCAAGCACGACCGCCTCACGAGCCTGCGGCAGCGGCGCGACCAGGCCGAATCCGTGGCCGCCGTCGTCGCGGATCGCGTGCTCTACGGCGACGCACACCCCTACGGCCGATCGTCCGAAGGGTTCGAGCGGACGGTCGAGCGCATCACGGTGGAAGACGTGCGGCGCTTCCACGCGACGCACTACCGACCGAACAACGCCAAGCTCGTCGTCGCGGGCGCCTTCGACGAGACGAAGATCCAGGCAACGCTGGAAGCCGCCCTGGGGGCCTGGGAACCGGGGACCGTCCCCGCGCGCGCGCCCGCCCCACCGTTCCCGAAGACACCGCGGCTCGTGCTGGTCGATCGCCCGGCGGCGCCCCAGAGCGTGGTGCGCTTCGTCTCGCCCGGCACCGATCGCTACTCGCCCGATCGCCCCGCGCTCTCGATGTTGAACGCGATCCTGGGCGGCAGCTTCACGAGCCGGCTCAACTTCAACCTGCGCGAGCAGAAGGGCTACACGTACGGCGCCGGCTCGAGCTTCTCGTTCCTGCGCCGGCCCGGCGGCTTCGCGGCGCGCGCCGCGGTGTTCACCGAGGTCACGGCGGCGGCCGTCACCGAGTTCCTCGTCGAGCTGCGCGGCGTGCGCGAACGCCCGTTCACCGACGAGGAGCGCACGAAGGCGCGCGCCATGCTGCTCGATCGCGTGGCCGAAGGTCTGGCGACGTCGAGCGGCATCGCCTCGAGCTTCGCCGAGTTGGCCCTCTACGGCCTGCCGCTGGACGAGCCCGAGCGCTTCATCGCCGCGCTCGAGCGCGCGACGGCCGACGATCTGCTGCGCCTCGCGCAGAAGCACATCGATCCCGACGGCGCCTGCATCGTCATCGTGGGCGACCGCGCGCAGATCGAGCCCGGCCTGCGCCAGCTCGGCCTCCCCGCGCCCGAGCTGCGCGACGCCGAGGGCGAGCGCCTGCCGTGATCTCGGCGGGCTCGATCCCGGCCGCCGCCCAGGCGGCGCTTCCGGCGCCCTAGCACCTACCGCAGCGGCAGGAACACGTCGGTCACCGCCTCGTGCTCGGGCACGTCGGGGAAGAACTTCACGCGCTGCAGGAACAGCGGGAAGTCGCGCGGCTCCTCGCCGCTCTTCGGAAGCCACTCGCGATAGAGAAAGTCGAAGGTCGCGGCGAAGCCGTCGTCCGAGCCGACGTGGCGCAGCACGGCGCAACGCCCCGCGGGGATCGTGCGCGCGACCACGCCGTACGAGTTCGGCGTGACCTCGCCCGGCACGGCGGCGCACAGGTCCAGCCGAAACTCGTCGGGCGCCGTCGTGTCGGGATCGCCGTAGAGCAGGTTGAACGTCGCGCTCTTGCTCGGGTGCAGGTGGCTCTCGCGCCGCCACGCGATGAACGCGCGGATCGTTTCGCCGATGCGCCGCGGATCGCCGCGGTGCTCGAGCACGCCCACGTTCGTCTCGGGAAAATCGACGGTCTTCACGTCCCTCACCACGTCGTTCTTCATGTGTTGTCTCCTCAGGCCGCGGACTCGCTCGTAGGCGGCCTCCCACGCGGGCCAATCAGGCTGCTTGCGAAACTCCGTCGGCGTTTGCCCCGTCGTGCGCTTGAATGCGCGCCCGAACGCCTCGGGGCTCTCGTAGCGCGCGTCGAGCGCGATCTCGATCAACGCGCGCTCGCGCCGATAGGCCAGCTCGTACGCCGCGCGCTTGAGCCGCGTCAGCTGCACGACCTCGAACACCCCCACGCCGAACAGCGCCGCGAACTGCCGGTGAAAGTGAAACTTCGAGTACGCGGCGACGCCCGCGAGCTGCTCGACCGTCAGCGCCTCGTCGAGGTGCATGTCGACGTAGGCGACGACCCGGCGGAATCTCGCCTCGAGGTCATCTCGCGCGCCGCTCTTCACACGAAGAGCCTACGCGTGCGGCAGCGCCCGTTCCTGACCGAAGTTGCTCATTTCGGTGGCTCCGCTCACTTCGGCCTGCCCCACAGCCCCACCTTCTGCGACAGCCCCAAGAGGAAGCCGTAGCGATCGCTGCCGTTGAAGGCGCCCACGAGCCCGACGACGGAGAGCTGCGTCGACGGCGGGATCGGCGTCCAGGCGAGGCCCGCCGTCGCGACGAGCTGGTTCGGATCGCCCGAGAGGTAGCGCACGCCCGACAGCTCGGCGGTGACCTGGTACTTGCCCCCCGCGTCGAGGTCGCGATCGAAGTCGAGCCCCAGCTCGATCCCGATGGGCCGCGACGAGGTCGGCGACGTATAGGGATCGAAGAACCAGCCGGCGTTGAGGACGAAGTGCGACTTCCACTGCACGTGTCCGAGCAGCGCCAGCGCCTCGAGGCCCAGCGCGTGCGAGCCGGGCGAGACCGGCAGCTTCGGTCCCACCTGCGCGCCCACGGCCCACGCGTAGAGATCGTCGGGCGTGGGGCCGTCTTCGGCCCAGTCGTAGAGCCCCACCTTGAGCGCGACCCACAGGTTGTCGGGCGCGGCCTCGTTGAAGCGGAGCGAGCTCGGCCCGGGCGATTCGAGCGCGTACGCGCCGTCGACGTCCAGCTCGAGGTTGCGCCACAGGCCGAGGTCGAGCTCGAAGTCCGGGATCACGAGCCGCCACGGCTGCTGCCCGCGCACCAGCCCCGCCTGTAGATCCAGCTCGGCGACGCCCGGCTCCTCGAGCTCGAGGTCAGTCGGCTCGAACAGCGGGCGCACGCCCCGGCGCGCGCCCGCGGCGCGAACGCCCAGGATCAGGACCAGAGCGCCGACGGTGACGGCGAGCGCACGACGCATCCGCCGCGCAGCTTAACGCGCGTGCGGGCGCGTTCGAAGCGCCCGACCTTCAATCGTTCGCGGCGCGACGCGCGGCTCTGCGCCCGAGACAGCGCAGGCAGTACGCCACCTCGTTCGTCGTGCGGCCGGACACGCCCGTGCGCACGTGGTGCCGACTGCCGCAAGTCATGCACGCGGGCGGGAGCTGGTCGACGCCGATCGCGCCCAGGCGCATGAGGTCGCCCTCGGTGATGATGCCCACGAGGCGCCGCTGCTCGTCGCGCACCGGCAGGCAGCCGACGTGACGATCGCGCATCACGTCGGCGGCGCGCAGCACACCCTCGTGCGCGCCGATCGTGACGACGGGCGCGCGCATGTGCTGGATGACGAGCTCGTGCCGCTTCACGCCCCACAGATCGCACACGCAAGTGATGCCGACGAGCTCGCCATCGGCCCACGCGATGGGCACGTGGCAGAAGCCGTGGCGCTCGGCGACGGCCAGCGAGCGCGCCACCGTGGCCAGCGGATCGACGGAGACCACGGGCGCCGTCATGACGTCGCCCACCTGGGCCAGCAGCCGCGGCGCCCTGCCACCGACACCATCCAACACCAAAGCGCCGCGGCTGCCGTCACGCCCATCCCCTTCACCCAGGACGTGTCCCCGCTTCATTCCCCTGCTCCTGACGTCCATCACGCAACCGACTCGAGCAACGTTCTTTTCAACTTCTGGCGCGCCCGCAGGAGGCGCGTCCCCACCGTCGAGCGCGGGATCGTGAGCCGCTCGGCGATCTCGTCGTAGCTGCAGCGATCGAAGAGCCGCAGCTGGTACACCTCGCGGAAGGGGCTCTCGAGGCTGGCCAGCGCCGTCGCGATCTGCTCGTCGGTGATCGCCTCCCACGGCGACGGCGGCGCCGGCTCCGGGCTGGGGATCTCCTGCTCGTCGAGCGGCGCGGAGTTCGGCTCCCGCGCCTTGCGGCGGCAGCGATCGATGAAGAGGTGGTGCATGATCGTCATCAGCCACACGCGCAGGTTCGTGCCGGGCTGGAAGCGCGAGTAGCCGCGCAGCGCGTGCTCGAACGTGTCCTGCACGAGGTCCCACGCGTCCTGCGGGCTGCGCACCAGGCGCAGCGCGCGCGCGTAGAGGACCGGCTCGAACTCTGCGGCCATCTGTTCTGTCTGCACGGCCCGATGCGTTGAGCAAGCGGTGTGCCACGGCCAGTTCGGGAATATGCGCGAAACACGCCGTTGACATGGGTGACGAACGCTGGCCGCTGCGCGGTTTTGCCGCGGGTGAGCAGACCGGGAGCTCACGCGAGCCCCCACGAAGGCCAGGCAGCCCGGGACAGGTTGAGGGACAAGTTGCGCAGAGTTGCACAAGTTGTGCAGCCGCCCTTGCGGCGCGTCGGCACCCTGGCGATACTGCCGTTCCCGGACGGGGGCGCACGCGTGAAGGTTCAGACGACGATCGTCGGCGACCATCGAGGGCCCGGAGAGGCCGACGCCGCCGGTGCGTTCCTGCTGGTGATCGGTCGCGACACCTACACGACGTACAATTTGCCCGCGTCGGGGACGCTCACGATCGGCCGCGGCGAGAGCAACGCCGTGCGCGTCGACGATCCGCTGGCCTCGCGGTCCCACGCGTGCCTGCACGTCCGCGTGGACGGCGACGGCATGTACCTGGAGGATCTGGGCAGCATCAACGGAACGCGCATCAAGGAGCAGGTCCTCCCGCGCGGCGAGAAGGTGCGGGTCGCCGTGGGCGAGACGATCCAGATCGGCTCGTCCGTGCTGATCGTGCAGCACCGCTCGAAGCGCACGCCGCTCGTGCGGCCAGAGACGCTGCGCGACGAGGAGGCGGTGGCGCCGCCCACGTACGGCGCCAATGAAAATGAAGCGATGCTGCGCATCCGGCAGCTCGCCGAGCGCGCCGCGGCCGGCACGATCAACGTCCTCATCACGGGCGAGACGGGCGTGGGCAAGGAGCTGCTCGCCGAGACGGTCCACCGGCTGTCGCCGCGGCGGAACGGGCCGTACGTGTGCCTCAACTGCGCGGCGCTGTCGGAGACGCTGCTGGAGAGCGAGCTCTTCGGACACGAGCGCGGCGCCTTCACGGGCGCCGTGCAGGCGAAGCCAGGCCTGATGGAGACGGCGCACGGCGGGACCCTGTTCATGGACGAGGTCGGCGAGCTGCCGATGCCCACACAGGCGAAGCTCTTGCGCGTGCTCGAGACGCGCGAGGTGGCGCGCCTCGGCAGCGTGAAGCCGCGCAAGATCGACCTGCGCTTCCTCGCCGCCACCAATCGGGATCTCGAGGCCGAGGTGGCGCGCGGCGCGTTCCGGCGCGACCTCTACTTCCGCCTGAACGGCATCACGCTGACGATCCCGCCCCTGCGCGCGCGCACGGGCGAGATCAAGCGCCTGGCCGAGACCTTCGTGTCGCAGATCTGCCGGGAGCTCGGCCGCCCCGAGCCGGTGATCCCGCGGCCGGTCATGTCGCTGCTCGAGAGCTACGCCTGGCCGGGCAACATCCGCGAGCTCAAGAACATGATGGAGCGCGCGGTGCTGCTGTGCGCTGGCTCCGTGATCGAGACCGAGCACCTGCCCATGGACAAGCTCGGCTCGTCGCCGTCGAACCCGGGGCTGCCCGGGGTGCCGGGCCTGCCCGGGCTCCAGGTCGTGGCGTCCGCGACGACGGCGCCAGCCGGACCGCCCGACGAGCGGCAGCGCATCATCGACGCCCTCACGGCGTGCGCCGGCAACCAGAGCCGCGCCGCCAAGATGCTGGGCATGCCGCGCCGTACGTTCGTCGCGCGCCTGGACCAGTACCGCATCCCTCGGCCCAAGAAGAGCGTTTGAAACCGCGATTGCGCGGCCCTCGGCCCGGCGGCAAGATCGACGCATGGCGCTGGGCAGCACGCGTTCCTGGGATGACTGGATCCAGGCCTACGGCGAGAGCCATCAGCACCCGGTGAACCGGCGCTGCCACGCGATCGGCATCCCGATGATCGCGCTCTCGGTGCCGCTGTTCGTCGGCGCGGCGCTGTGGCGCCCGCTGTGGCCCGTGCCCATGGCGCTGTTCGTCGTGGGGTGGACGTTCCAGTTCGTCGGGCACGCCTACGAGGGCAAGCCGCCCGAGTTCCTGAAGGACTGGCGGTTCCTGTTCGTGGGCCTGCGCTGGTGGTTCGCCAAGGTGCGCGCGAGCCGGCCGCGCGGCGCGGTCAGATCTTGACCCGGAGTGCGAGGCCGAGGTCGACGAGCAACGGATCGATGTGCGCGTTCGGGAGGTCGACGCCGAAGCGGAACTCGCCGTGCGTCTTGCCGTAGTGGAGCGCCGCGAACGCCTCGAGCGTGATGTGCGTCAGGAGCACGTACGAGTAGTCGAGGCGTGAGACGTACGACTGATCGGTGATGTTGGTCAGCGTCGAGAGCGTGAACGTCGAGAGGTTCCACGAGTACGGTTGCGGGAACGACGCGAACAGGGCGGCGTACTGGCGGCCCGTGTAGAAGAAGTTGAACTGCGGCGTGTAATTGCTGTTGAGCAGCAGGCCCGGGTAGAGGCTCGTGTCCGAGTAGCCCGGCTGGTTGTAGAAGTACTCGCCGCCGATCGTGAAGAGATCGTTGTCGTTGTACTTGTGCGACCAGTTGATGCCGCCGACCGCCTGCACCTTCATGCCCGTGAGCGGCGCGAGATCGAACATGTTCGCCTGCGCAAGCACCGCCGGATCGGTCGGGGCGGTGCCCACGACGGGACACGGGTTCGGGTCCGCGAAGTTCAGCGGGCCCGGCGCGTGGTAGACGGCGCAAAAATCCTGGCCCCAGCGCAGGCCCACGTCGCCATAGACGTCGAGCTCCCAGATGCCGGTCGAGAAGTCGAAGCCGAGGCGCGGCTTCTGGCCCTTCTTGAACAACCCGTCCAAACCGATCTCGGCGTCGAACAGGATGATCTCGGCGCGCGCGCCGTACGCGACCTTGTTCAGCGTGTCGGTCGCCTGGTTCGGATCCTCGGTGACCGCGAAGCCGTAGAAGTTCCAGCCGCGCGCCTCCCACGGCACGTGCAGCTTCACCATCGTCTCGCCGGGGCGCGCGTCGAACACGTCCAGCGGGTTGCGCTTGATGGGGTGCAGGTAGTCGGTCGGCTGCCAGAAGCGCCCCGTGCCCCAGCGGACGTGCTGCTTGCCCGCCGTGACGAACACCGTGTTGAGGATGTCGAAGCGCAGCCACATCTGGTCGAGCAGCGTCGTGGGGCCGCGCTGGTTCGAGAAGGTCGTGAAGCCCGTCGCGGACGTGCCGACGAACGCGCCGTTGCTGCCGTTCATCACCTGCATCGACGTCGCCGAGCCGGGCGGCGCCGTGGGATCGAAGCTCATGCGCCCGAGGACGAAGGCGCGCACGCGCGGGTTGGGGCGCGCGTCCAGGTAGACGTCGAGGAGACTCGGCGACGTGAGCGTCCAGGCGTCGGTGTTCTGCCGGCCGCTCGTCTGTGAGCGCAGGTATAGCTGGCCGCCGATCTGCAGCGGGTTGTCGGGCGCGATGTAGCCGCTGAGGTGCTCGGGCGTCGGCCCGCCCCCCAGAAGCGCGGAATCGCGATCGCTCGATCCGGGCGCCGGCGAAGCGACGTCGGAGGCCGCCGCCGGCGGCGCCGTCACGGTCGCGGGCGAGGCGGGCGGCCGCGCCTCCCCCGGCTCGGGCGCAGCGCCCGTGCGCGGGCCCGGCGGTGGCGCAGGTGCACCCGCGTCCGGCGTCGAACCGCCGCCGAACATGTCCTGCTCGCTCGGGCGATCCTGCGCAAGAGCGGCCGCCGGCGCCATCAATCCCAGGAACGCGGAACAAGCCAAGATCCCGCTGCTGAGCCAGAGCGAGCGAAGCGAGCGCGTCGAAGAACGGTGAGGACCGGCTTCGCCGGTCCGGCTCGCCTTGCGGAGGACTTGGGGAGGGCCCGCGGGAGGGGCGAAGCCCCTTCCGCGAGCGCGAAGCGCCGCGAAGCCCCTTCCGCGAGCGCGAAGCGCCGCGAAGCCCCTTCCGCGAGCGCGAAGCGCCGCGAAGCCCCTTCCGCGAAGCGAGCGCCTCACCGCGACTTGCTCTCGAGCCAGGCCTTCGTGAAGAGGTTCGGCGGCAGCGCGTTGGTGTCGACCGCCTTGATGAGGATCAGCGTCGAGTTCGCCTTCTCGACCTCGTCGTAAAAACGCATCTCCTCCGGGTACCAGACGTCGGCCTTCTTCGACGAGCTCAGCGTCTTCTTCCACTTCGGGTAGTACGACGTGCGGAGCAGGCGGCCCGACAGCGCGTACTCCTGGCGCTTGAGCACGTTCTTCGTGTCTTTGTCGACCCAGAGGCGGATCGTCGGGAACGCGAGATCCAGGCCGGCCTTGCCCGTGAGGAAGAGCTTCTGCGCGTGGTACTTCCCCAGCATCTCTTCGCCCTCGTCCTTCGGGTCGTACTCCTCGGCCAGGCGCGACTCGTCGAAGTCCGAGCGTCGCGAGTTCGTGCCGCCGATGCGCTCGCGCTCCGTGCGGCGCTCCCACTTGCCCACCGACGGGTCATAGAACCACAGGTTCTTGTCGAGGCGCAGGTAGCCTTGCCCCGCCGACGACTTCGGCGCCGTGAAGATGATCATGAACTTCTGATCTTCGGAGCGCCGGTAGAACTCCGTCTCGTAGACGGTGTCGACCTTGTCCTTCTCCTTCTGCTCGAGGTAGGCGATCGCGCGCCAGTCGCCGTTGTTCTTCTGGCGATCGTCGACGGCCTTGAGCAGCTCGACCATCTGGTCGTGCGTCAGCGCGGCGTGCGCGCGCTGCGCGAGCCCGGCTACCAGGCCAAGCGCGAGGAGGGCGGTGGTGCAATGACGGATGGTCCGGGTGAGCTTCTGGATTCGCATGGGTCTCTCTTTTCTCAACCGAAGTGCGACATCGCGACGACGGGCTCGAGCTTCGAGGCGCGGCGCGAGGGATAGAGCGCGGCGACGCCCGTCACGCAGGTGATGAAGACGATCGCGAACGCGACGGCGGGCCCGTGGACGGCCAGCCGCAGGTGATCGGACATCAGGATGAACTGCAGGCCCGGCGCCACGGCGAGGTGCGCCTTGTTGAGCGAGCTCGCGATGAGCGTCCCCGCGACGGCGCCCACCACCGTGCCCATCAACCCGAGCATCAGCGACTCGAGCATGAACATCCACAGCACGGAACCGCGCTGCATGCCGATGGCGCGCAGCGTGCCGATCTCGCGCGTGCGCTCGCGGATGGCGATCCACATCGTGTTCATGATGCCGATGGCCACGATGCACATGAGGATCGTGATGAGCACGCGCGTGAGCCAGCGGAGCGCGTCGAGCACCCACGTGATGAACGAGATCTCGTCCTCCCAGGTGGTGACGTCGAGCTTCTGCCCCGTCCAGTCTTCGCGCGAGACCGACTGGAACTTCATCCAGAAGGCCTGCGGAACGGGATCCATCACGCGGTAGCTGGCCTTCTCCAGCGTCGAGCGGAGGCGCGCCGCGATCTGGTTGACGTGATCGACCTCGCCGGGCTTGAGCATGATCTGCACGACGCCCGTCGCGTCGGGGCGGAGCTGGTAGAGCGCGCGCAGCGTCTCGATCGGCACGAACGAGTTCCACATGCTGAGCAGCCCCATGCCCTTGGCGATGGCCACCACGCGCACGTCGACGGTGTTGTTCGTGCCGCGCGTCGTGGGCGCCGAGTAGGTGAGCGCGTCGCCGACCTTGACGCCCAGCTTCTCGGCCTGGTTGTCGAAGATGAGCGCCGTGTTCGGCTGCGCGAGATCGTCGATGTTGCCGCTGACGATCTTCAGGACCGACTTGAAGTGCGGCTCGTTCTTGATGTCGACGCCGCCCACGCCCAGCTGCTCGGACGCCGTGTCGGACACGACCTTGGCCCAGCCGCGCCCGCGATGGACCACGTAGGCCACCTCGGGCACCTCGCGCTTCACGAGCTCGACGACCTTCTGGTAGTCGGTGACGACGGGCGCGGCCTGGCCGGCCGTGACCTTGAAGAAGCCGCCCACGTTGACGTGGCCGGTGGAGAGCGTCGTGGCCGACTCGATCATCGTCTCGCGCACGCCCGTCGACAGGCCCGTGAGCAGGATGAGCAACATCGTGACGGCCGCGATGGCGCCGCCCAGGAACAATGTGCGGCGCGTGTGCTGGACGAGGTTTCGGAAGGCTATGGCGAAGTCGATGGCGAGCTTGGACATGGCTACTTTCCTATTCCTCTTCCTGCATGGCCTGGCGCGGCGTGACACGCATTGCCAGCCATGCCGGGTAGAAGCTGGAGAGCGTCGCGACGACGATGACGATGAAGAACGCGGCCACGACGCTGATCGGGTTGACGAACGGCCGCAGGCGCGGGCCCGAGAAGAAGAAGAACTGGACGTCGGACTTCGCGGCGATGCCCACGGCGCCGATGACCTTGACGAGGACCGCGCCCGTCAGCGCGCCGAGGCCCCCGAAGAGCAGGCCGATGACGACGGCCTCGACGACGAGCATCGAGAGGATGAAGCGCTTCTGCGCGCCGATCGCCCGCAGCGTGCCGATCTCGCGGACGCGCTCGAGCGTGGCCATGACGAGCGAGTTGTTGATGATCACCAGCGCGACCGTGAAGATGATGAGGATCGCGACCATGAGCACGATGCGCGCGAGGTTGATGAAGTTGCCGATGAGGCCGGCCGACTCTTGCCAGCTGATCGCCTTGAGCTTCAGGCCGTCCTTCTCGCCCTGCTTCTCGATGGCGGTCATCGTCGCCTTCATCTGCGCGGGATCGTCCAGCAGCACGGCGGCGTTGAGGATGACGCCGCGCTCGACCTCGTCGGGCGGGAACACGCGGCTCTTCGCCTCTTCCCGACGCAGCTTCTTGGCGATGGGGCTCGCGACGTCGGGCAGCGCGGCGTTCACGCCGGGCGTGGCGTCGGCCTCGACGTGGCGCGGAGGCGCCTTCGCAGGCGCGGCAGCCGCCGTCGTGTCGTCGCCGCCGCCAAAGAGCTCGGCCTCGGCGTTCTCGCGGCTGACCTCCTTGACGTTCGCCGACTCGCGCAGCGCCTTGATCTCGGCGAGCTTGTCGTCGCTCATGAAGCCGTAGAGCTCGCGGAACGAGACGAGGTCCATGAGGTTGAGGCCGCCGGCGAGCGTCGACTTCTCGAGGCCCTCGAACTGGAACGTGCCGTAGACGGGCACGTTGACCGACTGCACGTAGCCGCTCTTCGTGAAGGCCTTGATCGTGAGCACGTCGCCGATGCGCACGCGGTAGAGCTCGAGATCGGGCGCCAGCTCGCGGTAGAAGAAGTCATAGCGCTGCTGGAAGTTCGCGTCGTCCGTCGCAAAGAACTTCGCGAGCAGGCCGCCCAGCTCCTCCTTCGGATCGGCCGCGACGCCCAGCTCCTTCTGCAGCTTCGTGCGGAACGTCGCCGTCTTGAGCGCGTCGAGCTGCAGCAGGACCTCGCGCACCTGCTGGGTGTTCTCACGCACGAAGCGCTGCAGCTCCTCGCTCTTGGCGATGGTCTCGCCGCGCAGCTCTTTCGCTTCCTTGATCTTGTCGAGGCGGCGCGCCGACTTCAGCTTGAGCTGGTCCTCGTAGATGAACTTCGAGAAGAGAAAGCCGCGCTTGCCCTGCGGCACCGTGGTGCCGTCGACGATCTTCATGCGGTCGAACGACTTCGAGAACGCCCCGAGGTCGGTGCCGACATAGCGGATGAACAAGAGGTCGGCGTCGACGGCCAGCGGCGCGAGGTGGTTCTCGAGGTACTCGAGTCCATTCAGCGGATCCTTGTCGAAGTCGGCCCAGAAGGCGTCCGACGCCGACTTCTGGATGACGGCGACCTCCTCCTGGTTGACGGCCTTGTCCTCGAGGAGCGCCTTCATGTTCTTCATGTCGCCCTGGAGGACCGTGATGATCTGCCGCACGTGGTCCTTCTGGGCCGCGAGCTGCGCGGCCAGCCGCTGCTGCGTCGCCGCGTCCTTCGGCGTGTCCTTGTCCAGCTTCTCGCGCACGACGCCGCGCAGGCGCTCGAGCGCGATGTCGATCGTGTTGCCCGACGTCACGAGGGCGCCGCTGATGCCCATCGGCACCACCGACTTGACGTGCGGCACCTTCAACAGCGACGCGCGCAGCTTCGCGAAGTCGTCGATCTGCGCCAGGTCCGGATCGCCCATCGTCATGCCGCCCATGACGGCCAGCTGATCCTTCGACGTGGCGTTGTAGACCTGGATGTTGCCGGCGACGCTGCCGATGACGCTGCGGCTCATCGAGTTGTCGATGCTGCTCACCAGCGAGTTCCCCAGGACGACGAGGAACGCGCCGAAGAAGATGATGCCGCCGACGATCAAGGTCTTGAGGCGGTGCGCTCCGAGGTTGCGGAACGCCATCGAGACGCAGAGGCGAAGGCTGTCGATCACGCCGGCGCTCCCGTGTGAAGCGGCGCGGCCGCCCCGTTGACGCTCTCACGGCCCTGGAACTTGCCGTCGGCCAGCTTGATGACGGCGTTGGCGTACGACATGACCTTCTGGTCGTGCGTCGAGAAGATGAACGTCGTCCCCTCGGTGCGGTTGAGCTCCTTCATGAGATCGAGGATGTTCTGCCCGGTCACCGAGTCGAGGTTCGCCGTGGGCTCGTCGGCGAGCACGAGCTGCGGCCGCGTCACGAGCGCGCGCGCGATGGCCACGCGCTGGCGCTGACCGCCGGAAAGCTCGCTGGGCCGGTGCTGGGCGTGATCGCGCAACCCGACCTTGTCGAGGAGCGCGAGCACGCGCGAGCGTCGCTCGCTGGCGCCGACGTTCTTCTGCAGCAGCAGCGGCAGCTCGACGTTCTGGAAGGCCGTCAGCACCGAGACCAGGTTGAAGCTCTGGAAAATGAACCCGATCGTGTTGAGGCGCAGGTTCGTGAGCGCGCGCTCGGAGAGCTGGCTCGTGTTCTGCCCCGCGACCTCCACCACTCCCGAGGAGGGCGTGTCGACGCAGCCGATGAGATTCAGCAGCGTCGTCTTGCCGCTGCCCGACGGACCGGCGATCGAGATGAAGTCGCCCGCGCCCACGTCCAGCGTGACGCCACGGAGCGCGGGGACGACGACCTTGCCGAGGGTGTAGTTCTTGACGGCGTTCTTGACGGAAACGATGGCCTTCATCATTGGACCCCTTTTGATGCCCTGCGCTTCTTGAGCGTGCGCGGTGAACGCGGCTCCCTTTGCTCCCGATTCTCCCGGTGCTGCGCCTTCGGCGCATCCTGCTCCAACCACTGCCTCGTGATCTTGTCGGGCGGACAGTCTGCCTCGAACGGCGCGCTCCGCAGCTCCTCGACGACGCGGCTGAGCACGCGCGCGAACTGGCGCTGCAGGTCGGGCGAGAGGAGCGCGAGCGCGCTCTCGAACTCCCGCGCGCGCTCCTGGTGAACGCGCACCGCGAGCGTGCTCCCCGCGCGCGTGATCGCCACGCGCTTTTGCCGGCGGTCGCTCTGGTCCTCGCTGCGGCCGACGAACCCACCGCCCACGAGGCGATCGACGAGGTGGCTCGTCGCCGCCGGCGACAACTTGAGGAACGCGGCGATGGCCGTGACCGACTGCGGGCCCTTGAAGTCGAGCACGTACAGCGCGACCATCTGCGCCATCGTCAGCCCCGCCTCGTTCATGAGCGCCAGCGTGCCGCCGGCCGAGCGGCGGTGCACGAGCCCCATGAGATCGCCCACGAGCGCGCCGACCCCGGCGAGGGGCGCGGCCGCTCCGTTCTGAGCCGATTGGGCGCGAGGGGGACTCATGTTTATTACGAAGCTTCGAAATAATAGAAGCCTGAGTCCATGTCAAGCACCCGGGTATTAAGAAGCGTGAAGGAAATCCGGAACCGGCGCGAACGCGGGTGACGCGCGCTTGCCTCTTCCCCTTGGTGGGGAGGGGCCTTACGTTGATGCGCCTTTGCCCCGTTTCAAGGAGAAGACATGAACTTCACGAGACTGTTTCACGCCCTCGCCCCTGCCGGCCTCGCGCTCGCCCTCGCGGCGCCCGCCCACGCCGCCGACGCCAAGGCGGCAGAATCGAAGCCCGCCGCCGACGCCAAGCCCGCGAGCGGCACGACGGCTACGTTCTGGGGCCAGGCCGCCTGGATCCTGAACACCCCGGGCGGCGCGACGATCGCGATCGACCCGTGGCTCGACAACCCGATCGCTCCCAAGCTGGAGAGGCCGGCCAAGCTGGACGCCATCCTCATCACCCACGGCCACTTCGATCACGTTGGCAACGCCGTCGAGCTCGCGAAGAAGACCGGCGCGAAGATCATCACCACGCTGGAGCTCACGCAGCTTTTGGGCGTACCCGACGCGATCGGCGCCGAGGTCGGCGGCACGATCACGATCAAGGACGCGACGATCCACCTGGTCGAGGCGCTGCACTCGAGCGGCTACGTCGAGGGGAAGAAGCCGCAGTACGCCGGCTCGCCCGTCGGCTTCGTCATCGCGATCGACAAGGGCCCGGTGCTGTACCACGCGGGCGACACCGACGTGTTCCCCGGCATGTCGCTGATCGCCGACCGCTATCATCCGACGGTGGCGATGCTGCCCATCGGCGGCCACTTCACGATGGACCCCGAGGGCGCCGCGCTGGCCGCGAAGCTGCTGAAGGTGAAGACGGTGATCCCGATGCACTACGGCACGTTCCCCGCGCTGAAGGGCACGCCCGACGAGCTGCGCGCCGCGCTGAAGAAGCAGAAGTCGAACGTCAAGGTCGTCGAGGTGAAGCCCGGCGACACCACGACCCTCTGACAATCAACGATCGCCTGGGTTCCAGCGCCTGGCGCGACGACGCCGCTATGTTGGATGACCAGGCGAGCGCCGCGCGGCGTTGCCGCGCGGC
>DASZUD010000282.1:0-1908 GCA_035548155.1 Polyangia bacterium
ATCGAGGTGCCGCGCGCCAACGCCGCGGACCTGCTCAAGCTCGCGCCCGGGATCCTGCTGACCAACGAAGGCGGCGAGGGCCACGCCGAGCAGGTCTTCATGCGCGGCTTCGACGCGCGCGAAGGCCAGGACATCGAGTTCACCGTGGGCGGCGTCCCCATCAACGAGAGCGGCAACCTGCACGGCAACGGGTACGCCGACACGCACTTCATCATTCCAGAGCTCGTCCAGAACCTGCGGGTGCTCGAGGGCCCGTACGACCCGCGCCAAGGCAACTACGCCGTCGCGGGCAGCGCCGACTACGAGCTCGGGCTCGCCGAGCGCGGGCTGTCGCTGCGCTACACCCTCGGCAGCTTCGGCACGGAGCGGCTCCTCGGCCTCTGGGGACCGCGCGGCGAGAGCACGCACACGTTCGGCGCCGCCGAGATCTCGAAGACGGATGGCTTCGGCCAGAACCGCGGCGCCCAGGAGGCGTCGGCGATGACCCAGTACGAAGGGCGCCTGGGCACCGCCGGGACGTACCGGGTCACGGCGCAGGCGTACGCGACGCACTTCCTCACGGCCGGCGTTATCCGCGAAGACGACTACCAGTCGGGGCGCATCGGGTTCTACGACAGCTACGACCTCAGCAGCTTCGCGCGCGAGCGCGTGCCGGAGGGCGGCGACGCTTCGCGCTACTCGATCGCGGCCGACCTCGAGACGCACGCGGGTGACACGACGTTCGCGCAGCAGGTCTTCGTGATCAGTCGGGACATGCGGCTGCTCGAGAACTTCACGGGCTTCCTGCTGGATGTGCAGGAGCCGCTGCAGAGCGTGCACGGGCAGCGGGGCGACATGCTGGACCTCAACGTCCACGAGTCGACGATCGGCGCCCGCGGATGGGCGCGCCTCGCCGGAGCGTGGTGGGGCCAGCGTCAAGAGCTCGAGCTCGGCTACTTCGCGCGCGGCGATGACGCGGCGGGGACGCAACAGCGGCTCGAGGCGTCGACCGGCGCGCCCTACAAGACCGAGACGAACCTCGCTTCGCAGATCGGCGACATCGGCCTCTACGGCGACGCCAACCTGCGCTTCGGCCGCTGGATCTCGCTGCGCGGGGGCGGCCGCGCCGAGCTGCTCACCTACGACGTTCACGACAACTGCGCCGTTCACTCGGTCGCGCACCCGACGCCGACGAACCTCCCGATCGACGAGAGCTGCCTCACGCAGCAGGACTTCGGCCGCCCCCGCGAGCCTGACCAGGTCACGTCCACGTCCGGCGTCACTCTGTTGCCGCGCGGTTCGTTGATCGTGGGGCCGCTGCGCGGCCTCTCGCTCTCGCTCAGCTTTGGAAAGGGAGTTCGGTCCGTCGATCCGAGCTACGTCATCGCGAACGTGACGGCGCCCTTCGCGAGCATCACGGCGTATGAGGCCGGACTGTCGTTCACGCGGCCCCTCCGGCTCGGCACGCTCGTCGCGCGCACAGTCCTCTTCCAGACCGTCGTCGACAAGGACCTCATCTTCGACCAGACGGAGGGCCGCAACGTCATCGGCGTCGGCACGACGCGCACGGGATGGCTGGGCGCGCTGCGCTTCACCGGGCCGTTCTTCGACGAGTCCGCGAACCTCACGCTGGTGCGGGCAAAGTACAACGACGACGGGACGGCCGTTCCTTACGTCCCGAGCGCCGTGCTGCGCTCGGACACGGCGCTGTTTCACGACCTGCCGCGCTCGATCTTCGGACGCGCGCTGCGCGCCTCTCTGGGCGTCGGAGTCACCTACGTGGGCGCACGCCCGCTGCCGTACGGCGAGGTGAGCGGCGACATCTTCACGATCGACGCGGCCGCGACGCTCGCCTGGGGTCCGTATCAGGTCCGCGTGTTCTCGACGAACCTGCTCGACACGCAGTATCGGCTCGGCGAATACAACTAC
>DASZUD010000283.1:0-3815 GCA_035548155.1 Polyangia bacterium
CGCGAGCGCCGCGCCGCGCCGGGCGGCGGGCGTCCCGCTGCCCGAGCCCGAGCCGCGGCGCTACCCGCTGTGGGACGCCGCGCGCGCGCGTCTCCTGGCCGCCCGCGCCGCGATCCTGCGGCCGCTCGATCTCTCGCCGAACATCCGGCCCAGCGAGGTGGGCGTCGATCGCGTGCTCGTGGGCGCGGTGCTGGCGCTCACGGCCTTCGGCATCGTCATGGTGTACTCGTCGGGCGCGGTGTTCGCCGCCAAGAAGTATGGCGACGCCACGTACTTCTTGAAGCGCGAGCTCATCTACGCCGCCCTCGGCCTCTGCGCGATGACGGTGGCGACGCGGGTCGACTACGCGAGCTACCGCCGCATCGCCTATCCGCTGCTGTTCGTCAGCATCATCGCGCTGGCCGTCGTCTTGAAGGTCGGCTCGCGCGCGGGCGGCGCCATCCGCTGGTTCCGCCTGGGCCCGCTGTCTTTCCAGCCGAGCGAGCTCGCGAAGTTCGCGCTGTCCGTCTACCTGGCGTCGCTGCTGGCGCGCAAGGCGGAGACGGTGAAGGTGTTCTCCGTCGGCTTCCTGCCGCCGCTCGTGGTCACGGGCCTGCTCATGGGCCTGTTGCTCAAGCAGCCGGATCTCGGGACCGCCGTCATCTTCGGCTGCGTCGCGCTGGGCCTGCTGTGCGTCGCGGGCACGCGCACGAGCTACCTCATCCTCGCCGTGCTGGTGGCCGCGCCCGCGGGCTGGAAGTTCATCGTCTCGACGCCGTTCCGCATGCGCCGCATGCTGGCGTTCCTCGACCCGTGGGCGTTCCGGCGCGACGTCGGTTACCAGATCACGGAGTCGCTCATCAGCGTCGGCTCGGGCGGTGTCACCGGCCTGGGGCTCGGCGACGGGCGCCAGAAGCTCTTCTTCCTCCCCGAGGCGCACACCGACTTCATCCTGTCGATCGTCGGTGAAGAGCTGGGCCTGGTCGGCATCCTCTTCGTGGTCACGGCGTTCTCGATCCTCGTGTGGCGCGGCTTGCGGGCGGCGTTCCGCGCGCGCGACGTGTTCGGCTGCTACCTGGCGTTCGGCATCACGACGATGTTCGGTCTGCAGGCGCTCGTGAACATCGGCGTCGTGCTGGGCTCGCTGCCCACGAAGGGACTGCCGCTGCCGTTCATCAGCTACGGCGGGACCTCGCTGGTGGTCAGCCTCTTCATGGCGGGCGTGCTCGCCAACATCTCGGCGCGCAACCCCGAGCCGGGCGAGGGCCTCGAGGGGCTGCTGGCCGACGTGCGCAACCGTGCGCGCAAGGCGCGCAACCGCCGGCTCGCGAACGGGCCCCGGATCATCGTCGAGGTGGGACCGCCGCCGCGCAAGGACGCGCGCCCCGCTGAAACCGAGGCTGCGGCGCCTGTGGGCGGCGAGCCGGCGGCGGAGCACGCCGCAGCCGAGAGCCTGGAAGGCTGAGCATGGGCACCCAGCGTCCGCTTCGTGTCCTCATCGCCGGCGGTGGCACCGGTGGCCACCTCTATCCGGGGATCGCGCTCGCCGAAGAGATCACTTCGGCGGGCGGTGAGGTCCTGTTCGTCGGCACGGCCAAGGGCCTCGAGACCAAGCTGGTCCCCGACGCGGGCTTCCCGCTCGAGCTCATGGACGTGGCCGGCCTCAAGCGCACGGGCGTGCGCGGCCTGTTTCGGGGCCTGGCGCTCTTGCCGCAGGCGTTCGCGCGCTCGCGCGACGTGCTGCGCCGCTTTCGCCCCGATCTGGTCGTCGGCGTGGGCGGCTACGCGTCGGGCCCGCTGTGCTTCGTCGCGGCGCTGAGCGGCTATCCGACGGTGATCCAGGAGCAGAACAGCCGCCCCGGGCTCACGAACCGCATCCTCGGGCGCGTCGCGCGCCGCGTGTTCGTCGCCTTCTCCGACGCGCGGCGCTCGTTCGCCAAGCGCAAGCTGCGTCTCACGGGCAACCCCGTGCGCCGGCGCTTCTTGGAGCGCGTTCAGGCAGGCGTGAAGGCGCTGCCGCCGCGCGAGCCGACCTTGCTCATCCTGGGCGGCAGCCAGGGCTCGCACGCCGTCAACGAGGTGGGCTCCTCGATGGTGCAGGTGCTCAAGGCCCGTGGCATCCTGCCGCGCGTCGTGCATCAAGTCGGCGCCGGCGAGATCGATCGCATGCTGCTCTATTACGAGGCCCTCGGCCTCTCGGACCGCGTCGAGGCGCGCGCGTACATCGACGACATGCCGGCCGCGCTGGCCGACGCGTCGCTGGTCGTCGCGCGCGCGGGCGCGCTCACCCTCGCGGAGCTGGCGATCATGGGCCGGCCGGCCGTGCTGATCCCGCTGCCGACGGCCACCGACGATCACCAGACGCTGAACGCGCTCGAGTTCCAGCGCGCGGGCGCCGCCGTCGTCGTGCCGCAGTACGGGACGACGCCGTCGCAGCTCGCGAACGTCGTCCAGAAGCTGCTCGAGGATCCCGAGCGGCTCGCGAAGATGTCGCAGTCGATGTTGAGCCTCGCGCGCCCCGACGCCACACGCGACATCGTCGACGAGCTGCGCGCGCTGGTCGGAGCGAACGCCTGATGTTCGTCCGCAAGCGCAACGTGTCGATTCACTTCGTCGGCATCGGCGGCATCGGCATGTCCGGCATCGCCGAGGTCCTCTTGAACCTGGGCTATCCCGTCTCGGGCTCGGACGTGCGCGAGAGCGACGTCACGCGCCGCCTCGTGACGCTGGGCGCGCGCGTGACGATCGGCCACGCCGCGGAGAACGTCGTGGCGGCCGCCGTCGTCGTCGTGTCGAGCGCCGTGAAGGGCGACAACCCCGAGGTGATCGCCGCGCGCACGCGCGACATCCCCGTGATCCCGCGCGCCGAGATGCTGGGCGAGCTGATGCGCGTCAAGGACGGCATCGCGGTGGCCGGCAGCCACGGCAAGACGACGACCACGACGATGGTGGCCGTGATCCTGGCGCAAGCGGGGCTGGATCCCACGGTGATCATCGGTGGCAAGGCGCGCGCCTTCGGCTCGAACGCGCGGCTCGGTCAGGGCGAGGTGCTGGTCGCCGAGGCCGACGAATCGGACGGGTCTTTCAGGCACCTCATCCCGATGGTCGCGGTGGTCACCAACATCGATCGCGAGCACCTGGATCACTTCGGCTCCGTCGACGCGCTCTCGACCGCGTTCTTGGACTTCGCCGACAAGGTGCCCTTCTATGGGCAGGTGGTCCTCGGCGTGGACAGCCCGCTGGCGGCGGCGCTCGCGCCGCGCCTGACGAAGCGGCACGTCAGCTACGGCCTGCAGGCCGGTGACTACCGCGGCGAGATCGTCGACGCTCGCCCCGACGGCACGCGCTTTCGCATCCGGGTGCGCGGCGTCGATCGCGGCGAGGCGCGCATCCGCATGCCGGGCGTGCACTACGCCGAGAACGCGCTGGCCGCGCTGTGCGTCTCCGACTTCCTGGGTGTTCCCTTCCAGGACTACTGCGAGGCGCTCGCGGCCTTTCAGGGCGTCGATCGTCGCTTCTCCGTGCGCGGCGAGGCGGGTGGCGTGCTGGTGGTCGACGACTACGGGCACCATCCGACGGAGCTGGCCGCGACGATCGCGGCGGCGCGCCTCCACGCCCGGCGGCTGGTGGTCGCGTTCCAGCCTCACCGCTACTCGCGCACGCGCGATCTCCTGGCCGACTTCGCGCCGGCGCTCGCCGGCTTCCCGGGCGTCGACCGGCGCTTCTCGGTGCGCGGCGAGGCGGGCAGCGTGCTGGTCGTCGACGACTATGGGCACCACCCGACCGAGCTCGCGGCCACCGTGGCGGCGGCGCGCCTCTACGGCCGGCGCCTCGTC
>DASZUD010000284.1:0-3371 GCA_035548155.1 Polyangia bacterium
TGGTGCGACGAGCGGCGCCGGCGACGCCGCGGCGGGCGACGGCGGCACCGATGCCGCGCCGGCCGACGGTGCCTCGGGCGACGCCGGGGACGCCGCGCCGCCGTACGCCCCCTACGCGCCCGTCGGCGTCGTGGCCGACGCCACGCACGTCTACTGGACCGAGCGCGGCCACGGCATCGCCATCCCGTCCGACGGCGCCCTCATGAAGATGCCGCTCGCCGGCGGCCCGCCCGAGGTGCTGGTCGGGGGCCTGCACGGTCCTGGCGATCTCGCGCTCGACGGAGACACGCTCTATTGGGCGAGCACCGACGGGCGAATCGCGAAGGTGAACGTCGCGGGCGGCCCGCCGAACGTGCTCGCCACCGGGCAGGTCGATCCGCTCAACGTCACCGTCGACGCGACGGCCGTCTACTGGACGAACCGAGGCGGCGTCGGCGCGGCCGAGGGCGCCGTCCTGCGCCTCACGCCGAAGTAGCGGGCCCCGGGCGCAGGACCAAAGGCGCCTAACCCCGCAGTGAGGTCATGTCGATCACGAAGCGGTAGCGCACGTCGCCCTCGAGCAGGCGCGCGTACGCCTCGTTGATCTTCTGGATGGGGATGACCTCGACGTCGCTCACGACGCCGCGCGCGGCGCAGAAGTCGATCATCTGCTGCGTCTCGCGGAGGCCGCCCATGAGCGAGCCGGCGATCGAGCGTCGGCCGCTCGTGAGCATGGAGCCGCGAAACGGCTGGAGCTCGCCGATCGCGCCCACGAGGACCATCGTCGCGTCGCGCTCGAGCAGCGCGAGGTACGGGTTCATGTCGTGGCCGACGGGGATCGTGTTGAGCAGGAACGAGAAGCTGCGGCGGGCGCGCGCCAGCTGGCCGCTGTCGGTCGAGAGCACGACCGCGTCGGCGCCGAGGCGGCGCGCGTCGTCCGCTTTGGCGGCCGACGTCGTGATAGCCGTCACCTCGGCGCCGAGCGCCTTGGCGAACTTGACGCCCAGGTGGCCGAGCCCGCCCAGGCCGATGACCCCGACGCGCTGGCCCGGGCCGACCTTCCAATGGTGCAGCGGCGAGTACGTCGTGATGCCCGCGCAGAAGAGCGGCGCGACGGCCGCGAGGTTCATCGTCGCCGGCACGTTGACCACGAAGCGCTCGCGCACGACGATCTGGTCGGAGTAGCCGCCGAAAGTTCGGACGTCGCTGCCTTGCTCGCGGCCGTTGTAGGTCCACGTCGCGCCGCGCTCGCAGTAGGGCTCGAGGTCCTCGGCGCACGACGGGCACGTGCGGCACGAATCGACCATGCAGCCGACGCCCGCGACGTCGCCGACGCGGAAGCGCGCCACGGCGGGGCCGACGGCCGTCACGCGGCCGACGATCTCGTGGCCGGGGACGATGGGGAACGTGGCGCCGCCCCAATCGTTGCGCGACTGGTGGAGATCCGTGTGACAGATGCCGCAGTACAAGATCTCGAGCTGCACGTCGTCGCGCGCCGGATCGCGGCGCTCGAAATCGAACGGGACGAGGGGAGACCGGGCGTCTTGGGCGGCGTAACCGCGAGCTTTGATTGGCATTCGCGCGGCTCCACTTTCGCCGCGACGGCGGGGCCGTGCAAGGCTCCTGCGCGCGGCCGAGGCTCAGGACCGCGCGGCGCCGAGGTTCGCCCACCGCTTCGCGAAGCGCCCCAGCGTCAGGCCCTGGACGAACACCGAGGAGACGACGACGAAGTACGTCATCGGGACGATGAGGTCCCGCGGCGGTCCGGCCGGAAGCGACAGCGCAAGCGCGACGGACACGCCGCCGCGCAGCGCTCCCCAGGTCAAGATCGGCAGGGCGCCTGGCGGGAAGCGGACGATGCGCGACAGCGCCGTCACGGGCACGAGGACGCTCACGAAGCGCGCGCAGAGGGCCACCGGGATCATCATCGCCCCGGCGACGAGGGCCCGCCCGGTGATCGTCATGCGGACGATCTCGAACCCGACGAGAACGAACAGCAACGCGTTCATGACCTCGTCGACGAGCGACCAGAACGTGTCCAGGTGTTCGCGGACCGTCTCCGACATCGCGTGCGCGCGCCCGTGGTTTCCGATCACCAGGCCCGAGGCCACGGCCGCCAGCGGCGCCGACAGGTGAAGCCACTCGGCCAGCGAGTAGCCGCCGCACACGAGCGCCAGCGTCAGCATGAGCTCGGTCTGGGGGTGGTCGATCGACAGCATGAGGCGATAGGTCACATAGCCGAGCACGAGGCCGAACAGCGCCCCGCCCAGCGCCTCGCGCACGAACAGCTCCAGCGCGTGGCCGAGGGAGGCGTGGCCGCCCGACACGGCGCCCATCACGGTCAGGAACATGACCACGCCCACGCCGTCGTTGAACATCGACTCGCCGGTGATGGCGATCTCCAGGCTGCGGGGGACGCGCGCCGCCTTCAGGATGCCCTGAACGGCGATGGGATCGGTCGGAGAGATCAGCGCGCCGAAGAGCAGGCAGTACCCGAGCGACAGGTCGATGCCCAGCGCGGACAGCACGAATCTCGCGAGGAACCCGACGACCAGCGTCGAGATCACCGTGGCTCCGACGGCGAGGGCGACGATCGGCAGCCGCTGCTCGCGGAGATCCGCGAAGTTGACGTGCAGCGCGCCCGCGAACAGCAGCACGCCCAGCATCCCGTGCAGCAAAGTGTCGTCGAGGGCGACGGTGTCCAGCAGGGCCGTCGCGACCCCTCTGACGTGCAGCCAGTCCAACCAGTCGAGCAGGATGAGCAGCAGCGACGAGCCCAGCCCGAGCGCCATCAAGGCGATCGCAGGCGGAAGCCGCACCCACCGGTGGTTGAGGTAGGAGAACACGGCCGCGACCGTGAGGAGCACCGACAAGGTCTCGAACGTCGTCACGCGTGTTCGCGATCCCGCCAGCAATACGAATGCCACCGGGCGGCGTCACGACGACGGGCGCGGCGCGGACGCCGAGAGCTCACGCTCGTGCGAAAGGCATGACCATCGGGCGATCTGCAACGGCGTTCGTCATCCGGCGATCGTGAGAAGCGCGCCGCCGACCATGAGGGCGACGCCGAGCGCGACCTTCCACGAGATCGACTCGTGGAGGACGACGGCCGAGAGCACCAAGGTCAGCGCGAGGCTCAGCTTGTCGATCGGCGCCACGCGTGACGCGGGGCCGAGCTGGAGCGCACGAAAGTACGCGAGCCCTGAGAGGCCCGTGGCGACGCCGGAGAGCGCCAGGAAGAGGACCGAACGCCCTGACAAGCGCGGGATCGCGTGATGGTCGCCGCTGGCGAAGACGATCCCCCAGCGCGAGTACTCGATGTCGATCTCGTTCGTGCCGTCTGCGCCGATGCCGGCCGCCGGCCCGTAGGGGAAGAGGCCGACGACGACCTG
>DASZUD010000285.1:0-2811 GCA_035548155.1 Polyangia bacterium
AGACGGCGATGAACAGCAGCGCGGCGACACCGATGCCCGCGTAGACCCACTTCGACGGGCCGCTCTGCGTCGGAAGAGCCAGCAGAACGGGCGCTGCCGGAGAGAACGCTCCGAAGGCCGGCAGGTCGTCGCCGCCGTTGCTGCCGGCGCCGAAACTGGGCCCCGCGCTCGAGGAACCGCCGAGCGTCGTCGCCGCCATCGCGCGGATGTCGATGAGGCCCGAGCCCTCGGACGTGGGCGCCGTCGTCGACAGCGGCTTCGAGGCCGCCGCGGGCGCCGTCGCGAGCGACTGCAGGTTCGAAAGCGAGAAGAGCACCGAGTTCTCGTGGCGCTGCCCCGTCAGGTTTTCGACGCGACCACCGTCGTGGCCGGCGGGCGCTGCGGCCGCCGCCGGCCAGCGCGCCTCGTCCGAAGCCGGCTTGGCCGCGACCGCCGACGAAGCGAACAGATCCCCGCCGGAGCGCTTCGTCGCCGCAGGCGCCAGGCCGCCGAACACGTCGGCCTCGTCACCCGCCGGCGCCCCACCGAACAAGCCACCGCCGCCGTTCACGGCCGGCTCGGCGGCCAGCTGATGCGCGGCCTCGCCGTTCACGGCGCCGGAGCCCGTGCCGTCGGCGAAGACGCCGCCCTCGGCCGGCGTCACGAGGGACGCGAACTCGGGGATCGCCGAGAGCTTCAACCAGTCGGCGAAGCCCTCTTTCCAAACGTACGTCTCGGCGTTGATCTCGCCGCGCTCGATGCGCGCGCGGATGTCCGACTCCGGGACGGGGCCGACCTGCTCACCGTCGACGACGAGGTGCCAACCGCCGGCCGCCGCCGCGTCCACCGGCGCCGCAGCCGCCGGGCTCGCCGCCGCCTCGTTGTTCCCGCGCACGACGATGATGTGGCTGCACTTCTTGCACCGGATCTTGAAGACCTTCCCGCGAACCTTGTCGTCGGAAATCGAGTACTTGGTGCCACATGAATCGCAAACGATCTTCATCAACGCCTCGTTTTCGGAGGGGGAACCGGTCACGGGCGGGGCCCGTAATCAGTGCAGACGCACGACAGGCTCGGAAGGTTGATCATTATATTGAGAGCGCGATTCGACGCAAGCGTTCATCGCGCCGTTTCCCGCACGATTCCGCGACATTCCGCGTGACTTCGAGAATCCGTCGAGCCGCGGGCCTACGGACTGCCAGGTGTGGCTAGGCGGCGTCGAAGGGGTTCTTCGCGACGATCGTCTGAGCGCGCGCCGGACCGAACGACGTCGCCCAGACCGGAATCCCGCAAAGGGCGCTCACACGTTCGACGAAGCGCTGCGCCGCGGGCGGCACGGCCTCGCCGTCCGTCCAACCGGGCAGCTCTTCGTAGACGGGCTCGGCCGTCGCGAGGTCGTCCGCGTCGAGCGGCATCTCGTCGACGATCCGGCCGCCGAGGCGATAGCCCGTGCAGATCTTCACGGTCGGCAGGCCGGCCAGCACGTCGAGCTTCGTGAGGCCGAGGCCCTCGATGCCCGAGAGGCGGATCGTGAGACGCAGCGCCGGCAGATCGAGCCACCCGCAGCGGCGCGGCCGGCCCGTCGTCGATCCGAACTCCTGCCCCTTCTCACGCAGCGCTTGCCCCGTCGCGTCGTGCAGCTCCGTCGGAAAGGGCCCCGCGCCCACGCGCGTCGCGTACGCCTTGGCGATGCCCATGACGGCGTCGATCTTCGTGGGCCCGATGCCGCACGCAGCGCACGCGCCGCCCGCCGTCGTCGACGACGACGTCACGAAGGGATACGTGCCGTGGTCCACGTCGAGCAGCACGCCCTGCGCGCCCTCGAACATGACGCTCTTCCCGGCGCGGATCGCGTCGGACACGAAGCGCGAGGCGTCGCGAATGAACGGGCGAAGCTCGGCGCCGTACGACAGGTACTGCTCGGCGATCTCGGCCGCGTTCGGGCGCTTGCCGCCCAAACGCTCCAAGGTCGGGCCGGCCTCGGCCAGCGTGCGGTCGAGCAGCTCGCGGAAGCGCTGCGGGCGCAGGAGATCGCCCACGCGGATGCCGAGGCGCGCCGACTTGCTCTCGTAGGTGGGGCCGATCCCGCGCTTGGTCGTCCCGATCTTCACCTTCGAACCGGCCGGGCCGTCCTCGCGCAGGCGATCGATCTCCTTGTGGTACGGCATCGTGAGGTGCGCGCGCTCGGCGACGACGAGGTCCTCGTCGGCCGCGAGGAAGCCGTGGCCGCGGAAGGTGCGGATCTCTTCGAGCAGCACGCCGGGGTCGACGACCATGCCCTCGCCCAGCACGCACGTCAGCCCCTTGCGCAAGATCCCGGACGGGATGAGGTGCGTGACGTACTTCTTACCGTCGACGACCAGCGTGTGTCCCGCGTTGGCGCCACCGGCCCAGCGCACGACCACCTGCGCCTTCTCGGTGAGCAGATCGACGATCTTGCCCTTCCCTTCGTCTCCCCACTGCGCTCCGACGACGACGACGACGGCCATTCAGCTCCTCTGCTTCCTGTTGTTGTTCGAGCGGCGCGCGGTCGCGCGCGAATCAGCGGCGCGCGAGCCCGCGCGTACGACCTCGGTGAAGCCCCAGCGGCGCGCGTAGGCAGCCAGCGCCTCGCCCTCGAGCCCGGAGAGCTCGGCGACGGCCCGCTTGCCGCGACGGCGCAGCTCTTCGGCGGCCTCATTGGCGGCGACGAGCGGGCCGCAGACCAGCACCCCACCCGCGCCGTCCGAGAGCTCGACGGGCGCATCGGCGCCGTCGGCAGTCTGGTCGGAGCCGGCCTCGAGCGCCCCCGCCGCGGCCTCGACGTCGATCGCGAAGCCGACGGCCGGGCTC
>DASZUD010000286.1:0-14845 GCA_035548155.1 Polyangia bacterium
CGCGGCCGCGCGCGACGCCGTTCGCGAGCGCGCGGAGGATCCCTCGATCGGGGACGAAGTAGGGGTTCGCGAGCACGATGCGGGCGCGACCCTCGCGCGCGGCGTGCAGGCCCGCGCGGCGGATCGCGAACCGCTCGCGCAGCTCGGTGTTGTGAACGACGGCGATGCGGGCCGTGCCCACGGGAGAAGGGGCGCCCGCGCCGTCGGGGGCCAGGCGGGCACGCTTGCGGGCACGGCGGTTCCACAGCGCGAGGAACGACGCCTCCAGCGTGGCGACGCACGGCCCTTCGATGAGCACGGCGGCGTCGTGCCACCCGCCCCCACCTGACTCTGCCTCGAGCCATTCGTCGGAGATGTTGAGGCCGCCCGTGAAGGCGACCTGGCCGTCGCACACCAGCAGCTTCCGGTGGTTGCGCCGCCACAGCGTCCAGAAGCGGAACCTGGCGAAGCGCGGCCGGTGATAGGCGATCGTGTGCACGCCGCCCGCGCGCAGGCGCTCGAAGAACGCCGCGGGCGTGTCGCGGCAGCCCACGTAGTCATAGAGCAGACGCACGGCGACGCCGCGGGCGACGGCGGCGAGGAGCGCGTCCGCGAAGCGGCGGCCGATCGTGTCGTCGCTGAAGATGTACATCTCCAGCGACACGCGCAACCGAGCGGCATCGATCGCGCTCAGCCACGCCGGGAAGGCCTCGCGACCGTTCCGAAGCAGACGGACGGAATTTCCGCCGACGAGCGCCTCGGGGTCTTCGATGTAACGAGGTCCGCGGGTCATTGACCAGGCCCCTGCGAGCGCGTAAGGTTCGCCCCGCCGTGGGTCGCGAAGAGCATATAGAGTTTCAGGGACGCGTCGTCGAGGTATTGCCGGCGGGAAACTTCCGCATCGAGCTCGAGAACGGGCACCAAGTATTGGCGCACCTCGGCGGCAAGCTTCGCAAGCACCGCATCCGCGTCGTTCTCGGTGACAAGGTCACTGTGGCGCTCACCCCGTATGACCCGACGCGCGGGATTGTTGTCTATCGCGGTTAAGCGAGCGCCCGCGTTCGCGCTCCTCGCGGCGACGCTCGTCGGAGCGCCTGCGCTCGCCGTCGCTCCGCCCGGCGCGGTGGCCACCGAATCGGGAAGCGTTGCGCCGCTCGTCGATCGCGTCAAGGGCGCGGTCGTCACGATCAAGAGCACGAAGTACATCCGGCGCGTCGCCGTCGAGGATCCGTGGAGCCAGCTGCTGCGCCAGCAGTTCGGCATGCCGGCGCCGCGAGCGCAGCGCGAGAAGCAGGAGGCCCTCGGGTCGGGCTTCATCGTCGACAAGAGCGGGATCATCCTCACGAACAACCACGTCGTCGCGGGCGCCGACGAGGTCGTCGTCAGGCTCAGCGACAACCGCGAGGTGCGCGCCCGCGTGCTGGGCAGCGACCCGCCCACGGACGTCGCGGTCGTGCGCCTCGACAAAGCGCCAGGCGACCTCCAGGCCGTGACGCTGGGCGACTCCGACCGCGTGCGCGTCGGCGACTACGTGCTGGCGATCGGCAACCCCCTGGGGCTCGGCCAGACGGTGACCATGGGCATCGTCAGCGCAAAGAACCGAGTGCTCGGCGAGAAGCTGGGCGACATCGATCCGCGCTACGAAGACTTCATCCAGACCGACGCCGCCATCAACCAGGGCAACTCGGGCGGCCCGCTGTTCAACTTCCGCGGCGAGGTGATCGGCATCAACTCGGCGATCATCAACCCGGGCGTCGCCATGAACGTGGGGTTCGCCATCCCGATCAACCTCGCGCGCCAGATCAGCGACCAGATCAGGCACTCGGGGAAGGTCGCGCGCGGGTACCTGGGCGTGGGTGGGGAAGACTTCACGCCCGAGCGCGCCGCCGAGCTGCACGTCCCGTTCGCTGCGGGCGCCCTCGTGAACGTCGTCGGCCGCGGCTCGCCCGCCGAGGGCGCTGGCCTGCGACCGAACGACGTCATCGTCGAGATCGCCGGCCACGCCGTCGACAGCTACCGGCGCCTTCCGACGCTGGTCACGCTGCTGCGGCCCGGGGAAAAGGCGAAGATCGTCTTCTTCCGGCAAGGGCAGCGGCAGGAGACGGTCGTCACGATCGGCGGACAACAGACGCGGGGCCGCGCGGGCGAGCTCGAGCTCTTGGGCGCGCGGCTGCGGCCGCTCGACAAGCAAGAGGCGGCGGCGCTGGGCCTGCGAGGCGGCGAGGGGATGGCGGTCGTGGACGTCGATCCGCGCGGTCCTGCGAGCGGCACGCTGGAAGACGGCGACATCCTGCTCGCGATCGACGGTCAGCCGCTCACGCCGGCGCGCCTCGCCGCGCTCGAGAAGAGGCTCTCGGCCGGCGTGCAGCGCGCGCCCTCGACCCTGATCATCCAGCGCGGCGCCGAGCGCTTCGCGCTTCGGCTCTGACGGTCGCCTAGCGACTTCCGTCGATCGGATCGAGCGTGCCGGGCGTGCGCGTCTCGGGGCGCGTGAGGAAGAACGCCGCGACGGCGCCGCCCACGACGACGGCGCCGATGCCCGTCCAGAACCACCATCGGCGAGAGAGCGGCTTCTTCTCGGGGGCCGCCGGGGTGTTCGTCACGACGGGCGGACCGTTCGCCGGCGACGGCTCGAGCTCGGGCGTGAGCGCGAGCGTGGGAGCAGGAGCCGGCGGAGGGGCAACGGCCGGCGGTGGCGACGCCGGCGCCTCTTCGGCGGACGGCGGCGATGCCGCGGGCGCGGCCGTCGCCCCGGCCGGCGGCGGGGACGGAGCCGTCGGGCCGCCGACCCTCTGATCCTTTTGAGCCTCGAGCTGCTTCGTCATCTCGCTGATGAGCTCTTCGACCTTGCGGCGGTTGGGCGCGCGCGGATCGACGGCGAGGTAGCGCCGAAAGAAGAAGCGGGCGCGGTCGAAGTCGCCCATGTTGCGGTAACACTGCGCGATGTTGAACAGGAACCCGGGCAGGGGCTTGGCCTCATAGGCGGCCTGATAGTCGGCGAGCGCGTCCGCGAACTTGCCGATGTCGAAGCTCTTCTCGGCGCGTTCGTAGAGCGCGCGCGCATGCTTTTCGTCCTCGGAGGCGGCACCCGCACGCCCCGGCGCGAGCACGACGACGCAGGAGAGGCCCAGCAGGAAGGTGAGAAAGAACCGTTGCACGCGCGAGAGCGCCGCGAGCTCCATGGCGCTCCCACTATGTCTTATCGGTGGAACGGATTGAGCGTTTTTTCGCTGCCGAGGTGGCCGCGCGCGCGGTGAGCCGGGCGCGGCGTTCCCGCGCGGTCGGGGAGCGCCGCCACGGGCGAAAGGCGAACACTCACGGAGCGCGGCGCCGCCGCCCGAACGTCGAGGCGGACGGGCTCGAAGGCGGCGCGCGCGAACTCGACCGCGATCGGATCGTTGCCGCGGGGGAACGCGTGACGAAAGGGAGTGAGCCCCAGCAGCGTCCCGTCGGAGACGAGGCGAACCTCGGCGCCGGGCGGCTCCGAATCGAACGCGAGCGTCACGAACGCCGGCGCCGGCGCGGGGGCGGGCGCCGTCGCAACGGGGGCCCCGAGCTCGGTCCCCCGGGGCGACAGAAGGGCACTTGCGCCGGCGATCGCGGCCCCACCCAGCACGACGCCCACCGCCGCGAGCACCACAGCTCGACGGCGGCGCGGCCGGCGCAGCGACGTCGCGCCCGTCACGATCGGCACGATCTCACCGCGTCCCAGCGCCGCCAGCGTCGCGCCCAGTTCGGCCGCCGACGAGAAGCGCAGGGCCGAGTCCTTCACCATGCACCCCTGGACGACGGCGTCCAGCGCGCGCCCGAGCGGCGTCGCGCAGATCTCCGGCGGCAGGTGCGGCACCGGCGCCGAGAGGTGCTGCATCAGCAACTCGCCCGCCGTCCAGCCCTCGAACGGCAGGCGGCCGCAGACGAGCTCGAACAGCATGACGCCCAGCGCGTAGAGATCCGTCGTGTGATCGACGGGCGCGCCGGAAGCCTGCTCGGGGGAGGCATACGCCGGCGTGCCGACGAAGGTTCCACGACGCCCGCGGCTCGAAGACGAAGAGGACGTGCCGCTCACCGAGGTGCGCGAGGGCCGCGGGGCCGCGACGCCGAAGTCCAGCAGCTTCACGAAGTCGCTCACGCCGTGGCGCTCACACAGGAAGACGTTCTCCGGTTTGAGGTCGCGGTGCACGAACCCCGCCTCGTGAGCGGCCGCGAGCGCCTCGCACACCTGGGCGAGGATCGGCAGAAAGCGTTCGGGCGGCAGAGCCGACGCGCGCATCGCCGCGCCCAACGAGCAGCCCTCGAGGAGCTCCATGACCAGGCCCGCGTGCTCGTCGGTCTCGACGATGTCCGTGACCTCGACGATGTGCGGGTGGTTGATGCGCGTGATCGACAGCGCCTCGGCGAAGAAGCGCGCGCGCGTCGACGGCCGCGCCGTGTGCGCGGCCTCCAGCAGCTTGAGCGCCGCGGGTCGGCCCAGCTTCTCGTGCAGCACCTCGAAGACGCGTCCGCCCGTGCCCTCGCCGAGCAGGCGCACCACGCGGTAGGGGCCGACGCGCTCGCCCACGCGCGGCACGGTTCGGCCGAGGGCGACGTCACCCGAGTCGGGTGCTGGCTCTGGGGGTCGCTCGATCATTTCCCGAAGGGGTCGATCGTGGCCGAAGGGCTGAGCGCCCCGCGGGCGGCGCGCGCCGGGCCCCTGTCGCGCCCGCGTCTTGGCTCCGGCCGCGGCTCGGGCTCCAGGCGCACCGCGATCGTGGTGTCCGACACGGCGTCGATGCGCCGGACGACCGAGCGAAAGCCCGGCTTTCGGAAGCGCACCGCGCGCGCCGTGCCAACCGGGACGACGACCTCCGTGGGCGTGACGCCGATGGGAGCGTCGTGCTCGTCGATCACCTCCGCGCCGTCGGGGATCGACTGCAGCAGGACCGTCACGAGCGGGGTCGTGCGCACGGCGACGGGCGCCGCCGGAGCTGCCGCCACCGCTGGCGCGACGGCCCTCCGCTTCGCCGCCACCACGGCGCCCGTGAGCAGCGTGGCGGCCGCGAGCCCCAGCCCCAATCCGATCCAGCGCGCGCGCGCGGGACGAGCCGCGTGCAGCGACAGCGTCACGGGTGCAGACAACGTGCGCGCGCCACCGGCTGGCGTGAAGCGCCCCGCGCCCCGAAAGGCCGACGGCGACTCGAGCTCGCGCCCGATCGCGCGCGCGAGGCTCTCCGCCAGCTCGAGGGCACTTTGCGGCCGGCGCGCGGGATCCTTCTCGAGCGCGCGCATGATCACCGCCTCGAGCTCCGCGGGAACGTCGGGCGCGTGCGTCCGCAGGGGAGGGGGCGTGACCGTCATCTGGCGGATCAGGATCTCGGGCTGCGTGCCGCCGCCGAAAATCTGTCGCCGCGTCAACATCTCGTAGGCGATGCAGCCCAGCGAGTAGAGATCCGCGCGGCCGTCGACGGCTCCGCCCGACGCCTGCTCCGGCGCCATGTATTCAGGCGTGCCGAGGACCGCGCCCTGAACTGTGGCGCGCCCGTCGGGCCGGTCCAGCTTGGCGACGCCGAAGTCGAAGATCTTCACGAAGTCGCGGCGGCCGTCGCGCTCGGCCAGGAAGACGTTCTCCGGCTTGAGGTCGCGATGGACGATGTGGCGCGCGTGAGTGGCGTGCAGCGCCGCCGCGATCTGCTCGAGGATCGAGACGGCGCGCGCGGGATCCATGCCCGGCAGCCCGGCCCGGCCCGGGCGACCGCTCTTGTGAATGGCGTCGTGGAGATCCTCTCCTTTGAGGTGCTCCATGACGAAGTACACGTCGTCGCCCGCCTCGACGAAGTCGTAGACCTCGACCACGTGCTCGTGGCGAATCGTGTTGGCCGCGCGCGCCTCCGCGAAGAATCTCCCGACGAGCCCCCTATCCGACGTGAGGTCCTTGTGCAGCAGCTTGATCGCGACGACGCGCCCGAGGCGTTCGTGGACGGCACGGTAGACGGCGCCCATTCCGCCGTCGCCGAGGCGCTCGACCAGACGAAACACCCCCAGGGCCGCCACCGCGGGATCGGCGGGCGGGAGGCGCTGGCCGTCGACGGTGCAGACGTCTTGCGACGCTTCGAAGCGATAGCCGCACGTGCCGCAGCGTCTGGTCAGCGCCTGGTCGATCACTGCGCTACGCTCTCTCCAGGCCGGTGCCCGAAACGCCCGAAAACAAACCGCCCGACGCCCAGACCCCGTCGCCGCTTCCCACGGACGAGCTCGCCCTGGGAGAGACGCCGCTCGAAGGCGGATTCCGCCGCGTCTCGAAGGCTCCGGAGCCACTTGCGCTGACGCGGCTGCGGGAGCTGCTGTTGGACGTGGCGGCCGGCTCCGGCGACGGGCTGCGCGAAGCGCTCGAGGGATTCCGGTCGTGGAGCTCGCTCGCGTCGCTGTGCGGGACCGAGTGGATCGCGGGCGCGAGGCGCAGCTCCATGGCCGCGCGGCGCGTCCTGCAGCGCCGGCTGCGCGTCCTCGGAGCGCGGCCCGTCACTGTCGCGCAGGCGGCCGAGCTGCCGATCGGATCGGCGGTGCACGTGCGCGGGCTCATTCGCGCGGCGGCCTCCCCGGCCGGTTCTGAAGGTGGCCCAAAATCCCACATCTGGTTCCACAGTACGACGTACACCGATAATGTACGCGTCGTCGTCGAGCAGGGACACGACTTTTTTTTGACATGCGAGGTCGGAGGAGATAGGGCGGCAACGCGCGTCGTCGTGGCCCGCGGGCACCTCGTCAATGCCGAAGAGCTCGAGGAAGGCCATCGCGTGTCGGTCTTCGGCTTCACCGATCGGATGGCCGGCCGCGGCGCCGCGCGGCGAGACCCGATGGACCGGGGCGCGACGGGCCTCTGCGTGCGCTCCGGCGACGATCTTCCCCTGATCGTGCGGTGGCTCGGGGGCCCCCCGACTCAAGAACGCTGACGTCGGCACCGATCGGAAGCTTGGAGGGTTGCGCGGTTGCGCGCTACGCTGGATGTCATGGCCCCCGCACCGGAAGCTGGCAAGCTGCCCGTAGTGGACGCCGCCCCAGAAGGCGGCGCGCAGCTTGTCCCGGCCTTGAAGCCGCCGGTCGACCCCACGACGCTGACGCACCGAGACCTGCTCGGCGGCGAGTTCTGGCGGAAGATCCCGGCCTATGCCGAGATCAGCGAGGCTGAGTTCCTCGATCACCGCTGGCAAGCGAAGAACTCGATCACGAACATCAAGAAGCTCCTCGAGGCGCTGAAGGGCCTCGTGTCCGACGCGTTCGTCGCCGACGCCGAGCGCGGCTTCGAGCGCGCCCCGATGTCCGTGCGCGTGTCGCCGTACCTGCTCTCGCTCATCGATTGGACGAACCCGCACGAGGATCCGCTGCGGCTGCAGTTCATCCCGCTCGGCTCGCGCCTTCTGCCCGATCATCCGAAGCTCGACCTCGACTCACTCCACGAGCGCGTGGACATGCCGGTGACGGGCCTCACCCACCGCTACACCGACAAGGCGCTCTTCCTCGCGCTGGACACCTGTCCCGTCTACTGCCGCTTCTGCACGCGCAGCTATGCCGTGGGCATCGACACGGAAGAGGTCTCGAAGTTCCAGCTCCGGGTGAACGCCGAGCGCTGGGACAAGACGTTCGCGTACATCCGCTCGCGCCCCGAGCTCGAGGACATCGTGATCTCGGGCGGCGACGTGTACCAGCTGCGGCCCGAGCAGATCACGCAGATCGGCGAGACGCTGCTGGGGATCGCTCACGTCCGCCGCATGCGGTTCGCGACGAAGGGTCCGGCCGTGATGCCGCAGCGGCTGCTCACCGACGACGCGTGGGTCGACGCGCTCACGGGAGTCGTCGAGCACGGTCGCAAGCTGCACAAGGAGGTGGTCCTCCACACCCACTTCAACAACCCGCGCGAGATCACCGAGATCACGCGCCGGGCGATGAACCGCCTGTTCGAGCGCGGGATCACCGTGCGCAACCAGACGGTGCTCCAGCGCCGGGTCAACGACGACGTCGAGACGATGCGGCTGCTCGTGAAGCGGCTGTCCTATCTCAACGTGCATCCGTACTACATCTACGTGCACGACCTCGTGAAGGGCGTCGAGGATCTGCGCACGACGCTGCAGACGGCGCTGGATCTCGAGAAGGGGCTGCGCGGCTGGACGGCGGGGTTCAACACGCCGACGGTCGTCGTCGACGCGCCCGGCGGCGGCGGCAAGCGCGACGCGCACTCGTACGAGCACTACGACCGCACGACGGGCGTGTCCGTGTACACGAGCCCAGCGGTGCACCCTGGGCACGTCTACTACTACTTCGATCCCATCCACCTGCTGCCGCCCGAGGGGCAGGCGCGCTGGGCCGATCCCGCGCAGCACCAGGCGATGCTCGACGAGGCCCTCGCCGCGGCGAAACGAGCCCCGCATTGATGATCACGCGAGGATCACCGTCACCCGAGCTTCACGTAGCTTCGCCACGCGAAGCGAGCACAGGGGGGCACGGGGACTCTCTGAGGGTCCCCGCCTAAAATGTCCGGTTGTACCTCCTGCGGCAACAAGGGCGGCTGTGACTCGCGCAAGCACGGGATGTTCGCTGCCGTCGACGAGGCGCTGGGGCGCCTCTACCCGACGCGCCGCTGGACCGAGCGCGACGACACGGCAGGCTTCGGCGCGGGCGTGACCGCAGGGGAGGGCGCCGAGCTCGCGCGCGCGCTGGCGACGCGGCTGAAGGCGCTCGCGCTTCATCGCTCGGGAACCGCCGAGGAGACGTGCGACTACGTCTACGTGCTGTGCGTGGGCCGCACCCCGTCGCTGCTCGAGCGCGCGCTCGGGCTGGTCGACGCTCTCGACGACGATCGAGACGACCTGGAAGAGCTGTACCTTCGCATCGCGCTCTCGACGGTCGCTCGCTTCGCGGGCGTGCAGCAGGTCGCGATGCGCGCCTCGCGCGAGGGCGGCGAGCTCGTCATCACGGAAGCTCCACGCACGGGCGTGTTCGACCCGGTGCTGCTCAAGCGGTTCCAGGCGTTGGTCGCCGTGCTGGCGGAGCACGACATCCGAAACCTCGACTTCGGCGAGATGCTCGAGCCGCCCTCGGGCTTCGATCCCGGCGACTACGCCGAGCGCTACGGCGGCGCGCCCACCGTCGCGAACTACTTCTTCTTCCCGCAGCCCGCCTCGACCGTCACGACCTTCGTCGTGACGACGAACGAAGCGCAGGCCTCGGTCACTTGAGCTTGGCCGCCACGCGAGGCATGAGGTCCGCACCCATGCCCTTCGCGCGCCGCTCTTCGGGCGGATCGTAGCGCCCGGGCGCCGCCGCCGAGACCTCGTCGAGCAGGCGCTTCGCGTCGGCCGGCCGGTCGTCGTCGAGGTACATGCCCGCGAGGTACACACGCGCGCGAAGACTGTAGGGATTGATCTCTATGGCCCGTCGCAACCGGCGCTCGGCCTCGCCCCGATCTCGCTTCGGCCAGGGCAGCTTCGCGAAGAACCGGCCCCAGGCGGTCGCGATGCCGCCGTGCTCGTAGCGCGCGTCGAGCTGCTCGGCGCGCGACAGGCGCTCGCGAAATTTCCCTTCCATGCCCATCGAGAGAGCCTTTACGACCCCCAGTCCCAATGCATAGTTGCCCATGCACACCGCCGCCCAATACGGACCCTCGACACGGTTCGGGTTCGCGGCGATCGCCCGCTCGGCGAGGTCCCAGCCCTCCTTGCCGATGCGCGATCGCTCGTCGGTGCCGCGGCTCGTATCGTCCGAGGCCCAGAACGCGACGCGCGCGGCGCGCCAGAGCACCTCGTACTCCTGCGGCGCTCGGGCCAGCGCTTGCAGCGCCAGCGCTTGCTCCTCGGCGAAGGCCGTTTTGTCGTCGCGTCGCTTGTGGAGGTCGTCGATGCGCTCGACGAGCTGGGCGACGGAAGGCGGCCCCACGGGCGGCATGACGGCGCCCGGTCCCGTGGGTGGCCGCGCGTCGACCGCCCCGACGGTGAACCAGGCAAAAACGATCGTCGCAGCGACGCTTAGGAGGTTCACGAAAGAAGTATATAGGCTATGCTGCGCCCCGTCCCCCAGGAGGAACGCCCGTGTCGAACGCACCTTCCAAAGTCGAGCTCAAGCTAGATAACACCGTCGTAGAGCTTCCCGTGATCGTGGGCACCGAGGACGAGCGGGGCCTCGACATCGGCAAGTTACGCGCGCAGACCGGGTACGTCACGCTCGATCCGGCGTACATGAACACCGCCTCGACGAAGAGCGCGATTACATTTCTCGACGGGGAGAAGGGCGTTCTTCGCTACCGCGGCATCCCGATCGAGGAGCTGGCCGAGAAGTCGACGTTCGTCGAGGTCGCGTACCTCCTGATTTACGGGCACCTCCCCACGAGCAGCGAGCTGGCGGCGTTCTCCGAGCAGCTGACGCGGCACTCGATGCTCCACGAGGACATGAAGCGCTTCTTCGACGGCTTCCCGGGCACGGCGCACCCGATGGCGATCCTCTCGTCGATGGTGACGACGCTCTCGAGCTTCTACCCGCAGGCGCTCGACGTGAAGAACCGCGAGGAACAGGACGCGACCATCGCGCGCTTGATCTCCAAGATGCGCACGATCGCGGCGTACTCGTACAAACGGTCGATCGGGCAGCCCTTCGTCTACCCGAAGAACAGTCTCAGCTACTGCGCGAACTTCCTCAACATGATGTTCTCGGTGCCGGCGGAGCCGTACGAGATCGACGAGGAGATCGTCAAGATCCTGAACCTCCTCCTCATCCTCCACGCCGATCACGAGCAGAACTGCAGCACCTCGACGGTGCGCCAGGTCGGCAGCTCGCAGGCCAACCTGTTCGCGGCGATCTCGGCCGGCATCTGCGCCCTCTGGGGCCCGCTCCACGGCGGCGCCAACGAAGAGGTGCTCGTGATGCTGCAGGAGATCCAGAACGACGGCGGCGGGCCGAAGAAGTTCGTCGAGCTCGCGAAGAAGAAGGACTCGGGCTTCCGCCTCATGGGCTTCGGCCACCGCGTGTACAAGAACTACGATCCGCGCGCGAAGATCATCAAGGTCGCCGCCGATCGGGTCATGAAGAAGATGAAGACGCCGGACCCGCTGCTCGACATCGCCAAGACGCTCGAAGAGGCGGCGCTGTCCGATCCGTACTTCATCGAGCGCAAGCTCTATCCGAACGTCGACTTCTACAGCGGCCTCATCTACCGCGCGCTCGGCATTCCGACGAACATGTTCACCGTCATGTTCGCGATCGGCCGCACGCCGGGATGGATCGCCCACTGGAAAGAGATGAACGAGGATCCGACGACGAAGATCTTCCGGCCGCGGCAGATCTACACGGGTCCCGCGTTGACGCATTACCAGCCGATTGACCAGCGCAAGTAGCGCAGGTCGCGAGCGGCGCAAATAGAGCCCCGGCAATCGGCTCAACTTGCGCCCGGGGCTCAGCTTGAGCCGGCGGCCCCCGACGAACCGCGCCCCTCCCCACAGAGGCGCGACTCGGCGGGCCGGCGGTCGCCGGAGCCCTGCTCAGCGCGCTCGGCCGGCCGACTCGAGCGGCGGGCCGAGCCGGCGCAGCTTGCGTTGCAGCGAGCGCCGGTGAAGCCCCAGCACGCGCGCGGCCTCCGAGATGTTTCCGCGGCAGTCGAGGAGCACGGTGTGGATGTGCTCCCACTCGACGCGCGCCAGCGACGCGGGCTCGTCGTCGGACGCGAACACGTCGTTGGCTGCCTCCTCGGCGCAGCCGACGCCGGGCACGGCCCCGAGCAGGGCGGCGATGCGGCGGGCCTCGACGGGCTTGGCGATGTAATCCTGGAATCCCATGCGAATCGCGTGGACCGCGGCCGCGACCGACGGGTACCGCGTCAGCACGATCGCGATGACGTTCGGGTTCGTCGCGCGCACGCGCGCGAGGAGATCGAAGCCCGAACCGTCGGCGAGGCGCTGCTCGACGATGAGGTAGCTGGGAGCAGCCAGCCCCGCGAGCGCGGCCGCCTGAACGCAACGCTCGGCCGTTCGAACGGTCCAACCAGCGTCTCGAAAAGACTGCGCCAATGACGACCGGACGCAAGAGTCATCATCGACGATGAGAATGTTGCGAGGGGCAGAGGAGGTGGGGTTCATGACGCCATTCCTCAAACGCAAGCGACGTGCCACGATTCCCGGACGCACCGACCGGATGCGGCGCGGCTTTGCGGGTCGAGCAGAGTTAGGCGAGTCACATGTCAGATCTGACTGTCATAGATCGGACGCTGGCGAACCCCGGGTTCCATGGTGTATGGATGGCCCGTGGACGGGCTTGGCGACGCCTCAGTGACCATCCGGCAGGACGGAAGCCAGGGAGCGTCTAAAGACTCGACACCCACCCTCCTGGTGATTGGCAGCGCCCAGAAGGGCGGAGCCCTGGATATTCCGCGCGTCATTTCGTTGCCGCGCACGCTGGAGATCGGACGCGCGCGCGGGGACCTGGGCGAGGAGCCCGAGGGTCGGCTGGGGGTCCCGGACCGGCTCCTGTCTCGCGCCCACCTGCGCGTCGAGCGCGTGCCAGGCGGCGTCGACGCCGAGGATCCCGGCAGCCTCAACGGAACGTTCGTCGACGGGCGTCGTCTCGCCGGACGAGTCCGGCTCGCGGACGGCAACCTCTTGCTGTTTGGCGGCCACGCCGCGGTGTTTCGCCGCGTGAGCGAAGATGCGCTCCGCGCGGTCGCCGAGGATCTCGCGACGCCCTTCGGCCCCGTCGGAACGGCATCGCCTGCGCTCGCCATGACGATCTGGCGTCTGCGAAGGCTCGCCCGCTCGGGCACCGAGGTGCTGATCACGGGCGAGACGGGCGCCGGCAAGGAGGTGTACGCGCGCGCCGTCCACGCGGCGTCCAAGCGCAGGGGGCGGCTGGTCGCCATCAACTGCGCCGCGATCCCGGCAGAGCTCGCCGAGAGCGAGCTCTTCGGCTACACGCGCGGCGCGCACTCGACGGCCAACGAGGCCAAGACGGGCCTCATCCAATCGGCCGACGGCGGCACCCTGTTCCTCGACGAAATTGGGGACATGAACCCGCGCCTTCAGGCGAAGCTGCTCCGGTTCCTGCAGGACCGGGAGGTCACGCCGCTCGGGTCCACGACGCCGAAGCGGGTCGACGTCCAGGTGGTCGCCGCGACCAACAACGCGGGCGAAAATGGCGAGCTGCGCTCGGACCTGGCGGCGCGCCTCGGCGCGCAGGCGATCCGCATCCCGCCGCTGCGCGAGCGCATCGAGGATCTCGGCGTCCTCATCCACCATTTCCTCACGGCGGGCGGCACGCGCGAGGCACCCGAGATCGAGCCGGCGGCCTTCCACGCGCTCTGCCACTACGGCTGGCCGCGCAACGTCCGTGAGCTGCAGAAGGTCATCAACGAGGCCGTCGCTATCTCCGAAGGGGCGCCGCTCATTCGCCTGTCACACCTGCCCGAGGCCGTTACGGCGGTCATGGAGTCTTCGTCGCGCCCCAGCGCGGCGGCGCCGGGACGGCGGACCGCGCCATCGCGGGCGGAGCTCGAGGACTTGCTGCGGCAGCACGACGGCAACGTGGCCCAGGTGGCGCGCGTGCTGGATAGGCAGTGGGCGGTCGTCTGGCGCTGGATCGTGAAGTTCGGTATCGACCCGGTTCGCTATCGCAAGTAGCGTCATTGCGTGCCCTCGCGCGACGAGAGCCACACGAACATCGCCGGTGAGCAGATCGGGCGCGCGCAGGCCGTCGACCTGCGGCGCGGAACCGTGCTCGCGGGGCGATACCAGATCGAGACGGTCCTGGGACAGGGTGGGGCGGGGCTCGTGCTGCGAGCGTTCGACCGCGAGCTGCGGGAGATCGTCGCGCTCAAGGTGCTGCGTCCGGAGCTCGGCAGCGCCACGCGCTGGATCGAACGCCTCGCGCGCGAGGTGAAGCTGGCGCGGCAGATCCGCCACCCGAACGTCTGCCGCGTCTTCGACTTCGAGAAGGCCGAGGGCCACTTCTTCATCGTGATGGAGCTGGCGAGCGGCGGGACCCTCCGGCGAGAGATCGAGGACGAGACGCTGCTGAGCCGCCCTTTGAGCGCGCGCCTCGCCGACGCGCGCGCGGTCGCAAGCGGCTTGGCGGCGATCCACGAAGCGGGCATCGCGCACCGGGACGTCACGCCTCAGAACGTGCTGCGCATGGCCGATGGCCGCCTGGTCGTGTCCGACTTCGGTCTCGCGACCGAGGTCTCGCAGACGACCACGAGCATCCACGGCGGGACGATCGCGTACATGGCGCCCGAGGTGGTCCGCGGCGATCGCGCATCCTTCGCCTCGGACGTCTGGTCGCTGGGCGTCGTGATTCACGAGATCGTGTTCGGGCGGAGGCCGACGTGGAGCCGTCCCGTGGGTGGCGCCGTGCTGACGCCGCCATTGGGTCGGCCGCTCGCCCTCGAGGAACGGCGCGCGCTGGAGGTGTGTCGCGCGTGCACGGCCGATCTCCCCGAGCGCCGGCCGCGCTCGGCGGTCGAGGTCGCCGCCTCGCTCGAGAGCGGCGCGACGATCCGGACGGCGCGGCGGCGCGTGCGGCTGGTCTTCGCGCTCGTGGCGCTGGGAGCGCTCGGCGCGTCGTCCGCCGCCCTCCGATCCCGAAGGCGCGTTCCGGCGGCGGCCGACGAGCGGGAATTCGCCGAGATTCCCTCGGTGCCCGCCGATCTCAGCACCACCGGCCGCATTCTCGCGACCATCGAGGATCGGGTTCAGTGCCTGAACGTCTTGCCCGACGGTCACACGGCCCGCTTCGTCTGGGGCACCCCGAAACACTCCGAGGACCTCGACCTGCGAACCGGACGGCGCACGCCTTCTCCGCTCGTCCCCGAAGCGTACCGCGAGGGCTGCGCCGAGCTCAGCCCCGACGGCAAGCGGCTTGC
>DASZUD010000287.1:0-33303 GCA_035548155.1 Polyangia bacterium
GACGTGCGCGCGGCTGCGTCGCCGTCGCCGCGCTTGCGCTGGAGCCCGAGCGTCTTCTCGAGCAGCCCGATGTGCTCGACGCGGATGGGGCCCTCGGCCCGGACGGCCTCTTCGTAGGCCTCGAGCGCCTGCTCGTCGTCACCCGCCTCGGCGGCCAGATCGCCGAGCTGCTCCAGGAGCCGCGCGCGCTCGGCGCCGTCGGTCGTCGCCTCGGCGATGCGGCGGAGGTACGTCGCCGACTTCTGCCGCTCGCCGCGCTCGAGCGCGAGATCGGCAAGAGCGCGCAAGGACGCCTGGTGGCCGGGGCGCAGCGTCAGCGCCGATTCATACAGCGAGATCGCCTTCTCCGGGCGGCGCAGCTTCGTCTCCGCCTGCGCCGCGTGCGCGAGGGCGTCCGCGACCTCTTCGGGGTAGAGCGCCGCCTCGGGGTGGTCGGCGAGCGGGCCGAGGTGCAGCGCCGCCTCGCGCCACCTGCCGGCACGGAAGCGGTTCTCGCCGAGCGCGAGCTTCGTGAGCAGCTGGCCGCCATTCATGCGGTCGGCCTCCGTGAGCTGCCGGTACGCCTCCTCGAGCTTGCCCAGCTTCTCGTGCACCTCCGCGAGCCGCTGGTAGAGGCGGGCGGCTTGCTCGGGCTGCGTGCGCAGCTTGCGGACGGCCTCGGTCAGCCGCTTCTCGGCCAGCTCCCACTGTCCTTCCTTGTAGTAGATGTCCGCGATCGCCAGGACCGCCGGCAGATGGTCGGGCGCGAGCGCGAGCGCCTCGTCGAGGCGCTGCTGGGCGCCCGTCGCGTCGGAGAAGCCCTCCCACAGCGTGCGGCCGAGGTCGGTCAGCGCGGCGGCGCGCGCCTCGGGGGCCTCCGTCGACTCGAGCTGGCGCTCGAGCACGGCGCGCGACTCGTCCCACTGCCCGAGGCCGGCGAGCAGCGCGGCCAGCGCGCGCAACGCCTCCCCGTTCGCGGGCTCTTCGGCGAGGGCCTCCTCGAAGCACGTGCGGGCGTGCTCGGGGAGGGAGAGCTGCTCGCGGTAGACGCGCCCCGCGTCGAGCAGCGCCCGGGCGGCGCCCGCCTTCCCGCGCAGCGCGCGGCCCTCACGGACGCGCGTCTCGGCGTATCCTTGGAAGTCGTTGTCCTCGAGCTGCAGGCGCGCGAGCGCGGCCAGCGCGGCCGGGTTCTCGGGCGAGACCTTGAGCGCGGACTCGACCTCCTTGCGCGCGGCGGCCGGGTCGTTGAGATCGTCGAGCTTCAGCAGCGACAGCTCGAGGCTGAGCGCGGCGATGCGCTGGAGGACGGCGGGCGCGCTCCCCGACGCGCGCTCGACCTCGATGCGCTGCTGCAGCACGCGCGCCGCCTCGTGCGCCAGGCCGGCGCGGCGCAGGTTGCGCAGCATCGCGCCCATGAGCTCGTCGTCGGCGACGGCCTCGTCGCCGAGGTCGCGCAGCGCCGCGGCCGCGGCCTCCGGGTTGGCCAGCTTCTCCTCGAGGATGCGCGCGCGGCGGCGTACCAGCTCGACGCGCGCCGTGCCGCGCGCGAGGGCGGCGCGCTTGCCCAGGGTCTCCTGCAGGTCGTCGAACCGGCCGTGCGCTTCGTGCAGGCGATCGAGCGCCGCCAGCGCCTCCGCGTCCTCGGAGGCGTGGGCGAGGATCGCCTCGTAGGCGTCGATGGCCCGATCCGACTGGCCGAGCTCCTTCTCGTAAACGTGCGCGACGCGCAGCCGCAGGTCGCGCGCGCGGTCTGGATCGGCGACCAGCTCGGCGTGCCGCTGCAGGCTCTCGACGACCTTGGCCCACATGCCCACGCGCGAGTAGAGGCGCTCGAGCGCCTCGAAGGCTTCGAAGACGGGCTCGGAGCCTTCGCCCGTGCCCGCCGCGCCGTCCTCGGCCGCCTCGGAGACGTACCGTTCCAGCGCGTCGATCGCCTCGTACGGCTTCTCGAGGTGCTCCTCGTACAGCGCCGCGAGCTCGCGCAGCTTGGCGCGGCGCTCGGGCCCCGGGGGGAGCGCCTGCGTCGGGCCGCTCGTGCGCTTGTCGAGCACGTCGGCCAGCTCGCTCCAGCGGCTCGCGGCGCGCGAGATCTCCTCGACCCGGCCGAGCGCGACGGCGTCGTCCGACTTGAGGCGCAGGATCGCGCGATAGATCTCCTCGGCCTTCTCGACGTGGCCGAGCCGCTCGCGGATGCGCGCGACGTCGTGGTGCAAGGCCACGGCCCGCTCGACGGGGCCGAACTCGTCGATCGCGCCCAAGTACACGGCGCCCACGCGATCCCAAGCGTCGTACGCTGCGCCCACGCGCTCGAGCTCGCCACGCACGCTCGCGTCCGTCGTGTCCAGGCGGAAGGCGCGCTCGAGGGCGCCCAGCGCGCGCTCGACGTCCTTCGCGCCCTTCTCCCAGACGGCGGCGATCTTGAGGAGATGGACGCGGCGCTCGTCGGCGTCCTCGGCGGGCAGCGACTCGTACGCCGCGGCCAGCTCCTCCCAAGGCGTCGCGTACGGGCTCGCACGCCGCGCGGACGGCGGCGGGGGAGGCGGCGCCTGGACGGCGACCGCGTCGTCGTCGAAATCTTCGTCGAAATCTTCGTCGAAATCTTCGTCCAGGTCCTCCTCGGAGAGCTCGAGGTCTTCCGCCTCGTCTTGATCGACGTCGACCTCGACGTCGTCGGGGTTCGCCTCCTCGGCGACCTCACCCTTCGCGGCGAGCGAGGGCGACGTCGCGTCGTCCGAGACGCTTTCCGATTCGTCGCGCGGCTCGGCGGTGGTCTCGCTGATGACGTCCGCGTCGTCGGCCGATACGGCGTCCGATTCTTCAGCTTCCGATTCGGCCTGGGCGGTCGCCGGGGCAGCCTTGACCTCGGGCGCGCCGTCGTCATAGCGGCCGATGGCCGTCGCGAGGCGCCACAGGTGCGCCGTGATCTCGTCGTCGTCGGGCGCGAGGCGGAAGGCGTTGAGGTACGCGCGGAAGGCGCGCACGAGATCCTTCACCTCGTGCTCGACGAGGTACGCGGCATTGCGCGCGATCGAGAGCTTCTCGTCCTCTCCTTCGGCGAGCGCGAACAGCTGCCCCTGCACCTTGAGCGCCTCTTCCCAGCGCCCGGTGACGCGCGCGAGCCGCAGGATCTCGTCGCGCGTCGCCGCGATGCCGGGGGCCAGCGCGAAGCTGCGCAGGAACTCGTCCAGCGCGCCGGACGAATCCTCCATCCGCGTCTCGCGCACGACGGCGCGCAGGCGCAGAAGCTCGACGCGCTCTGCGAGCTCCGTGCGCGCCCGCGCGACGCGCGTGTAGACGTCGAGCAGGCCCGCGAAGTCACGCGTGCGCTCGGCCAGCCGCTCCAGCGCGGGCAGAAGCTCGCGGCCCGCGGGATCGGCCGGCAGCGCCTCGCGCAGCGTCGCGAAGGCACGCGCCGGATCGGCCAGCTTCTCCTCGCAGATGCTCGCGATCTTCACCGAGGCGCCGAGCTGCTCCGCCGGCTCGGCGGCGCGGGCGCGGGCGCCCTCGTAGATCTGGATGAGCTCCTCGTAGAGGCCGTGCCGCTCCGCCGTCGCGTCGACGAGCTGCAACGTCTCGGCGTCGGGCTGCTCGGTGTAGGCCCGCCGCACCCACTCGAAGGCCAGCTGCGGGTCCGCGAGCTGGTCCTCGTAGAGGCGCGCGATCTCCACCATGAGCTGGCGGCGCGGCGCGGGCTCGCGCGTCTGCTCGAGGAGCTTCTCGTCGGTGAAGGCGAGGCGCTGGTGGTTGCCCAGCTTGGCGTACAACGCCGCGAGCGCCTGCAGCGCCTCGAGGTTGTCGCCGTCGATCTCCAGCACGCGCTCGAAGGCCGTGACGGCGCGCTTGTCGTCGCCCAGGCGATCGCGCCACAGCACGCCGAGCTCCAGCGCGCGCGGCGTCCGCAGCGTCGGATCCTCGGTGAGGAACAGCATGCGCTCGGCCACCTTGACGACGCGCGCCCAGTCTTCCTTGCGCTCGTAGAGGGCGCGCAGGCGCTCGTGCGCCGTCCACGACCGCGGGTCCAGCTCGGCGACGACCTGCTCGAGGGCGCGCGCCGCCTCCTCGGGGTTGCGCAGCCGCTCGTCGAGGAGCTGCGCGCGCAGCAGGGCCAGCTCGACGGCGCGCGCCGGCTCGGCGGCCAGCGGCACCTGCCGCTCGAGGATGCGGACCAGCGTGGCCCAGTCGCCTTCGCCCGTGTAGATGCGCGCGAGCGCGTCCAGAGCCTCGGCGTCGCCCGGCAGAAGCTCGCAGAGCTGCTCCCAGCTCTTCCGCGCGCGAGGAACGTCCGCCAGCGTGCCCTCCGCGAGGCGCGCGAGCGCGCGCAGATACTCGCCCTGGGCCGCGGGATCGGCGGCGACGCGCTCGATCTGGAGATCCAGGATGCGCGCCAGCTCGGTGGGCTTTTCCAGCGCGGCGTAGAGCGCCTCCAAGGCGTCGAGGGCGCGCGCGTCGTCGGCGTCGAGGCGCACGACCTCTTCCCAGCGAGCGGCCGCGCCTTCGCCGTCCTGAAGCTGCGTCTGGTGCAGCTCCGCGGCGCGCGCCACCAGCTGCAGCCGCTCGTCGTGGCTGGCCGCGTGCTTCGCGTGCTGGTCGAGAACGGCGGCCAGCTTGCGCGCCTCGCCCGCGCGCTCGAGCAGCCCCTCGAGCCGCGTCAGCGTGTCGCGATCGCCCGGGACCGCCTGGAGGATCTCGCCCGCGACCCACTCGCCCTGCGCGAGGTCGCCCAGACGCTCGTCGTAGATCGCCAGGAGCTTGCGCAGCAGCGTGACGCGCTCCTCGCGCGAGGCCGCCGTCTGCACCTGCTCGCGCAGCGCGGCCGCGAGGCCCGCGTAGTCGCCGGCGTGCTCGTAAATGTCGACGAGCGCGCGCATTGCGACCGGATCGTTCGGCTCGGTGCGCAGCACGTCGCGGTACACCTCGATGGCCCGCTTCGGGTTCGCGAGCTTCTCGCGGTGGATCTGCGCGACCCGGCGCAGGATCTCGTTGCGCTGCTCGGGATCGGGGAACTGCGCGGCCTCGCGCTCGAGCAGCGCGGCCATGCGGTCCCAGTTCTTCGCCTTGAGCAGCATGCGGCGCTGCGCCTCGCGCGCGCGCGTGTTCGCCGGCTGGATTTCCTCGATGCGTTGCCACGCGCCGAGGGCCCGATCGGCGTCGCCCAGGTTCTTCTCGGCGACGACGGCGATCTCTTCCAGTCGCGCGACGAGATCTTCGGGAGCCGCTCCCCGCGCGCGCGCCCGATCGAAGGCGAACTCCAAGAGGTCGGCCAGCGCGGTCCAGTCACCCTTCTCGCGGAAGTGCTCGGCGTACGCCGCGAGCGCGACGGCGTTCTCGGGCTCGATCTGCAACACGGCGTGCAGGTACACGGCCGCCTGGTCGCGATCGCCCAGCCTGTCCCGGTACAGCGACGCGAGCTCGAGCATGATGCGCGAGCGCGCCGCGGGATCTTGGATGACGCTGAGCTGCTTTTCGCGCAGCTCGGCCAGCTTGGCGAACTCCTGTCCGCTCGAGTAGAGCTCAGACAGCTTCTCCGAAGCGGGCCCGCCCGGCGCCTCCAGCGCCGCGATCTCGCCATAGACGCGCTGGGCCTCGGCGACGTCCGCCAGCTCGACCTCGGCCAGCTGCGCGCGCTTGTACAAGAAGTCGATGCGCTCGTTCTCGGCCTTCCCGCCTTGGGCGGCCTGCACGCGCTCGCGGTAGTAGCGGTCGAGCTCGGCGAAGCGGCGCGCCTCGTAGTAGATGCGCTCGAGGAGGTCGCTCGACTCGGCGTGCCCCGGCACCGCCGTCAGCGCGCGCCGGAGCGCCGCGACGGCGTTGTCCGCGTCGCCCGCCTCTTGGCGGCGCCGCGCCACCTGGTAGTAGATCTCCGCCGCGCGGTCCAGGCCGTCGGCGCCGATCCAGTTCGGGTTCGCGTACACGCCGGCCAGCAGCTCGAGCGCCTTCTCGTCGCGCGGCCGCAGGCGCACGACCTCGTTCAGCCGCTGCGCCGCCGCGTCCAGCTCTTCCAGCTTCTCACCCAGCACGCGCCCGAGACCCAGCAAGAGGTCGGCGCGCCGCTTGGCGTCCGCCGTGCCCTCGATCTCCAGCTCGTAGAGCCGCATGACGCTGCGGTAGTCGCCGAGGGCGCGATAGATCTTGCGCGCGGACTCGATCGACTTGACGTCCTCGGACGCCAGTTTGCCCGGCCGCTGCGGGTTGCGGATGACGCGCTCGAGCTTGCCGAAGTGGTTGACGAAGAGCTGGGTCATCTCCGACTGCAGCTCGGCGATGCGCGCGGGATCGCGCGTTCGCGCGACGGCGGCGGCCTCCATCTCGAGCATCGTCATGTAGTCGGCCATGCGGCCTTGCTCGCGATAGATGTCCTTGAGGCGCGCGGCGGCGCGGATGTGGCCCGGATCGCGGTCGACGGCGTTGGCCAGATCGGCCTCGGCGCCCACGGCGTCGCCCAGCTGATCGAGGCGCAGCTCGGCCGCCAGGTAGAAGAGCTCGCCCGCCTTGACGCCATCTTCGATGGCCTGCGCGCGCGTCTCGTAGAGCGTCACGAGCTTGTCGTGCGCTTCGGCTTGCCTGAACGCCTTGCGAAGCGCGACGAACGCTTCGGTATCCGAAGGATTGCGCTGCAGCGCGGCTTCGTACTCGCGAACCGTGGGCATGGGGGCGACCTCTTCCCGAACGTCGGAGCGAACGAACCTAAAGCCAACGAGCTACGTGCTTAAGGAAACGGCGACCTTAGCACGGCCTCAGCCGCGAGGGAACGGCGCGGCGTCGATCTCAAAGCCGCGATATGCCGGACGATTTTGGCGGCTCGGCCGTTCAGCGCTTCAGTGGTACAGGAAGACGATCTCGACGCGGTTGTTCTTTGCGCGGCCCGCCGACGTGCGGTTGTCCTCCAGCGGCTCGTCGCTGCCCACGCCGCTCGGCATGAGCCGCTTGGGGTCGACGCCGCGCGAGACGAGCGCCGCGAACACCGCCTGCGCGCGCGCCGCCGAGATCGCGACCAGCTCGCCTGCCTTGCCCCTGTTGTCGGTATGACCCACGACCTGCACGGGGTAGGTCGGGTACTTGTTGATGAGGCCTGCGAGGCCGTCGAGCACGGCGTCGTGCCCAGGCGCCAGCGTCGTCTGCTTCTTGACGAAGAGGTCGGGCACGGCGACGACCAGTCGCTGGAGCTCGCCCCGGCGTTCGCTGCGCACCGACACGCCCGGAAGGCCCGTCGCGTCGCGCGAGAGCGAGTCGTCGCGCATCTTGTTCTGGCTGGCCTGGGCCGCCTGCTCGTAGCGGGGCTTCGACAGCTCGGCGGCCTGATCGGCGTTCTTCTTCGCGACGTCGGCGCTGGCCTGCGCGGCCGCGAAGGCGTTCGCCTTCAGCTCGCCGTCCGCCTTCTCGAGCATGTCGGTGGCTGCGCGGTACTCGGCGCTCGCGTACTTGCTCGCCTCGACCGTGTCCGCCGTGCGCAGCGCCAGCTGCGCGGCCGTGATCTTCTGGACGGTCGCGAGGCGCTGCTGCTCGACCTCGGCCTTCTGCTGCTCGGAACTCATCTCCTGCGAGAGGCGCTGCTTGTCGGCGTCCGCCGCGTGGCGCGCATCGATGTACTTCTGGAGCAGCGTCAGCTTCTCCGTCTCGCTCGCGAGATCCTTGGAGACGCTCGCCAGCTCCTCTTCCGAAGCGGCCTGTCCGGCGGAGAGCTTCTCGATCTTCGCCTTCAGGCGATCCTGCTCGGCCAGCGCCAGCGCCGTCTTCAGCTTGATCTGCGCCATGAGCGCGTCGCGCCGCGACTCCTCGAGATCGTTGGACTGCCACTCCTCGGTGGCCTTTGCGCCCAGCTTGTCGGCGCTGGTCACGAGGTCGGGCGAGCGCTTGGCCGCCTCCTGCGTGTTCGCGCCCTTCTTGAGGTTGTCCCACGCGTCGAGCTCGCGCGGGCGTGGCGGCGTCGCGCAGCCGAGCGCGAGCGCGACCATGCACAGCGAACCGGCGATTCCAAGCGAACGCGTCTTCATTTGCTGTTCGCCTCCAGCGCCTTCTTCTTCACGACCGTGTCGGCCAGCGCCTTGCGCGCCTGCTCGATCTTGCGGCGGGTCTCCTGCAGCGCGATCTCGCGCTTGTCGGCCTGCGCGCGCAGCTTCGAGGCGTTGATCTTCTGCCGGATGAGCTCGGCCTGGGCCAGGCAGCGATCCAGCACCTCGCGCACCTGGTCGTACTCGTGCTTCGCGCGCAGCGCCCAGGCCTCGTCCAGCCAGGCTTTGAGCAGCGCGATCTCGTCGCCCGCGGTGTGCAGCTCGTCGAGGCGCTCGATGTCGGTGACGCCGGAGCGCTGGGTTTCGATCTGACGCTGCAGATCGTCTTCTTCGCCCGCCCACGCGGGCGTGGCCGTCGCCAGCATCGCAGCCGTGGCGCCCAGCGACACCGCGTAAGCCCAACGTCTAGTCCAGCGCTTCATAGGCCGATGACACTATGCTGCTGGAAGACCAAGTTCAAGTGTGGCCCAAGCGCGCCCAAGGGCGCGCCACCGACGGAAAAAAGGGGGCAAAATGTCTCAACGCGCGCCGAGCGCCCGCCGAGGCTGCAGGCGCGAGATCGTCCAGTCGATCGCGGCGGCGACGGCGAGGCCGGTGACGGTTCCCACGACGTCCCAGGTGAGGTCTCTCCAAGAGGGATCGCCGTGTCCCTCGAGATCCCACAGCTCCTTCGCGACGCCCAGCGAGAGCGCGAAGCCGCCGCCCACGGCCAGTCGGACGCGGCGGTCGTCGGTCACGAGCGACGTCGCCGCGTAGCCGCCCGAGGCCAGCATCACGCTGACGCCGAAGTGCAGCGCCTTGTCGTGGCCGAACCACGGGTCGCGGTCCTCTTGGGCGCGCGCGGCGCCAGGGCGCGACGTCAGCAGCGCGGCCGCGAGCGCGAGCCTCTTCACGCGCTCCACCCGATGCGCCGCAACTGCTCGGACAGCAACGTCAGCGCCAGCAGGCCGGGCAAGATCCCCAGCGCGTTGCCCAGCATGAAGTCCCGCAGGGGAATGCCGATCGCGCCCGCGAGCACGTTCGCCAGCGTGAAGTTGCCCGCCGGCACGAGGCGCGACACCGCCATGGTGAGGATCCCGCGCCGCCGCAGCCGCGCGCGCAACGGCGCGAACCGCTCGCCTTCCACCCAGTGCGGCCGCCGCCGCGCGACGACCCGGCCCAGCGCGTACCCGACGGCCGCCGAGGTGAGCGCCCCGGTGAGCCCGAGGCCGAGGGCCCGCCAGGGCTCGAACACCAGGGCCGTCGCCGCCAAGAGCGGCGTCACCGGGAAGAAGAGCAGCCCGAACCCGACGTACACACCCAGGACGAGCCACGACGCGCGGGGCGAAGCGGCGAGCGCTCGGCCGAGCTCGGCGAGGTGCCGTCGATCGAGCAGCGCGGCCAGCGGCGTGAAACGCCACACGATGATCCCCGCCGCCAGCACCAACAAGACCAAGAGCAGCGGCCGCCCACTCGACCGCTGCTCATTGGCCACCTGCCTATCGGGTGCTCCCGTCATGTGATCGCCCGTTCGGGCGACGCTTTCAATGTAGGGGACGGGCCCGAGCCGCACAACGGGCGGTCGACGGCCTCAGCCGCAAGACCCGTCGATGCAGGACTGGCCGAGCCCGCAGTCCGGGGCGACACGGCATTGCGGCGCCGCCTCGTGCGCGGTCACGCAGACGCCGCTGCGGCAGTAGGAGCCGGACGTCCCCGCGCAGCAGTCGACATCGCCCGCGCACAGCGTGCGGCAGACGGCGTTCACGCACTCGCGCCCCGCCGGGCACTCGGCGGTGGAGCGGCACTGCGGCTGCGGCCCGACGTCGGGCTGGCAGACGGAGTCGATGCACTTGTCCGCGGCGCCGCACGTCGAATCGCTCGTGCAGCGTGCGTGGCAGAAGCCGTTGATGCAGGACGCGTTGCCGCCGCAATCGGCGTCGTAGATGCACTGGCCGCCGGCGCCCGCGGCCGTCTGGCAGTAGCCCTGCGCGCAGATTTGGCCGGTGCCGCACGTTGCAGAAGACGTGCACCCGCGCTCGCAGGCGCCGTTTCGGCAGCGCCCGTTCGAGCCGCACTGGTTGTCGAACTGGCAGACGGGCTCGTGCGGTGTCCCACCGGCGTCGCACGCGCAGGCGCCGCCGTCCGTCGCCGCTCCGCCCGCGCCCGCGGCGCCTCCGTCGGCGTGCGCGCCGCTCGCTCCAGAGCCGCCCGACGCGCTGCCGCCACCGGCTGCGCCCGCGCTTCCCGCGCCGGCGGCTCCGGTCGAGCCGCCCGCGCCCGACAGACCGGCGGTGCCCCCCGTATCTCGCGACGAGCCCGTGCCCGCCGAGCCACCACCACCGCTGCTGGGCGGCGTGGGGGAGGGCCACGGTTGGTCGCTTCCCGTCGTGTCGTACGTGCGATCGCCGTGGCCCCAATGATCTCCGTCACCGCAGAAGCAGGCGGCGAGCGGCGCCACCAGCAACGCGACGAGGAGAGGACGGGCCGCACGCAGAGTCAGGGGCAACGTGATCATCTTTCAGCTCCTTGAGGAAAGGTGACTCAGTCGCTGGCAAGGGAAGGGCCAGGGCGGTGGAGCGTGATCGCTGTAACGCTCGCGCGCTCGTTCCCGCGCGTTGACGCGCGAGCGCCGCCGGGCGCACCCGAGCGGCGCGTGTCACGCGCGCCGTCCGTGCCGGACTTTCACACGCAGACTGTTGCGCGCGCCGCGTGATCGCCGCTGCACTCGCGCGGCGTCGGGGGCGCGGCTGCACGCCGTGCTCGGGCTGCACGCGGTGCCGCCGGATTTTCGATCCGTCCGTTCGGTCGCTGGTAGACTGCGCCCGTGGACAACGCGGTGGAAGTTCGCTACGCCGGAGTCGTCGTGGGAAGAGGCGCGCTGCGCGAGGTGCGCGCGGGCGACGCCGATGGCGTGTTCGTCGCCGTGCCCGATCCGCTTCCGGTCGGGACGCTCCTGACCTTGAAGATCGGCGACGCCGTTCGCGAAGGGCGCGTCGAGGACATCGTCGAGTCGTCCGACGCGAACGCCGTGGGCATGCGCGTGCGCTGGGGTGCGGCTGCGCCGGCTGCCAAGCCGGTCGCGCCTTCGCCAGCGCCTGCCGCCGACTCCGCTCCGGCGCCACAGGCTGCCGCGCCGGCTTCGAGCGCGGACAGCGAGCCGACGGGCGACAGCGGCCCGACACCGGTGACCGCCGACGCGGGTGAGGAGAGCGGGGCGATCCCGGCGCCGCTCAGCCTGGCCGGGCAGGGCGGCAAGCGCCGACGCAAGCGCCGGTGATTCGCCCGCCTCGTCTTCAGCCGGGCGACGTCGTGCGCGTCGTCGCGCCCGCAGGGCCCGTGCCGCGCGAGGGCTTCGCGGCCGGCGCCGCGGTCCTTGGCCGCCGCTATGCCCTCCGCTTCGGCGATGAGCTCTTCTCGCGCGAAGGGTACCTCGCGGGCTCGGACGAGCGCCGCCTCTCAGAGCTCACGGCGGCGCTCGCCGATCCCGAGGCGCGCGCGGTCGTCCTCGCACGCGGCGGCTACGGGCTGCTGCGCATCCTGCCCTTTCTCGACCCGGCCGCGCTGGCCGCGCGGCCGGTGCCCATCGTGGGGTTCTCGGACGGCACGGCGCTGCTGGCGCACGCGGCGCGGGCCGGCGTGGCCGCCGTGCACGGCCCTGTCGTGACGCAGCTCCCGAACTTGCCTGCGTCCGATCACGAAGCGCTCTTCCGCTTGCTCGAGCAGGGGTCGCCTGGAGTGCTGCTCGAGGGGCTCGAGGCGCTGGTGCCGGGCCGCGCGCGCGGGCCCCTCGTCGGGGGCAACCTCGAGGTGTTCTCGCGGCTCGTGGGTACGCCGTACATGCCGGACGTCACGGGCGCGATCCTCTTCATCGAGGACCTGGGCGAGCGGCCGTATCGGATCGATCGCCTCGTGACGCACCTCGATCTCGCGGGCGTGTTCAGCGCCGTCGAGGGCGTGGTCGTCGGTGACTTCTCGTCGTGCGTCGAGCCCGAGCCGACGCGCGCGTCCTCGCCCACGGCGGCGGAGGTGCTGGTCGAGCGGCTGGGCCGCCTCGCGATCCCGGTCGCGATCGGCGGCCTCTTCGGCCACGGGACGCGCAACCTCGCGCTGCCCTACGGCTGCGCGTGCGAGCTCGACGCCTTCGGCGGCACGCTGACCGCCCTCGAAGGCGTCGTCACTTGATCAGCTGATGAGCCCGCCCGGGCCCACGGGAAACGGCTCCGGCTCGTCGATCTTGCCGAAGCGCTCTTCGTAGCGGCGAAGGTTGTACTCGAGCGCGCGCAGCAGGCGCTTCGTGTGGCGCGGCGACGAGATCACGCGGTTGCGCACGCGCGCTCGCGGCGCGCCCGGCTGCAGGTAGGCGAAGTCCAGCACGAACTCGCTGTCATTGTGGTTGATGAGCACGAGGTTCGAGTACGCGCCCTGCGCGGTCACCTCGTCGAGATCGATCTGGATCTGGGGCGGCGTGGGCTCCGCCCCTTCACGTTTCGGCTGGTCGGACATGCGTGAGGTATACACTAGCCAGTCTTGGGCAGGACCATCGCCATCGACCTCGGCGCGCGCCGCATCGGAGTTGCCGTCACGGACGCGCTCGGGCTCGCCGCGCTGCCGCATGGAATGATCGCGCGACACGGCGGGCAGCGGGATCTCGACGCCATCGCGGCGGTCGTGCGCGAGCTCGACGCCGAGCGGGTCGTCTTGGGGTTGCCGCTGTCGCCTGAAGGCGAGGTGGGGCGCGCCGCGCGCAGCGTTCAGGCTTTCGCCGAGCGGCTGCGTGGGGCATTGTCGGTGCCCGTGGAGCTGATCGACGAGAGCTTCAGCACGGTCGAGGCCGAGGAGGTCCTGCTGGCGGCCGACCTCTCGCGCGCGCGACGCCGCGAGGTCATCGACAAGCTGGCGGCCGCCGTGATCCTGCGGCGCTGGCTGGACGCGCGCTCGCCAGGAGGGGGGCGGTGAAGAAGGCGCAGAAGCGCGCGCTGGCCGTCTTCCTCGTGACGCTCGTGCTGGGGCTGGGCGCGGTCGGCTACGCCGCACGCACGGCCTGGCGCTACGGTGACACGGCCGCCGGGTCGGCGCAGGGCCCCGTCGAGATCGACATCCCCAAGGGTGCGACCGCGCACGAGGTGGCCGCGAAGCTCTCCGAGGCGGGCCTCATCGACCGGCCGTTCGTCTTTCGGCTGTACGCCGGCCAGCGCGGCGTCGCGGGCCGATTCAAGGCGGGCCGGTACGTGCTGGCCGCGCCCATCACGCCGCGCCAGATCCTGGACGCGCTGGTCAAGGGCGCCGCCGACGAGCTGGTGGCCGTCACGATCCCCGAGGGCAAGAACCTCGTCGAGGTCGCGGAGATCCTCGACGCCGCCGGCATCGCCAGCAAGGCCGAGGTCGTGATGCGCGCCACCGACGGCAGCTTCGTCGCCCAGCTGGGCCTTCCCGGCGCCTCGCTCGAGGGCTACCTCTTCCCCGACACCTACCGCCTGCGGCCGCACACGCCGGCGGCGAAGGCCCTCATCCCCATGGTGCGCCGGCACCGGCAGGTGTTCGAGGAGCTGCGCGCCGCGCACGGCAAGGGCGTGCAGGATCTGAAGAAGACGCTGGCCTTCGACGACGCGCAGATCGTGACGCTCGCGTCGATCGTCGAGAAGGAGACAGGCCAGCCGCAAGAGCGCCCGCGCATCGCGCAGGTCTTCATCAACCGGCTGCGCTTCCCGACGTTCGTGCCGAAGCTGCTGCAGACCGACCCCACGATCATCTACGGCTGCACGGTCGGGACGCCCCGCTCGTCGGCCTGCCTCAAGTGGGACGGGCGCATTCACGCGATCCAGCTTCAGGATCGCGAGAACCCGTACAACACGTACACCCACGAGGGCCTGCCGCCTGGGCCGATTGCGAACCCAGGGCGCGCCGCGCTCGAGGCCGTGATGTCGCCCGACCACACGCCGTACCTCTACTTCGTGGCGAAGAACGACGGCACGCACTACTTTTCGAAGACGGTGGCCGAGCACACGGCGGCCGTCGTGAAGTACCAGCGCAACGGCAAGGCATTCGGGCCGTGACGGCGGGACCGGCGCCCGTCACCCCTTCGTCCCTCGGCGCCGCCGTCCTCGTCGAAGGGTTGGGCAAGGTGTTCCGCCCGCCCGGGGGCACGCGCGACCTCCTGCGCGGGCGCCTCTTCCGCGATCCGGTGCGCGCGCTCGCGGACGTGACGTTCACCGTCGCACCGGGCGAAATCGTCTGCTTCATGGGGCCGAACGGCGCCGGCAAGTCCACGCTCGCGCGCATCCTCGGCGGCTTGCTTTCGCCGACCGAAGGGCGCGCGATCATCGCGGGGCACGACGCGGCGGCGGGCGCGCCCGCGCTGCGCCGGAGCGTCTCCTTCGTCGTGGGAGACGAGCGGAGCTTTCACTTCGGCGTGTCCGGGCGCGAGAACCTGCGCTACTTCGCAGCGCTGCACGGCCTGCCCGCGGTCGACGCGAAGCCTCGCGTCGACGAGTTGCTCTCGCGCGTGGGCCTCGGCGCCGCCGCCGATCGCCTGTACCGCGAGTATTCGCGCGGCATGCGGCAGCGGTTGGCGGTCGCGCGGGGGCTCTTGGGCGACCCGGAGGTGCTGCTGCTCGACGAGCCGACGCTGGGCTTGGATCCCATTGGCGCGCGCGATCTGCGCGCCTTCCTGCGCGACACGATTGTGCGCGGCGCCGGGCGCACGGCGCTGGTGTGCAGCAACGATCCGGGCGAGGCGCGTGCGCTGGCCGATCGCGTGCTGTTGCTCGAGCGCGGGAGGCTCGTCCGCGAGATCTCGCCCGCCGCGGTGGAAAAGGAGCTGGGGCTCGTGACCGAAGGTCGCGAGGAGCGCGGGCGGGGCGCGGGGGGGCCGACGTGAGGGCGTCGCCGCCAGGCGGACGGACTCCTGGGCCCGTGCGGGCGCCTCCTCGCCCGCTGCCGGGGCTCGCCGTCTGGTTCGCGCGCACGTTCGTCGGCTTCGTGCGCCGCGAGCTGGCGGCCATGTCGGGCTACCGCGCGGCCTTCCTGACGCGCTTCGCGGGCTTCGCCGTCGCCGTCGTCAGCATGGTGTTCTTCGCGCGCTTCGTGGGCGCGGCCGCCAACCCGCACATGGCGGCCTACGGGGGCAACTACCTCGGCTTCCTCGCGATCGGGTACCTCGCGACCGAGCTCCAGACCGTGGGCATTCAGGGCCTCGCGCGCCGCGTGCGGACGTCCCAAATCATGGGCACGCTCGAGGCCGAGCTGGCGACGCCCGCGCCCGCGTGGATGGTCCTGGCGGCGGCGCCGGTCTACGAGTTCGGGACGTCCGCGCTTCGCTCGGCGGTGTATCTGTTCGGCGCGACGCTGCTCGTCGGTCTCGACCTCGGGCGCACGAACGCCCTCACGGTGATCGTGGCTGTGCCGCTGGTCCTGGCGGCCTTCGTGGGCCTCGGCCTCTTCACGGCGGGCAGCACGATGCTCGTGCGGCGCACGAACCCGGTCTCGATCATCCTGGGTTCGTTGTCCTTGTTCGTCTCGGGCGTCATGTACCCCGTGAGCGTGCTGCCGTCCTGGCTGCGCGTGGTCGGGCGCGCGCTGCCGCTCACCCACGTGCTGGTCGTCCTGCGCGGCGCCTTCCTGAGCGGCGCGTCCCCGTCCGCCGTCGGCGGCTCGCTGGCGGCGCTCGCGATCTTCGCGGCCGTGCTGATCCCCGCCGGGGCGGCGACGTTCGCGTACGCCCTGCGCCGCGCGCGCATCGACGGCTCCCTCTCTCACTACTGACCGGCGCGGCGCGCTCGGCGACCGCGGCCGGCCCACAACCTCGCACACCGCATTGGCAAGACCTGGACGCCGGGCGAGACGGGTACTAGGAGCGCCCGGGCGACCCTGCAACCGGAACCCCACGCCTACGGTCCAAAGCCCGATCGCCCGATGATGCATCGAGCAAGCGTGGTACACTGAAAACCACTCGAAGACCGTCCACCCTGCTCGCCGCTCGCTCCGGGGACGCCCCGACCGGCGGGCTTCGCCGCCCGCCCACAAGAGGAGATCCAGATGGCCGCTTCCGACGTCAAGGCCGCCGACACGCCGGCGCTGATCGCCAAGGTCGCCGCGCTCCAGAACCTCAAGGAGTACGCGGAGCTCAACTGGTCCGGCACGTTCGAGGACTACCTCTCGATCGTCCGGAAGAACCCGGCCGTCACGCGCTCCGCGTTCCAGCGCGTCTACGACATGATCCTGTCGTATGGACAAGAGGAGTACATCGACAACAAGAAGAGGTTGATCCGCTACAACTTCTTCAAGGACGAGCAGCACGGCGGCCGCGACGCCGTCTACGGCCTCGACATCCCGCTCATGCGCCTCGTGTCGGTGCTGCACAGCGCGGCCCAGCGCTACGGCACCGAGCGCCGCGTGATCCTGCTGCACGGCCCCGTCGGCAGCTCGAAGTCGACGATCGCGCGCCTCATCAAGCGTGGCATGGAGGAGTACTCACGCACGCCCGAGGGCGCGCTCTACACCTACGACTGGGTGTTGCCGGAGAAGCTGGCCCACGTCACGGGCGGCCAGGTCACCTTCAAGTGCCCGATGCACGAGGAGCCGTTGCGGCTCATCCCGCCCGAGTGGCGCGACAAAGCGCTCGTCGAGCTGGGCGTCAACGGCGCGGGCAAGCCGCACGTGCACATCGAAGGCGATCTCGACCCCGCGTGCCGCCTCATCTTCCGTGAGCTCATGGCCCACCACAAGGGCGACTGGGCCGAGGTCATCAAGCACATCCGTGTGCGGCGCCTCATCCTCAGCGAGCAGGACCGCGTGGGCGTCGGGACATTTCAGCCCAAGGACGAGAAGAACCAGGACTCGACCGAGCTGACGGGTGACATCAACTATCGAAAGATCGCCGAGTTCGGCTCGGACAGCGATCCGCGCGCCTTCAACTTCGACGGCGAGTTCAACATCGCGAACCGCGGCATCATCGAGTTCATCGAGGTGCTGAAGCTCGACGTGGCGTTCCTCTACGATCTGCTCGGCGCCTCGCAAGAGCACAAGATCAAGCCGAAGAAGTTCGCCCAGACGGACATCGACGAGGTCATCCTCGGCCACACGAACGAGGCCGAGTACAAGAAGCTCCTCTCGAACGAGTTCATGGAGGCGCTGCGCGACCGTACGGTCAAGATCGATATCCCGTACATCACGAAGGTGTCGGAGGAGCAGCGGATCTACGGCAAGGACTACAACGCGGGGAAGATCCGTGGGAAGCACATCGCGCCGCATACGCTGGAGACGGCGGCCATGTGGGCCGTGCTCACTCGGCTCGAGGATCCGAAGAAGCACCAGCTGACGCTGGTCCAGAAGATGAAGCTGTACGACGGCAAGACGCTGCCGGGCTTCACGCAGGACAACATCAAGGAGCTGCGCAAAGAGGCCGTGCGCGAGGGCATGGACGGCATCTCCCCGCGCTACATCCAGGACAAGGTCTCGAACGCGCTCGTCTCGGACCGCGGCGAAGGCTGCGTCAACCCGTTCATGGTGATGAACGAGCTGGAGTCGGGCCTGCGCAGCCACTCGCTCATCACCAACGACGAGCAGCGCCGGCACTACAGCGTGCTCCTCGGCCTGGTGAAGCAGGAGTACGAGGACATCGTCAAGAACGAGGTCCAGCGCGCGATCAGCGCCGACGAAGAGGCCATCGCCAAGCTCTGTGCGAACTACATCGACAACATCAAGGCGTATACGCAAAAGGAACGGGTAAAGAACAAGTACACGGGCCAAGATGAGGAGCCGGATGAGCGCCTCATGCGGTCGATCGAGGAGAAGATCGACATCCCCGACTCGCGCAAGGACGACTTCCGCCGCGAGATCATGAACTACATCGGCGCGCTGGCGATCGAGGGGCGGACCTTCGACTTCCGCACGAACGAGCGGCTGCAGAAGGCGCTCGAGCTGAAGCTGTTCGAGGATCAGAAAGACTCGATCAAGCTGACCAGCCTCGTGAGCGCCGTCGTCGACCGCGACACGCAGGAGAAGATCGACGTCGTCAAGAATCGCATGATCCGCAACTACGGATACTGCGAGATCTGCTCGACGGACGTCCTCAACTTCGTGGCGTCGATCTTCGCTCGCGGCGACGTGAAGGACTAGCCGCATGGACGACCGCGCGACGAGCCCCGTCACCGTGGAGATGAACGGCACGGCCGCGAGGCTGCTCGTGAAGCTCATGGCGGACCTGGGCACGGAAGAGCCCATGGCGGTGCTCACGCGCGCCATGGGTCTGCTGGAGCAGGCGATGGGCGCGAAGGCGCGCGGTCAGCGTTTGGGCCTTTACGATCCGCCAAGCGGGCGGTTCATGGATCTGGTGATCTAGATGGCTCTCAGGATCGATCCCGACCACCGGCGCTTCCGCGACATCGTGCGCGGGAAGATCAAGCAAGACCTACGCAAGTACATCTCGCAGGGCGAGCTCATCGGGCGCAAGGGCAAGGACAAGGTGTCGATCCCGCTGCCGCAGATCAACGTGCCGCGGTTCCGCTTCGGCGGGAAGGGCCAGGGCGGCGTGGGCCAGGGGCAGGGCGAGGTGGGCGACGCCGTCGGCAAGGGCGATCCCAGCGAGGAGGGCTCGGGCAAGGCGGGCGATCAGGCGGGTGAGCACGCGCTGGAGGTCGAGCTCTCGCTGGAGGAGCTCGCGCAGATCATGGGCGAGGAGCTGCACCTGCCGCGCATCGAGCCGAAGGGCAAGCAGCGCATCATCTCGCAAAAGGACAAGTACGTCGGCATTCGCCGCACGGGCCCCGAGTCGCTGCGCCACTTCAAGCGCACCTTCCGTCAGGCGCTGCGCCGCCAGGTGATGACGGGCTCTTACGACCCGTCGCGCCCGTTCATCGTGCCCGTGCGCGAGGATCGCCGCTACCGGTCTTGGCGTACGCAGCCGCTGCCGCAGTCGAACGCCGTCATGATCTTCATCATGGACGTGTCAGGATCGATGGGCGACGAGCAGAAGGAGATCGTTCGCATCGAGTCCTTCTGGATCGACACGTGGCTGCGGTCCCAGTACAAGGGCCTCGAGTCTCGCTACATCATCCATGACGCCGTCGCCAAGGAGGTCGATCGCGACACCTTCTTCAAGACGCGCGAGTCGGGCGGCACGATGATCTCGAGCGCCTACAAGCTGTGCGCGAAGATGATCGAGGACGACTTCCCGCCCAGCGAGTGGAACATCTATCCCTTCCACTTCTCGGACGGCGACAACTGGTCGGTCGACGACACCGTCCAGTGCGTCGACCTCTTGAAGACGCAGATCCTCCCGAAGGTGAACCTATTCTGCTACGGCCAGGTCGAGAGCCCCTACGGCTCGGGCCAGTTCATCAAGGACCTCAACGAGCACTTCGACGAGGACGACAGCCTCGTCGTCTCGGAGATCAAAGGGAAGGACGCCATCATGGAGTCCATTCGCGAGTTTCTCGGGAAGGGCAAATAGGCGCGGCCATGGCCCAGCTGCCCGCATACCTGCACGACATCCAGCGCGAGATCGAGGACTTCGGGCGCGGGTACGGGCTCGACTTCTGGACGATCGAGTACGAGATCCTCGACTACAAGAAGATGCAGGAGGTCGCGGCGTTCGGCGGCTTCCCCGTGCGGTACCCGCACTGGCGCTTCGGGATGGAGTTCGAGCACCTCACGAAGTCGCACATCTACGGCCTCTCGAAGATCTATGAGATGGTCATCAACAACGATCCGGCCTACGCCTACCTGCTCGAGGGCAACTCGCTCGTCGACCAGAAGATGGTCATGGCGCACGTGCTGGGGCACGTGGACTTCTTCAAGAACAACTACTTCTTCTCGAAGACCAACCGCCGCATGATCGACGGGATGGCGAACCACGCGACGCGCGTGCGGCGCCACATCGAGCGGCTCGGGCTCGAGAAGGTCGAGAGCTTCATCGACTCGTGCCTGTGCATCGAGAACCTCATCGATCCGATGTCGCCGTTCATCGCGCGCAAGCCGTCGGCGCGGGAGCTCGCGAAGCAGGCCGAGGGGGCTGAGACGCAGGAGATTCCGCGCATTCGGGCGAAGTCCTACATGGACAAGTTCATCAACCCCCCCGAGTACATCGACGAGCAGCGCCGCAAGATCGAGCGCGAGCGGGACCGCCCGAAGAAGCACCCTGCCGAGCCCGAGCGCGACGTCCTGCTTTTTCTGCTGCAGAACGCGCCGCTCGACGGGTGGGAGCGCGACGTGCTCGAGATCGTCCGCGACGAGGCGTACTACTTCGCACCGCAGCGCCAGACCAAGATCATGAACGAGGGCTGGGCCTCATACTGGCACAGCAAGATCATGACGGAGAAGGCCCTCAAGGCCTCCGAGATCATCGACTACGCCGATCACAACTCGGGCGTGCTCGCGACGGCGCCGGGGCAGTTCAACCCCTACAAGATCGGCATCGAGCTTCTGCGAGACGTCGAAGAGCGCTGGGACAAGGGGCGCTTCGGCCGCGAGTGGAACGAGTGCCAGAACCTGGACGAGCGCCGGGCCTGGGACAAGCGGCTCGGCCTCGGGCGCAAGAAGCTGTTCGAGGTGCGGCGGCTCTACAATGACGTCACGTTCATCGACGAGTTCTTCACGGCGGACTTCTGCGAACGGAACAAGTTCTTCTCGTTCTCGATGAACGAGCGCAGCGGCAATTACGAGATCGACTCGCGCGAGTTCCAAAAGATCAAAAACAAGATCCTCTTCCAGCTCACGAACTTCGGCGACCCGTTCATCTTCGTCGAGGACTCGAACCACGAGAACCGGGGCGAGCTCCTGATCCGGCACCGCCACGAGGGGACCGATCTACAAATGGATCAGGCCCGAGACACGATCTCGGCGCTGGCGCGCATCTGGCGCCGCCCTGTGAACCTGGTCACGCTGGTCGAGAGCAAGCAGAAGATGCTGCGCTTCGACGGCAAGGAGCACACCGAGCGGACGATCGGCTAGCGCTTCGCGCTCGCCCCCGCCGCGCGGCTACTTCTCGTTGCCGGCGTACACGACGAGGCACGTCACGTTGTCGTCGCCGCCCCGATCGTTGGCGAGATCGACGAAGACGTTCGCGACGTCACGGTAGAAGTGGCCCGTCAGCACCTGGCCGAGCTCGTCGGCAGAGAGGTAGTTCGAGAGGCCGTCCGAGCAGACGACGAAGCAGTCGCCCGCCTGGACGGGCATCACGGCGAGGTCGGGCTCGACCGACGGCTCGAAGCCGACGGAGCGCGTGATGATGTTGCGGAAGCGTGACTCCTTCGCCTCCTCGGGCGAGATCAGGCCGGCGCGCACCTGCTCCTGGATCCACGAGTGATCCTCGGTCAACTGACGGGCGCGCCCGTCGCGGTAGAGGTAGGCGCGCGAATCGCCCACGTGGGCCATGTGCAGCTGATCGCCCAAGAACAGCAGCACGGTCAGCGTCGTACCCATGCCGGCCAGGGCGGGGTTCTGCATCGCCGCTTCGTAGATGTTGCGGTCCGCCTCGATCACGGCGCGGCGGAGGAGGGCGCGGATGGGGTGGGGCTCGCCGGGGGCCAGCTCACCGGCGGGCGCCGTGAGCTGGCCTTCCCGGCGCGCCTTCTCGATCTCGCGCTCGAGGATCTCCACCGCCATGCGGCTCGCGCGCTCGCCGCCCAGGTGCCCGCCCATCCCGTCGGCCACGGCGAAGAGCGACAGCTCGTTGTTGCACAGCAAGCTGTCTTCGTTGTGGTGCCGCTTGCGGCCCACGTCGGAGGCTCCCCAACCTGTGATTCTCATGGTCGCGTGTCCGTTCTTTTTGAGACGGGACCGGAACGAAGCAAAGCTAGGGCGACTGAGGCGCTTCGGCGTCGCCGGCGGGGCCCGCGGGCTTCGGCGCGGCCGCCGTCTGGACGATCAGGAAGTCGACGCGCGAGCCGCCCGCGCCCATCCCGACCGCTTCGATGCGGTCGACCTCGACGCCCTTGGCGACCAACGCCTCCTTGATGGCGTCCGCGCGCGCCTGCGTCTCGTTCTTCGACACGCCTTCGGCGCGCACCTCGATGCGCAGCTTCTTGATCTCCGTGTGGCCCTTCATGACCAGCGACACCAGGCCCACGTCGCGCGCCGCGCTTTCCTTGAGGACGGCCTTGCCGGGCGAGCCACCTTTGCTGCCGGCGAAGCCGATGCGGTCGTCGACGGCGATCTTGCCCGGCAAGAGGTGCACGATCTCGGCGCCCGGATCGGGGCAGCCGTCGTCGTCCTTGTTGCCGTTCAGCGTCTCCGCCTGGTTCGGGCACTTGTCCTGCGCGTCGGGGAATCCGTCCTTGTCGTTGTCCGGATCGGGACAACCGTCCTCGTCCTCGAAGCCGTCGGGATCCTCGGCGTCGTTCGGACAGGTGTCGAAGTTGTCCGGGATGCCGTCGTTGTCGTTGTCGAGGTCCGGGCAGCCGTCGTCGTCCTGGAAGCCGTCGCGGTCCTCCGGATCGTCGGGGCACTTGTCCGTCTTGTCGGGGACGCCGTCGCCGTCGCTGTCCTCGGCCGTCGACGGGCAGCCGTCCTTTGGCCGCTTGCCCTGGCCGTCCTCGGCGGCGTTCGGGCACGCGTCGTTCAGATCGGGGATGCCGTCTTTGTCGTTGTCCGGGTCGGGGCAACCATCCTCGTCCTCGAACTGGTCCATGTCCTCGGCGTCGTTCGGGCACTTGTCGGCCGCGTCCGGGATGCCGTCGTTGTCGTTGTCGAGGTCCGGGCAGCCGTCATTGTCGTTGAAGCCGTCGCGATCCTCGGGCTGATCGGGGCACTTGTCGTCCAGGTCGTAGACGCCGTCGTGGTCGCGGTCGCGGAAGTCGGGGTTGAACTGCGCCCCCGCGAACACGCGGATCTGCGGCGCGCCGATGCCCGTGCCGATGCCCTTGCCGCCGCCCGCCAGCACCGAGACCATGCTGGTGACGCCCCAGCGGGCCGCGAGGTCGACCTCGAACGGGTTGACGTCGGTGTACCAATCGGAGAACTGGTTGATGCCGCTGCGGCCGAAGAGCTCGAGCATGAGCTCGACGTGGTGGTCGAGCTCGTATGCGGCGGCCGCGCCGTAGAGCAGCTGGTTCCCCAGCTCCGTCGCGAAGGCGTACGACGTCCCGCGGAGCAGGATGCCGAGGTTCGCGCCCGCCCGAACGCGGCCCAGCTGGTAGGTGGCGATCGCCTTGATGCGGCCCGTGACGGTCCTGTCGCCCAGGTAGGCGACGTCGTCGATGCTCTTGCTCGTCGGGATCGTGATGCCGGCCAGGCCCGCGATCGACAGCTCGTCGTCGTCGCCCAGCGTCGCGAGGAGCGCCTTGCCCTCGATGCGCACGTCACCGATGCCGTTCTCGTGCAGGCGGCCGCCCGTCGCGACGCCCATCGCGTCGACGGCGTCACCCGAGAGGTAGGCGGTGTACGGCAGGCCCACGCCCAGCTGGAATCGGTCGAAGAGGCCGATGGCCAGGTCGAGCTCGCCCGTGAACTGATTGTCGACCAGGTACGCCGTCCCCTCCGTCGTGCCCGTCGTGAACATCGAGTACGGGCGGCGCTGGTAGTTCAGCGTCAGGCCGAGCGAAAGGCGCTTGTGCTCCAGCACGTCGGCGCCGTCGATGGTGAGGAAGTTGTGCGGGCCGATCGCCGGCTGGAACAGCTGCGTGTCGATCGATCGCTGGAACGTGACGTCGGCGCGCGCCACCCCCGGGGCCGCGAGGCTCGACGTGACGACTGCGGAAAAAAGTGAGGTGAGGAGAAGAAGGAGCGGCCGTCGCGTGGATGTCATCCGGGTCCCGGGCGAGGGTAGGCCTCAGAAGTGGGCCATCCCAGAATATCGCCGGTCGGGGGCCGAAGTCTATCTATTGGGCCTGCTCGAACTTGTACGTGTAGACGATCGCTCGCGTCACGGCCTTGCCGTCCTGCGTGCGCGCCGGCGAGAACTTGAACTTCTTCAGCGCGTCGCGCGCCAGATCGTCGAAGCCGTGCCCGGCCTTCTCCAGCACGGTGACCTTCAAGACCTCGCCCGTGGGGCCGATGAGCACCCGCAGCTTCACCTTGCCTTCGATGCCCATGCGCTGGGCCTCGGGCGGGAAGGGCGCGGTCACCTCCTGAAGGACGCGCACGTCCTCGGCGATCAGGTACTCGGGCACGGGCGCCGGGAGGGCATCCGGGTCGCCCGTCGGTGAGCCGGTCAGGGGCTGCACGGGACCGGTCGCCTTGTTGGTCGGCTTCGTGTTGAGCGTGTTCCCCACGGGGACGGACACCCCGGGGCCGTCTCCGGCCACGGTCGAGTCGAGGCTGACCCCGAATACGGGCGGGGCGGCGGCGGCCTTGGGCGGAGGTGCCTCTGCCGGGGGCGGGGGCGCCTCGGTGGGGGGCGTCGGCGTGGGGGCATGGCGCACCACGACGTGGGGTTTCGCCACGGGCGGCGGCGGAGGAGTCGGCTCCTCCGGCTTGACCTCGGGGGGCGGCGGGGGAGGCGGCTCGTGGACCTCCATCTCGACCGTCTGGTCGCCACGCAGGAGAGCCGCCGCGTCCACGCGCAGGAGCGCCGCGCCCACGAGGACGTGAAGCGCGATCGCGACGGTCGTCCCCACGACCGTGCCCTGCTTGCGAGGGCGACGGGGACCCCAGATCTCGTCGAGGCTCGCGAGGTTGCTGCTGCCGACCGCCACGGGCGTTGCTTCCTCGTCGCCTACTTGCCCGGGTCGACGTTGAGGGCGAAGCGGTGCACGCCCGAGCGCTTCACGAGATCGATCACGTGGATGACGTCGCCGTGCGAGACGATCTTGTCCGCCGCGATGATCGCCTGCAGCTCGGGGTTCTTCGGCAGCTCGCCGTGGATGTAGTCCACGATGCGCGCGTCGCTGGTCCGCTCGCCGTTCAGGTAGAGGGCGTTGTCCTTCGAGATCGTGATCGAGAGCGTGGACTTCGTCTGATCCGAGCCCGACGCCGCCTTGGGGAGGTCCACCTTGATGGCGGGGCTCACGATGTACGAGGCCGTCACCATGAAGATGATGAGGAGCACGAGGGTGATGTCGACGAGGGGCGTGACGTTGATCCCGACGATGGGCGCGTTGTCCTCGTCACCGCCGCCGAAGCTGGCGCCGCCGGCCATCCGCTACTTCTCCCGGCCGGGCTTGGCGACCGCCGACAGCAGCAGGTGTGCCATGGCGTCGACACGTCCGAGCGAGCCGCGGACCTTGCCCTGGAAGTAGTTGTAGGCGATGACGGCGGGGATCGCGACCATGAGGCCGACGGCCGTCGCGACCAGCGCCTCGGAGATGCCGGACATGACGGCTGCCGCGCCACCCTGCTGGTTGTGCGAGAGATCGGCGAACGCCTTGATGATGCCGAGGACGGTGCCGAAGAGGCCGATGAAGGGCGCGTTGTTGCCCAGCGTTCCGAGGACGCCCAGGTTCTTCTCCAGATCGAGGCGCAGCCGCGACTTCGCGCTGGCCATCGCCTCCGACATCGCCTCCGGGCCGCGCTCGTACTGCTCGAGGCCGGCCGTCGCGACCTGCGCCTCGGGCGCGCGCTGCCCGGCGAGCGTCTTGCGCGCGCCCGCGGGGTCGCCGTCCTTCAGGAACGCCAGCAGCTCCTTGCCCAGCGCCTCGAAGTCGACGCGCCCCGCGGCCAGGAAGATGCCGCGCTCGACCATGATCGTCACCGACAGCAACGAGAGCCCGATGAGCAGCCAGAGCACCCACTCGGAGCCGAGCAACGTGAAGCCAAGGATTCGATCGGTCAGATGCATGCGTTCCTCAGGAAGGTGGCGAAAGCCGGCGGAAAGTTAGCATGGAAGTTCGGCGCCGCGGCCTAGCCCGACAGCGCCGCGACGACCACGGTGGCGTAGCTGCCCGATGGGAGGCCGAAGCGCAGCCGCACGGTGACCTCGGCTGGACTCACGGACGTCTCGCCGGGTTGCTCGGGTTGCACGGCGGGGGCTCCGAGCGTCAGGGGAACCAGGTAGGGGCGCCGCGCGCCCGGGAGATCGCGTCCGGCCCTCTCGAAGTCCTCGCGCGTCGCGCCGACGCCCGCCAGCGCCTCGTCCTCCAACGCGCGCGCGGCCGAACCGGGCGGCGGCTCCTTCTCGCGCCCGCCCGGCATCGGGCCCGTGATCGCCAGCTCGCCCGCGTCGACGCGCGGCTGATCGACGGCGACGTCCTCGGTGATGAAGAGCCCGCCCGACGCGATCTTCTGCAGGACGTCGCCGGTCAAGACGGTGCGCAGGCCTCCGGGCGCCGCGGCGCGCAACTCGAGCGCGCGGTTGAAGACCGCCGATTGCGCGGCGGACAGCAGCAGCTTGCGCAGGCGGTGGTCGCGCTCGCGGCGCTCGCCGCGCAGGATCGCGAGGCCGGCAGCCGCGTTGTCTCCGGCGGCACCGAACCGCTGCTCGCCGAAGCGGTTCGGCACGCCCCCCGCCGCCAGCGCGGCGAGGCGCGCGCTCACCGCCTGGGCCTCCGCCTCGCCGTCCGTCAGCGTGACCACCACTTCGAACCGGTTCCCGCGCAGGTGCCCCGTCCGCAGCTTGTTCCCGTGCCGCTTCGCGACGAGAACGATCAGGTCGGGCTCGCGAAGCGCGAGCGCTCGTTCCGGATCGACGCGCGGCACGCTGAGCCACTGGCGCGTCACGGCGTTGCGATCCTTCAATCCGGCATACCCGACGTCGCGCGCATCGGCATCGAGAGCGCGCGCAAGCCGCTTGACCGCGTCGTGCGTCGTCAGCCCCCGCTTCTCGACCCACAGAAACGTGTGCTCGCCCTCTCCAGACGGTTCATAGGCGGCGATCTCCTCGACGACGAACGTCGCCGGCGACGAAACGAACTTCAGCACGGGCAGACTGTAAGCGAGGAGGCCTACGCTCTGTCCAGCATCGACAGGTACATCTGTGCCGACTTGTTGTCGGGCGCGATCTCGAGGACGGCGCGCCACTCGTTCATGGCGTCGGCGCGGCGGCCCTCGGCGTAGTAGCAAAGCCCCAAGTGGAGGCGCGCCGGCAGGAAGCGCGGGTTCTCGGCGCGCACGCGCTCGAACTCGGTGACGGCGTCCGCCGTCGCGCCCATCTCGCGCAGGGTCGTCCCGAGGCGCGTGCGGATGTCGACGAACGTCGGGCACAGCGCCAGCGCGCGCTGGTACTCGCGCACGGCGTCGCTGTACATGCCGACGGCGTGATACGCGGCGCCCGTGTCGGCGTGCATGTTCGCGATCTTGCCCTTGGCGAAGGGATCCAGGCTGCGGGGCGCGCCCTTCGACGCCGCGAGCGCGCGCTGGTACACCTCTTTCGCCTCGCGGTATTTGCCGAGATCGTTGTAGGTCACGGCCAGGTTCAGCGCGGCCTCCGTGTACGCCGGGTTGATCTCCAGCGCGCGCCGGAACATGCCCTCCGCGTCGGCCAGGCGCCCCGACTGGTGATAGATGACGCCCAGCATGTCGTAGACGTCCGCGTACGCGAGGTTCTCCTTCAGCACCTCCGTGAGGCACGCCTCGGCCTTGTCGTATTCGCGCGCGGTGTAGTGCTCGCGCCCGCGCGTCACGAGGTCGCGCACGCCGTCTTTGCCGCGATCATCCATGGGATTCGACCGGCGCGGCGGCCGCAGGCTCGGGCGCGCGCGGCGTGACCGGTTGCGGGTTGTCGCCGTAGCGCTTCGCGATGAAGTCGAGGTAGCGCCTCGCGCGCAGCGCGTCCTCGGCGGCGGCGTACTCGGTGACGACGCGCTGGAAGGTCTCCTTCGCGCGCAGCGGGTCGCCCATCTTCAGATACGTCTCGCCGAGGGTGTACAAGAGCTCGGCTTCGCGGCCCGAGCCCGGGTAGCGGCGCAGCGCGCCCTCGATGCGCATCGCCGCCGCCTTCGGGTGATCGCCGCTCAGGTAGAAGCGCGCGACGTACACCTCGTGCTCGACCAGCCGCTGCAGCACCTGGCGCCGGAGGTCCTGCGCCTTCTTGACGTAGGCCGAGTCGGGGAACCGGCGCAGGAACTCGCTGAGCTCCCGCAGCGCGTCCGTCACGGCCGACTGATCCTTCTCGTAGGACGGCGGCAGCAGGAACACGTCGTCGGGCATGTCCTTGAAGTAGCTCTCGCCGATGCGGAACGCGACGTAGCCGTCCTCGACCTTGTCGTGCGTCGGGTGCAGCCTCGCGAAGGACTTGTAGCTGTCGATCGCCTCCGTGTAGTTGCCGCGATCGAACTGCGAGTCGGCGAGGGCCAGCTCGGCGAGGACGGCGTACTTCGAGAAGGGGTACTTCTGCTTCACGAACTGGAAGTACTTCGCGGCTTCGGCGTAGTCTTCGTCCTTGAGCGCCGCGACCCCCTTCTCGTAGTTCTGCTTGGCCGTGAGAGAGTACCCGACCGGCTTCGTCGCATCGTCGGAGGTGGCGCAACCGCTGCCAGTCAGCGGTGCGAGCATGGCGAGCAGCGCCAGCACGACGAGCCGGCCGCAGAGGCGACCGAAGGGGCGCGGAAACGGGGGCGACATGAGAAAACTATGGTACGTAAGCGCTGCGCTGGCGTCCACCGCCGTCGCACCTCGTCGCATGCGTGTTTACGAGCAACTCTTTCTGCTGGGCGGTGCTCTAACGAGCGTGGCGTGCGCCGGTCCGTCCGCGTCGGGGCCGACCGTAGCCAGCGCGAAGCCTGCTGCGGCGTCGGCCCCTGCGAACGAGGCGGGCTCGCGCGCCGCGAACCTCGCGGGCAGCCGCTGTCACGGCGCGGTGTGCACGTGCCGGGGCGCGGTCGACGCCGCCGAGAGCGCGCCGCCCGACGCCGAGCACAAGCGCTTCGAGCTTCGCCTGGGCGCGGGCGGCGGCCCGGCCACGTTCTCGTCGCCGACGCTGGGTGAGCTTTCGTCGGGGGCCGGCGAGGCGTGCTTTTACGTCGACGTCGTTCCGGGTACGACGCACGAGGTGACCTTCGTCGCGCGCGAGCGCCGGCCGGAAGAGGGCGTCAGCCCCGAGCTCGCGATCGCCGAGTACGGCCCGAAAGGCCCGTGGTGGTACGAGGTGCTCGCCGTCAAATGCGAGGGGCCGGGCGGCCACTGCAACCGCGAGGCGGCCGACGCCTGGAGCGCCGAGCTGAAGACGCGCAAGCGCGGCCGGATCGATCCTTGCGGCTCGGCCGTGATCAAGAACCTCAAGTGGGACACGTCGGGCGGCACGGGCGTGCGCGAGCTCGGTCTGTTCTCCGACTTCAAGGTGACGTTCACGATGGAAGTGAAGAAGTTCGCCACGCAGTTTGCGCCTGGCTCGACGGAGTGCGTGCCCAAGTGAAAGTTCATTTGATCGGGATTTGTGGCACGGGGATGGGGTCGCTCGCCGGCCTGCTCAAGGCGGCGGGGCACGACGTGCGCGGCTCGGACGAGCACGTCTACCCGCCGATGTCGACGCAGCTCGCGGAGCTGGGAATCCCGACGTTCGAGGGGTTCCGCCCCGAGAACCTCGACTGGGCCCCGGAGTGTGTCGTCGTCGGCAACGTGTGCCGCAAGGATCACGTCGAGGTGCTCGCGGCCCAGGCCCGCAACATCCCGCTTGAATCGTTCCCCTCGCTGTTCGGCAAGCTGTTCCTCGAGAACAAGCACTCCGTGGTCGTCGCGGGCACGCACGGCAAGACGACGACCTCGTCGATCCTCGCGCACGTGCTGGCCGACGCCGGCCGCGATCCTTCGTTCCTCATCGGCGGCGTGCCACTGAACTTCCGCCAGTCGTGGCGGCTCGGACAGGGCAACGAGGTCGTCGTCGAAGGCGACGAGTACGACACGGCCTTCTTCGACAAGGGCTCGAAGTTCCTCCACTACCGGCCGCGCAGCGCCATCCTCACGTCGGTCGAGTTCGATCACGCCGACATCTTCAAAGACGAGGAGGCGGTCAAGGCGGCGTTCCGCAAGTTCGTCGCGCTCATTCCCGAAGATGGCGTGCTGCTCGCGTGCGCGGCGTCGCCGGGCGCGGTCGAGGTGGCGCGCGCCGCGCGCTGCCAAGTGCTGACCTACGGGCGCCCCGGCTCGGGCGCCGACTGGACGTTCGAGGTCGTGCGCCGCGGGCAGGGCGGGCGCGTCGCGATGGACGTCGCGCGTCGCGGGGAGCGCATCGTCAACGTCGAGACCAGCCTGCCCGGCATCTACAACCTCGAGAACATCGTGGGCGTCATCGCCGTGGCGGCGAGCCTGGGCGTGGGCCTGCCCGAGATCGCGCGCGCCATTCGGCGCTTCCTGGGCGTCAAGCGCCGGCAGGAGGTGCGCGGCGTCGCGCAGGGCGTGACGGTCATCGACGACTTCGCACACCACCCGACGGCGATCCGCGAGACGATCCTGGCGCTCAAGGGCCGGCACGGGCCGGGCAAGCTGATCGCCGCGTTCGAGCCGCGCTCGGCGACGAGCCGCCGCAACGTGTTCCAGGAGGGCTTCGCCGACGCGCTGTCGGTGGCCGACGAGGTCGTCCTGGCGCCGCTCTACGCGCCCGAGAAGGTGCCGGAGGCCGAGCGCCTCGACGTGGAACGGCTGGCAGCGGACTTGCGCCGCGAGGACGTGCCGGCGCGGCTCATCCCGACGGTGGACGCGACGGTGGCCCACATCGCCGAGCGGGCTTCTCCCGGCGACACCGTGCTCATCATGACGTCGGGCGACTACGGCGGCCTACACGAGAAGGTGCTCGCGCGGCTCGGCGATCCGGTGATGCCGGCGCGCTCCGAGCACAAGGCGCGCATCGGCAACCTGCTCGATCGCGTCGGCATCCTGCACCCCGTGCTCGATCATTTCTGGCCGAGCTATCTCGTGATCCCGGGCGACAAGCCCGAAGATCCGCTGGTTGGGTGCGTCGCCGTCGAGAACGTGGGCGACACGGCGCTGCTGCGCATGCTGGCGGTCGCGCCCGAGCGCCGCGGCGAGGGCCTCGGCTTCGTGCTCGTCGAGGCGGCCACGGACCGCGCCCGCGCGCAGGGCGTGCGCCAACTTTACCTCGTGACCGACGGCGCGCAGGGGTACTTCGGGGAGAAGCTCGGGTTCGGCGCGATCGACCGCAAGGACGTCGACCCGGCGATCGCGCAGACCGCGGAGTACCTCCTCGCCCGGTCGAAGAACGCCACGTGGATGCGAAAGGACCTGTGAGCGACCCTCTCGCCGAAACGCTGCGCGTCGCCCAGGAGATCGCCCGCGAGGCGGGGCGCATCTTGCTGGAAGGCTGGGGGACGCGGCCGGCCGTCAGCTACAAGTCCGAGGACATCAACCTCGTGACCGAGTACGACAAGCGCTCCGAGGCGCTGATCGTCGAGCGCCTCGCGCGCGCGTTCCCCCGGGATCGCATCGTGGCCGAAGAGGGCACCTCGGCGGGAGAGGCGCGGCCGGGCGCGCGCATCTGGTACGTGGATCCGCTGGACGGCACGACGAACTTCGCGCACGGCTTCCCGCTGTTTTCGGTGTCCTTGGGCCTCTGGATGGATGGACGCGCCGTCGCGGGCGTCGTCGAGGCGCCGGCGGTGGGCTGGAGCTTCGCGGGGACGACCACGGGCACGCCGTCGACGTTCAACGGCAAGCCCATCTCGCCGTCGACGACGGAGCGGCTCAGCCGTGGGCTGCTGGTGACGGGCTTCCCGTACGAGCGCAACCCCGTGCAGAACAACCTCGCCGAGTGGACTGCCTTCACGCAGGAGGCGCAGGGCACGCGCCGGCTCGGCTCGGCGGCGCTGGACCTCTGCTTCGTCGCGTGCGGCTGGCTCGACGGGTACTGGGAGCGGAAGCTGCACCCGTGGGATCTCGTCGCGGGGGCCGCGATCGTCGAGGGCGCAGGCGGCCGCGCGACCGAGCTCGACGGCTCGCCGTTCGTGGGTACGACCGGGCGGGTGCTCGCGAGCAACGGCCTCATCCACGACCAGATGATCCGCGTCCTCGAAGGGGTCGCGCGTCAGTCGAACACGCCCTGGCCATGAACGAAGGCGCGCCGTGGGCCGAGCGGATCGGCGCGGCGCCCGTCGCGGCGGCGATCATCGCGGGCGGCGACGCCACCCGCATGGGCGGCGTCGCCAAGTCGGGGCTCGTCGTCGCGGGGCGGACCATCGGCGCGCGGTTGCTCGAGGCGCTGCGGGGCACGTTCCCCCGCGTGCTCGTCGTCGCGAACGATCCCGCGCCGTGGGCGGGCCTGGGCGTCGAGGTCGTGCAAGACGTTCACCGAGGCGCGGGGCCGCTCGCGGGCGTTCACGCCGCGCTTCTCGCGACGAAGGACCACGCGGGCGTCGTGTGCGTCGCGGGCGACATGCCGTTCGTCGCGCCGCCGCTGCTCGCGCTGTTGCGGGATCACGCGCCCGACTTCGAAGCCGTCGTGCCGCGCGTCGCGGGCCGTCCCGAGCCGCTCCTCGCGCGCTGGGGCCGCGCGTGCCTGGCGGTCGTCGAGTCGCGCCTCGCCGCGCGAGAGCGCGCGGTGCACGCCGCGCTCGGCGCCGTGCGCGCGGCGTGGCTCGACGAGGCGGCGCTCGTGGCCGTCGACCCCGGGCTGCGCTCTTTCGCCAACGTGAACACGCCCGAGGACGTGCGGCGGCTCGAGGGGGAGGGCGGCCCCGCGGACCGATGACCTCGCCCCGCCCTCGCGTGGCCATCGCGGTGGCCGCGACGGTCGTCCTGCTCGCCGGGGCGCTGCTCTCGTCGACGACGTTCGTCGGCGACGACCACCTGTTCCTCGCGTTCGCCCGCCTCGCGCCGAACCCGCTCTGCGCCTTCGTGCGCGATCAGCACGGCGGCGAGTACTACCGGCCGCTGCCCATGCTGGTGTGGTGGCTGCTCGGCCGCGCCGCGCCTGGGGCGACGTGGCCATTCGCGACGCTCGCGGCGACGCTCCACGCCGCTGCGGCGGCGCTGCTGGCGTCGTTGCTGCTCGCGCTGGGGCGGCGGCGCGCGACGGCGCTGCTCGCGGCGGCGCTGTTCTTCGTCGCGCCGCAAAACCTCGACGCCGCGTCGTGGTACGCCGCCAGCACGGACCTCTTCGCGACGGTGTTCACGCTGGGGGCGCTGGTCGCCCTCGCGCGGGGCGCGCGGGCGCCTGTGTCCCTCGCGCTCGCGCTCGCGGCGTCCTTCTCGAAGGAGTCGGCGCTCGTACTGCCGGCGCTCGCTTACGTCGTGTTGGGAGCAGGGCCTACCTCGCCGCCGCGCGCTCGCCGGGCGCTCGCCGTCGCGCCGTGCGCCGTCGCGACCGCCCTCGTGCTCGCGGCGCGGACGTTCGTCTTGCACGGGTGGGGCGGCAGCGGCGACGAGCGCGCGCCGCTCGCGGGCAAGCTCCTCCAGCTCGCGAGCGGCCTCGTGCACGCCGGGACCGGGGCCGCCGTTTTGCCCGAGCCCCTCGCTTGGGGCCTCGGCGTCGCCGCGCGGGCCCGCGTGGCCCTCGCGGCGGTGCGCGTCCGCGAGG
>DASZUD010000288.1:0-6951 GCA_035548155.1 Polyangia bacterium
GCCGCGGGCACCACCGGCGCCGCGGGCACCACCGGCGCCGCGGGCACCACCGGCGCCGCGGGCACCACCGGCGCCGCGGGCACCACCGGCGCCGCGGGCGGCGCGGGGACGAAGGGCGCTGCCGGAGCAAACGACGCGGGCGCGAACGACGCGGGCGCCGCGGGCGAAAAGAACGACGCCGCGGGTGACACGAGCGCCGGGCCCAGCGACGGCGGAGCGGGCGACGGAAGCGCCGGCGACGCGCCGAAGGATGGCGCCTCCCCCGCCAATCTCTTCGTGGAGGCCTTCGACACGTTCCAGACCTCGATCTGGAGCTGCGAGTACAGCTGCCCCACGGTGTCGGGCGGCGCCGCGCACTTCACGTTGATGTCCGGCGCGGCCCCGGACACGGAGGGCTCGTGGTCGAAGATCCGCTACAAGCCCCGTCGCTTCACGTCGGGCCGCTTCACGGTGCGCTTCTCGCTGACGGCGCGGCCCAAACAAGCCGTGTGGTGGGGCGTGGCGCTGTGGGACGACGGGCCCGCCGCGGACGGCAGCCAGTTCGACGAGATCAACTTCGGCTACACGACGGACGAGAGCTTCCCGAACACGCAGCTCCGGTTCGAGAGCTCGCGGCGCGGCAAGGGCGTCTCGCTCAAGGTCGACACGGGCGTCGATCTGTACGACGGCAAGCTCCACACAGGCGAGCTCGAGTATGACGCCACCCACGTCGCCTTCACCTTCGACGGCAAGCTGCTCCAGACGATCACGGACACCAGCGTGATCCCGACGGACCCGATGGACTTCATCATCGGTCCGCGCCTGGTCACGGGCTCGCAGCCGCTGCCGGCCAACTTCGTCGAGGTGGCCGACTCGGCGCAGATCACCTGGTAGGCGGCCGCCGCGCTCAGCGCTGGGTGATCGCCTCACCCGCCGGCGCGTCCACGCGCGGCATCACGCCGGGCGGCACCGGCGGGCACCGATCGCCCGCGGGCGGATCGCCGTCGTGCGTCCACGAGCTGGAGCCGCCGTACCACGTGAAGCCGAAGATGACGCCCGGGTAGCCGGGAGCCGTGGTCTTCTGCACGGCGCGCGGCGCTTCGCAGGGCAAGTACTGGCGCGGCTGCGGCTCCGGGTAGTGGTGGTCGTACCGATCCAGCTTGCAGCCAGCGCCGGCGGCGAGCGTGAGGAACAACATCATCGAGACGACACGTCGCACGAACGAAATCTGGGGCGGCGCGCGCGCGCCGACAAGAGTCACGCCGCGGCACCTGCAGCTCGCGAACCGTCATGGAAGGCGCTCGCGGCGCGCCCCTGAGCGCGCGGTTACATCGACAGGCGCGCGACCGCGGTCCCCACCTTCGATTTCCCTCCGGGAAGAAGCGCGCGGAGGACGAGCGCGTCCGAATCGCAACAACGCCCGGTCGCACCCGAGCGCGAAGCGCACCCGGGGCGCGTATACTGTCCGAAGGATCGTTGGGGGGTGAAGGGCGCATCCATGCCGGAGATGTCGAAGCAGCCCACCAGCTGGGCGGTGCCGCACGAGACGAGCGGCGCGGCCTTCGAGCGCGAGCAGCGCGGGATCATCGAGCAGATCGCGACGGGGGTGCCCCTCGGCGTGATCCTCGAGCACATCGTGCTCCTCATCGAGGCGCAGGCCGACGGCATGACGTGCTCGATCCTGCTGCTCGATCGCGAAGGAGGCTGCGTGCGCCACGGGGCGGCGCCCCACTTGCCCGCGGCGTTCGTCGCGGCGATCGACGACCAGCCGATCGGCCCCGCGGCAGGCTCGTGCGGCACGGCGGCGTTTCTCGGCGAGCGCGTCATCGTCGAGGACATCGCCTCGCACCCCTACTGGGCGAAGTACCGGGCCGCGGCCCTCCCGCACGGCCTGCGCGCGTGCTGGTCCAGCCCCATCTTCTCGATCGATCGCAAGGTGCTGGGTACGTTCGCGATGTACTACCGCGAGGCGCGCGGGCCCGCCGAGCACGAGCGCGTGTGGGTGGATCGCGCGACGCATCTGGCGGCCATCGCGATCGAGCGCGACCGCGCCAGCACGCGGCTGCGCGCGCAGTCGCTGCGCATCGCCGAGCAGGCCGCGCTGCTGGACCAGGCGACCGACGCCATCTTCGTGTGCGACCTCGCGGGGATCGTCCGGTACTGGAACCGCGGAGCGGAGCGACTCTATGGGTGGACCCGCGCCGAGGCCCTCGGCCGGCCGGCCGGCGCGCTGGTCGAGGGCTCCGATCCGCTGCGCGACGAGGCCGAGCGGCAAGTGAACGAGCGAGGCGCCTGGACGGGCGAGCTGAAGCAGCTCACGAAGGCAGGCGCGAGCCTCGAGATCGAGGCGCGCTGGACGCTGCTGCGCGACGCGCAGGGCAACCCCGCTTCGGTCCTCCGGATCAACACCGACGTCACGGAACGAAACCGACTTCAGCGGCACATCCTGGGCGCCCAGCGCATGGACAGCCTGGGCACGCTGGCGGGCGGCATCGCCCACGACTTCAACAACATCCTCGCGTCGCTCACGGCGAACGCATCGTTCGCGCTGGACGCGCTGCCTCGCGGTCACGCCGCGCGCGAGTTCGTCGACGAGATCGTGCGCGCGAGCGAGCGCGCGACCGAGCTCGTGCGCCGCATCCTGGCCTTCGGCCGCCGCCAGGAGCCGCGGACGGAGCTCCTGCAGCCGGCCGTCATCGCCAGCGAGGTGCACCAGCTCCTCCGCGCCTCGTTGCCCGCCACCGTCGACCTCCGCCTCACGATCGGCGAAGGGGTTCCGACGATCGCCGCCGATCCGATCCAGGTGCACCAGGTCCTGATGAACCTGGGCACGAATGCCGCGCAGGCGCTGCGCGACGGGCACGGCCGCGTCGAGCTGCGCGTCGAGCGCTGCGTGCTGGAGGCGCCCCTCGTCACCCCCACGATCGCGCTGCCGGCCGGAACGTACGCGCGCCTCCTCGTCATCGACGACGGCATCGGCATGGACGCGGCCACGGTGGACCGGGCCTTCGAGCCGTTCTTCACGACGAAGGGCCTCGCGGGAACGGGCCTGGGCCTCGCCGTCGTCGACAGCATCGCGAAGAACCACGGCGGCGGCGTCACCGTCGAGAGCGCGCCCGGCGCGGGCAGCACGTTCGCGGTCTACTTCCCCGCGGAGCGCAACGGCAAGACCGGCGCGGCGGCGCGCCCCCTCCGATCCGCGGAGGCGCAGGGCAACGGGCGACGCGTGCTGTGCATCGACGACGAGCCCGCGATCGTGAAGGTCACCCTGTTGCGCCTCGAGCGGCTCGGGTACGTCGTGACAGGGGCCTCCGACGCGCGCCAAGCGCTCGCGAACTTCAAAGCCGCGCCCGACGCCGTCGACATCCTGCTGACCGACTATCGGATGCCGGGCCTCATGGGCATCGACTTGGTCCTCGCGTTTCGCGCCGTGCGGCCGGAGCTGCCGATCGTGCTCACGTCGGGCCTGATCGAGGACGACGCCGCGCGACGGCTGGACGAGCTCGGCGTCCAGATCGTGCCGAAGCCTGCCTCCACCGAGGCGCTGGCCGAGGCGCTCGTGGCCGCCAGCGCCTCGAGCCCGCGGCGAATGCCCAATGGAATGAAGAAAGACCTCTAGCCAGCGCGCGCCGCGCTTGACGTCGGACCGCCCCGCGGCTTGACTCGGCCGCGGACGGTCCGACGGTGACGGCGACGATCAGAACCGCAGCGCGCGTGTGCGCCGTCGTGTGCCTCCTCGCGCCACCGGCGCGCGCCGGGGGCGACGACACCCAGCTTCCGCCGGAGCTGCGGCCGCTGCCGTGGAAGCGATGGGCGCTGTTCGATCCGATCCTCGATCCGAGGTCCGCGCTGTTCGAGGGCGGCTACGCTGCGTTGAAGAGCGCGGCGACGGGCGGCGGCCGCCGCGGCGCGCTCCGCCTGGCCATCGGCGACGGCATCCGCACCGAGTGGGGCGTGCCGCTCGTCGAGCTCGAGCGCCGATTGAGCGTGACGGCGACCAGCCCGACGGACCTCCTCGTCCAGCTGCCCTGCTACACGCTGTGGGGTGGGCTGCGGCTCGGTCCCGCCGAGCTGAGCGCGGGGACCGGCTTGTGCGCGCTCGGCGTCGACACCTTCGGCAGCGGCGTGGCGTTCTCGGCGCTGTCGCCCAGCGCCGCCGCGCGCGCGACGGTCGTCGTCGGCCGCGTGCGCGTGAGCGCCCTCGCCTCGATCGAATACCTGTGGCGCTGGTTCGGACGCACCGATCTGGTCGTGCGCGCGCTCTCCTTCGACCTGGCGCTCGTCGGCGCGCCCGCGGGACGCCTCGGCACGCACCCCGTGATCGTGAGCCCCCCGCCCGCTTCCGGCGCGGAAGATTGACGCCCCGCGCGTTTGCCGATACACAGTGCCCGGACCGGGGGGCGTGAGGCTCCTCCGGCCTCAACCCAAAAGGGGATGCTCACAATGAAGAACTCCGTCCTTCGTATGGCTCTCTTCGCGCTCGCGGCTTCGCTTGGCGGCTGCGCGATGGCAGCCGGCGGCTCGAGCTCGCTCACCGGCTTCGTCTACTCCGACTACAAGTCGGGCGGCGCCATTGGCAATGGCCCAGGCTCGAAGACCGGCCAGGCCTGCGCCTCGTCGATCCTCGGCGTGGTCGCGACCGGCGACGCGTCGGTCTCGGCCGCGATGCGCGCCGGCAGCATCGCCACGGTCTCGCACGTCGACCACACGGTGTCCGGCATCCTCGGCATCTACGCGTCGACCTGCACGGTCGTCTACGGCGAGTAAGCTCGCCTCGAACGTGGGGGCGGGCCAGCGCTTCGCGCACCCGCCCCCGCGCTCGCCCCTTCCCGGCCGCTGATTCATTTCGTGACCGGCGTGCAGGTCCAGGCCGCGACCTTCACGATCACGCCGTCGCCCGAGGCCCCCGATACGACGCTGCCGTCGGAGGCGCTCTCGCGCTGGGTCGACTCGATGAGCGCGCCCTCGAGCGCAGGAGGAGCGCCGGTGGGCCCCGCGGCGTCGATCGCGAGCTCGAAGTAGGCCCGCGTCACGGGCCACGGCATCGCCCACGAGAAGTGATAGCTGCCGTGGAACGAATAGAGCCCGGCAGCGCGTAGATCGGAGATGACGCTCAGCTCGCTTCGGGCGAACTGGCTGACGACGCCGTCGAGGTTCCAGGTCTCGTCGAAGCCGCCGTCGGCGGTGGCGAACGTGATCGCCAAGCCGAGCGCGACCGACGACGGACAGGCCAGGCGAACGCCGGGCGGTGCGTGCCCGCTTGACTTCTCGCGCGCGCCCGAGCCCCAGGCCAGCGTCAGGGTCGCCTGCGTGGCGGCGTCATGCGGCGCCCACGACGCCACGGCCGGAGGGGCGAGCGGCGCCCACGAGAGATCGCACGCCCAGGTCGAACCAACCCCGAACGGCTCGCCGAGCTGCCGCGGCGTCGGACCGAGCGCCGAAGCCTCGTCGAGACCGAGAGCGCGGTCGACGTCGTAGGTGCACCCCGCCGCGCCGCCTGGGTGCGCCTCGGCCGCGTCGCCGTCGGCATGCGCGTCACTCCCCGCGTCCGCTTCCGCGCCGGCGCCGGGGGCGGCGCCGCCGCCACAACCGATGCCGGCCAGACACATCGCCGCGAACAGCCACAGCCCGCCGAAGATCGCACGCGTCACGCGCGAGCCTGAAGCAATGCCTGCGCCGCGACGGCGCGACGCCTAACCCGCCGAAAGCACGCCAGCGCGCGCGCCACCGCGCGGCGCCGTCGCAGTTTTTTGAGAACCGCCGCGGCAAATCCGCGGCCGCGGCGCGGCTTCGCTACTTCTCGGCGCGGCCGCGATTCTCAGCGGTCGCGTGGTCCGGAACGCCCGGGAACCGCTCCGCCATCGGCACGAGGGCCGCCGGCGGGCCGTCCGCCTCCGCGGTCGCGTGATCGGGCGGGACCGCGGCCTTCTCGGCGGTGGGCACGACGAGCGCAGCGCCCGAACGCGACTGGGCCTCCGCGTGATCGGGAATCTGCGTGGGTACCTGCGGGTTTTGCGAGACGATCTCGTCGGCGAAAGCGACGGGCGACAGCAGCGCAACGGCCCCGCCGAACACCGCCGCGCGCGACACCATTTTGATGATGCTGATGGTCATGTTGCCCCCTCAGCATCAAACCTGAGGCGGGCGCACGACAGGGCAAGCGGGGGAGACGCTACGAGAACAGGAAGCGCTGCCCGTCGGCCACCACGGATGGCGGGATCTCGTGGCCACCGTCGAAGGGCCGCCAGGTCACCGCGAAGCCATGCTTCTCGAGCAGCTCCTTGGCGCGGCCGCCGCTCGCGAACGGCACGACGGGATCCTGGCGCCCGTGGGTCAGCAGAAAGCGCGGCCTCGTCGCGCGCGGCGGCGAAAGCCCCGGCACGGACTCCACGAGCAGCGCGCCGGACATCGCGGCGACGCGGTCGACCGCCGCGCCGGCGAGGGCGACGTCGATCGAGAGCATCGCGCCCTGCGAGAACCCGACGAGCGACACGGTCGCCGGCGCGTACCGCTCGCGCACGGTCGCGAGGAGGCCCTGCACGGCCCCGCGCGCGGCCACGACGTCGGCGTTCGGGCGAAAGCCGGCCGGGACTCGATCGCTCTCGGCGTGCGGCGGACGCGTGCGCGGATCCAGGTGCCACCACGCGCGACCGCCTCCCACCTCGGGCAACGGCGCGGCCGGCACGAAGAAGCGGACACCGGGGCGCTGCAGCTCGTGGGCGAGCGGCACGAGGTCGTCGCCCGGCGCGCCCCAGCCGTGGAGGACGATCACCGCGTGACCGCCGCGCTCGTCCTCGCGCATGTCGGAGACGCGCACCACCTCCAGGCCACCCCACGCAGGCGCGCCGGCCGCTGCCGCCGCGTGCCAAGCGCTGGGGCGCGGCCGCCGGCAGCCCAACGGCGCGGCGGCCAAGGTGGCCAACAGGACCTTGCGCCGCGAGAAGCCAGCCCGGCGCTGGTCGACGTCGCTCA
>DASZUD010000289.1:0-7944 GCA_035548155.1 Polyangia bacterium
CCCCCCCCCCCCCCCCCCCCCCCCCCCCCCCCCGCCCCGCGACCGGAGCGAGCGCCTACGCGCGCGCGGCGGAAGCGGAAGGCGAGGAGGAGGAGGCCGCGCGGACCAGGGCGTCGGCGAGGTGCTCGCAGAAGATCTCCACCGCGATCTCGGTGTCACGGCCGATTTCCCGCCGGCCGTCCTTCCACGAAATCTCGAGGGCGCAGTTGCTGCCCGTCAGGAGAAAGCGCGCCTCACACAGGTGATCCGGGCCGACGATGGTCTGCTCGAACTCCTGGCTGAACGAAGGCGACGGGCCGATGCGGATCGCGGCGGCGCCGAAGACGACGCCGGCCTCGCTGACGACGGCCCATGCCTCTTCCACCGAGCGGACCTGGCGCAGGCGCTGTCCGAGCGGCCGAGCGGCGGCGCGCAGAGCCTTGTTCTTGCGCCGCTCCGTGGCGGCGTCCGAGATGCCGTCGAGGCGCATGTAGCCAAGGGCGCGCAGCGCGACGAAGGAGACGATGCCCAGCGACAGCAGCAAGAACGCCGACTGCATGCTGTTCGTGTACGTCAGAATGAGCGCGACGGCGCCCAGGAGCACGCAGAAGCCGTACAGCACCAGCACGGCCTGCCGATGCGACAGCCCGCGCGCGAGGAGCTTGTGGTGAATGTGTTCCTTGTCCGCCTGGAACATCGAGCGACCCCGGATGGCCCGCCGGCCCATCGCGAGGAGCGTGTCGATGATGGGCAGCCCCAGCGCGATGCCCGGGATCATGACGGCCACGGCCGTCGACGACTTCTGGTTCGTCTGGATGGCGCTCGTCGCCAGCACGAACCCCAGGAACATGCTCCCCGTGTCGCCCATGAAGATGGTCGCCGGATTGAAGTTGTAGAAGAGGAACCCGAGGATCGCCCCGGCCAACGCCCCCGAGAACAGGACCATCAGCGGGTGACCACGCTGGATGGAGATCAGGAACGTCGTGAGCACGGCCACCAGGGCCACGCCGCCCGCCAGGCCGTCCAGGCCGTCGATGAGGTTGATGGCGTTGATGACGCCCACGATCCAAAAGAGCGTGAACGGCAGGCTCATCCACCCGAGGTGAATCTCTAGGCCGAACGGGTTCGCGACGGCGTCGATGCGATAGCCCATCGCGTACATGAACCCGGCGACGAGGAACTGAACGGTGAACTTCCGCCCTGCCCCCGCGCCCTTCAAGTCGTCATAGACGCCCAGGAGGGCGATCGCGAGGCCGCCCGCGAAGAATCCGATGACCTTGTCGCGCTCGGCGAGGAAGATCTCGTTCACGCCGGCGTGGAAGAACAACAGGCCGACGAGCGGCGCGTAGAACGCCAGCACGATGGCCACGCCTCCCAGGCGCGGGATGGGACGGGCGTGAATCTTGCGCGAGGAGAAGGCGTGATCGAGCGCGCCGATGCGGTGGGCGAACCGCCGCACGATCGGCGTCAAGATCGTCCCGATGACGATCGAGAGGATGAACGCTACCGCCGCGCTTCTCATGGTCCCGAGTCGCCGCCTCGCCTCCCAAACGCCCCGCTAGGCGGAGGCGCGCGTCAGGACCCAGTTCCCGAGCGCGAGGACGTCCATCCGGGTCTTGAGGTAGCAGTTGATCGCCTCGGTGGGCGTCGTGACGATGGGCTCGTGCTCGTTGAAGCTGGTGTTGAGCACGAGGGGAATCCCGGTCTGGCGATGGAACTCGCTGATGAGCGCGTGGTACCGCGGGTTGGTGGCCGCGCTCACCGACTGGAGGCGCCCCGTGTTGTCGACGTGCGTGATCGCCGGCAGGCGCGCGCGCATGTCCTCCTTCACCTTGTAGACCATCAGCATGAAGGGCGAAGGCTCGCTCCGCTCGAACACGTCCGCCACCTTCTCCTCGAGGATGCTGGGCGCAAACGGCCGGTACGTCTCGCGGTGCTTGATGCGCGTGTTCAGGATGTCCTTCATGTCGGCGCGACGCGGATCCGCGACGATCGAGCGGTTGCCGAGCGCGCGCGGACCGAACTCCATCTTGCCCTGGAACCAGCCGACGACCTTGCCCCCCGTGATGGCGCCCACCACCTCGCGGTAGAGGTCGGCGTCCTCGAGGCGGCGCACGCCGATGGTCGGGTCCCAGCCGTTGCCCCGCGCCCGCTCGATGGCCGCCTCGATCTCGCCGTCCGTGAACGACGGCCCCGTGTAGGCGTGCCGCATGACGAAGTTGCGCGGCCGGCGCAGCACGCTGTGCTCGACGAAAAACGCCGCGCCGATGGCCGTGCCATTGTCGCCCGCCGCTGGCTGCACGAAGACCTCACGGAACGGCGTCCGTTCGAAGATCTTGCCGTTGGCGACCGAGTTCAGCGCGCAGCCGCCCGCGAGCGCCAGCCTGGTGAGGCCCGTGCGGTGGTGGAGATCGGTGAGGACGTGAAAGAAAATCTCCTCGAACACGACCTGGGTGCTGTGGGCGATGTCGGCCCATTTGCCGAAGAACTCGGGATCCTCGGGATCGCGCGCCGGGCCCAGCAGATCGGCGAGCTTCGGCGAGAAGACCAGGCCCATCTGGGGCGAGCCGTCGTCCCAGGTCATCTCGACGCCCTCGCTGTGATGGCGGAAGTAGTCGAGGTCCAGCTCGAAGCGGCCGCCATCCAGAGGCCGGATCACCTGCCGCAGCTTCTCGACGTACGTGGGCTTGCCGTACGGAGCGAGGCCCATCATCTTCCACTCCTCGCCGTACTTGTGGAAGCCGAGGAACTGGGTGATCGCCGTGTAGAAGATCCCCGCCGAGTGCGGGAACTCGACGCGATCGAGGATCTCGATGTCGAGGCCGCGCCCGACGGCACGCATGTTCGAGGCGAAGTCGCCGAAGCCGTCGATCGAGAGGCACGCCGCCTCCTCGAAGGGCGAAACGAAGAAGGCGCTCGCGAGGTGCGATTTGTGGTGCTCGACGTTGTGGAATTTGGCTTTCAGCTGCTTCGCGGAGACCCCGAGCGCCTCGGCGAGCGTGTCGTCGACGCTGCGAACCTTGGCGACGTTGGCCAGCCGGTCTTTGACCAGCTTCGTGAACGACGGACGCTTCTGCAGCGCGAAGAGGACCTTCTTGTGCAGATTCGCCTTGGGATCGCGCGAGATCGCGACGTGGTCCAGCTCCGTGGGTGCCACGCCCGAGCCGCTCAACACCGACTTCGCGGCCAGACCCGGGAAGCCGGCGCAGTGCTTGCGCCGATTGAGGCGCTCTTCCTCGATGGCAGCGACGAGCTCGCCGTCCTTGACGAGAGCCGCAGACGCATCACCGTGGAAGGCATTGAGGCCGAGGATATTCATGTGGGCGCGCTAGTATAGGCCAAGGTTCGGATGATTGTTGTCTCAAAGATCGTCTGTGCGAGCGTAGAATCCTTGACGAATTTCTTGCAACCCTCGACGCTGCCCCCGCGTCTCACCCCGTCGGCCCCGCTCTCCGCGCTCGCCCGCCGATGACCGCTCCCGCGCCTTCCCAGATGGATAACCGTCCCCTCCGCGTCGCCGTCCTTCACAACTACCTCGACGAGCGTCAACCCAGCATGCGGCTCTACGCCGAGCGGCTCGGCGACGCGCTCATCGACCAGGGCGTCTCCGTCACCCGCCTCCGGCCGCCGGCGATCGTCCCCGAAGAGTGGCGCACCCGATCGCCCACGTGGGCCAAGCTGGACATCCAGTTCGGTCGGTTCACGGTGTACCCGCGGCTCGTTCGCAAGCTCGACGCCGACGTCATCCACGTGATCGATCACGGGCAGGCCTACTTGCTGAACAGCCTCGACGCCTCGCGCACGGTCGTGACCTGCCACGACATCATCCTCCTGGCGCTCGCCCACGGCCGCATCGGCTCGTCGCCGGTACCGCCCGTCGCCCTCAACATTCTGCGCCTCTCGCTGCACCTCATGAAGCGCGCCGCGGCGATCGTTGCGGTCTCGGAGCAGACGAAGCGCGACCTCGCGGCCTTTCTCGACATTCCGCCCGAACGCATCACGGTCATCGCGCCCGGCCTGAACCAGCCGTTCTCTCCGAACGCCGAGCGCGGCGCCGAGACGCGCCGTCGCTTGAAGCTCGGCGACGGCCCGCTCGTGCTGCACATGGGGCGCACGTTCTACAAAAACATCTCCGGCGTCCTGAGGGTGGTCGCGGCGCTGCGCGCGCGGGGCGTCCCGGCCAAGCTCGTCCGGACGGGCAAGCCGCTCGCGGGCGCCGAGGGCGCGCTGGCTGAACGCCTTGGCCTGCAAGACGCCGTCGTCGAGCTGCGCGGCGTCTCCGACGAGCAACTGCCGGCGCTGTACAACGCCGTCGACCTGCTGGTCTTTCCTTCGCTCTACGAAGGGTTTGGGTGGCCTCCGCTCGAGGCCATGGCCTCGGGCACACCCGTGGTCTGCTCGCGCGGTGGGTCCTTGGCAGACGTGGTCGGCGAGGCGGCGCTCACGGCCGATCCGGAGAACATCGAGGCCCTGACCTGGCACGCCGCCTCGGCGCTCACGGACGCGGGGCTGCGTCGGTCCCTCATCGAGCGCGGCCTCGCCCACGTCCAGAAATTCTCCTGGGAGCGCACCGCGGCCCAGCTCATCGACGTCTATCACGGCGTTCTCGCGAAGGTGGCCTGACCATGTGCGGGATCGTCGGCATTCTTCGATGGAGCGGCCGGGCCGCCGAGGCGAGCGAGCTCGCGGCGATGACTGGCAGCATCTTTCACCGCGGCCCCGACGACGACGGCGTCCTCGTCGAGGGCGGTCTCGGCCTCGGCATGCGGCGGCTTTCGATCGTCGACCTGTCGCCCTCCGGCCACCAACCGATGCTGAACGAAGACGAGAGCGTCGTCGTCGTCTTCAACGGCGAGCTCTACAACCACCGCGATCTCCGGTCGCGGCTCGTCGTCGATGGGCACAGCTTCCGCGGCCACAGCGACACCGAGGTGCTCGTCCACGGGTACGAGCAGCTCGGGCTGCGCGGCATGCTGCAGCACCTCGAGGGCATGTTCGCCTTCGCGCTCTATGATCGCCGGCGCCGCAAGCTGTTCCTCGCCCGCGACGGGTTCGGCATCAAGCCGCTCTACGTGCGCCGCACGGCCACGCAGATCTCGTTCGCCTCGGAGATCCGCGCGCTGGCGCATGACGGGCAGGGGCCGCTGTCCGTCGATCCCGCGTTCACGCGGACGTACCTTCGTCTCGGGTACGTGCCGTCGCCGAAGACAGCGTTCCTCGGCATCGAGAAAGTGGCGCCCGGGACGTTCTGGGAGATCGACGTCGACACAGGCTCGCTTCGAGTCGAGGAGTTCTACCGGCTGGCACCCGCGCGCGTCGAGGACACGAGCTCGGAGGCGCTCGTCGAGCGCCTGCGCGAGCTCCTGAACGCCTCGGTGCGCCGCCACCTCATGGCCGACGTGCCGACCGGCCTGTTCCTCTCGGGCGGCCTCGACTCGAGCGCGCTGACCGTGTTCGCGAACCACCACGGCGCACCGCCGAAGACGTTCTCGATGGGCTTCTCGTCGTCGGATCAGGGCGACGAGACGCGCTTCGCGTCGGCCGTCGCGCGCCGCGCGGGCAACGAGAACGTACGCATCGACCTCGGACCGGCGAACCTCGGCGATCTGGATCCGATCGTCGCGGCGCTCGAAGAGCCCCTGGCCGACAGCGCGGTGCTGCCCCTGTGGTACCTGTGCGTCGGCACGGCCACGCACGTCAAGGTCGCGCTGTCCGGCGAAGGCGGCGACGAGGTGCTGGGCGGTTACGCGCGCTACCTCTGGGGGCCAATCGTCGAGGACCTGCGGCCCGTGGTTTCACCGCGCGCGACGCGGCTGCGGGAGCTGACGGCGCGCATGCCGTCGCGCTCGTTCGGGCCGTTCAACTTCGTGCGGCGCGCCGGCAAGTTGGCCGACTCGATCGGCCTCCCCGAGCCCACGCGTTATCTCGCCTGGTTCGACATCTTCACGGGCGACGAGCGGCGCAAGCTCGTCGGTGAGGGCGAGGACATGGCCGCACCGCACTACGAGGCGATGTTCGCGGCCGCGGACGAGCTGGGGCTCGACCACGTCCAGCGCCTGCAGTACGTCGACCTCCGCACGATGCTGCTCGACAACCTGCTCATGAAGGCCGACAAGATCTCGATGGCGCAGAGCCTCGAGGTGCGCGTGCCCTTCCTCGATCGCGCCCTCGTCGAGTTCGGGCTCGGGCTGCCGCCGCGCCAGAAGATCGGCCTCGCGCGCAACAAGCGCCTCCTGCGCAAGCTGCTCGAGCCGAAGCTGGGCGTCAGCATCGCGCAGCGGCCGAAGCGCGGGTTCGAGATCCCCGTCGATCGGTGGTTCCGCGAGCCGGACACGGCGTCGTTACGCGCCGAGCTCACGAGCGGGGCGCTCGTGAGCGAGCTGGGCTTCTCGGCGCCGGCGATCCAGGGTCTGCTCGATCGTCACCTCGGGGGCGAGGACATGGGCCGCAAGCTGTTCGCCCTCGCGGCGCTCGAGCGCTGGGCGCACCGCTTCGCCTGACGCCCGTCAGGCGGCGCCGCGCCCGACGACGTCATTCAGCACCGCGGCCCATCGATCATTGACGAGGGCGCGCGCAAAGTGGCGTCGGTAGGTCTCGAGCGCCCGCCCGCGCATCGCGTGGACGCTCGACGGATCGTCTGTGAGCGCGACCAACCGCGCCGCGACCTCGTCGCTCTCGCCGGGCGCCACCTCGAAGCCGACGCCGTGCTCACGGATCCACCCGGCGATCGCCGCGTCAGAGCGGCCGACGAAAATGAACGGCCGCGCGGCCGCGAGCGCCGCGAAGAACTTCGACGGGACGACGATGCCGGTGTACTCGGGACGCAAGCTCCCGACGTGGAAGTCCGCGGCCTCGAACCGGCGTTGAATCGTGCGCTCGTCGGCGAAGGGCGCGAAGCGCACGTTCGTGTCCTCGGGACGGACCGCCGCCTTGAGCGCGGGGAGGTTCGTGCCAGTGCACGCGAAGCACAGGACGACGTCGTTGCCCGCGCGGGCGCGGCAGGCCCGCGCCAGCGCGAGGAGGCTCGCGAAGTCGTGGGGGCGAGACATGCTGCCGGCGTAGAGCAGACCAATCTTCGCGTCACCGAACAGCTCACGGCGCACCTCGGGATCGGGCTCCGCGGGACGTTCGGGCTCGACCAGCGCCCAGGGCGTCAGCGTCTCGCGGCGCGGCGAACCGCCGTAGCGCTCGAGACGCGCGCGCATGCACGGCCCCAGATCGACGATGACGTCGCAGCGCCGGTACGCGGCGCCCATGACGGCGCGCGCCGGCGGCGACAACAGCCGCGTCGCGCCCGTCCACTCCGCCTCGCCCGCGTCGGGGAACACGTCGAGGCACCAGTGAATGATGGGCGTGTGCGGGCGCGCCGCTCGAAGGGGGATGGCGATCGACGCCGCGAACATCGGATCCGAGCCGATGACGATGGCGTCGAAGTCGCCGAGCTTGGTCGTCTCGAGGAACCACGCGGCCAGCATCCAGGCTGTGTTCGCCAGCCTCGGCAGCGGCTTCTTTTGAGACCACGCGGGCCGAAAGACGCGCCGGATGCGGACGCCGTTCCAGGTCTCCTCGGCCGGGTAGCGCTGGGCCTCGTCGCCGTGCGACCGGTTGCAGGTGAGCGCAGTCACCTCCCAGCCGCGCCTCGCCTGCTCGGCGGCGAAGTCCGTGAAGATGCGCGCGCTCACCACCTGATCGGGGTGGAAGAAGTGATAGAGGACGAGCAGACGAGGTCGAGAGGTGCTCACGGGTTCCTCGTTCATCTCGCGCGGCGCCGCGCCGCCGCGAGGGCGTCGTAGCGCCCGAAGACCGCCTCCGCGACGGCGCGCGCGTCGAAGCCGCGGGCCCGCTGCGCCGCGCGCGTGGCCATCGCCCCGGCCGCCGCGGCGTCGCCGAGCAGCGCGAGGATCTTGTCGGCGAAGTCGGCCGGTTCGGCCGGCGTCGCGCACAGGCCATAGCGGCCCTCTTCGA
>DASZUD010000290.1:0-7611 GCA_035548155.1 Polyangia bacterium
GCTCGCGAACGAGACCAGGTAGGTCCGGCTGCTCGCGGTGAGCGCGCTGGCCTCCTGGGACGTAGAAGGCGCGTCGAGGTCGTTACCGCACCCCACCAGCGACGTCGAGAGACACAGAGAAAGGGCTAACCCGGACCACGACCCACTACGTACGCGCATGCGCACCTCCAAAAGAGTGAGCCCAACACGTTACTCCACATCCTCCGACGGGCGGCGCGACAACTTGTCGCACGGGCCGGATTCCGGCTTTCCGCGTCGCGAAGCGCGATTCGCGACACGAATTTGACTCGCGTCAGTCTTGGCAGCCGGAAGCGACCAGCTGCGTCGAGTGCTTGTCGCCGTCGTAGACGGCGATGCCGAAGCTCCCGCGATAGTTGGTGATCGAGATCTGGCTGTTCGCGGACGACGTCAGGATCGTGCCGGCGGCCAGCCGCTTGCCGCCGTCGGCCGTGACGTAGGTGAAGCTGGCGCCGTTGGGCTCGGCGACGAGCATGGCGACGCCGCCGCGTCCACCCATGTCGTCGCTGACCATGCGCGGTGCTTGCTTGCTCTGGGTCGGCATCGAGAAGGTCGCGAAGGCGGGGGCACCCCCGTCGCCCGACGGCGCGCCTCCGTCGACGGCGCCATTCGTCGCGACGGGTACGAAGACGCCCTGGAGCGCGGAGCCGGAGTCGAAGACGGCGACGAAGCCCTGGCTGGTGCCGCCCACGGCGGCCCAGCTGGTGTTCGCAAGCGTGCTGAGGTGCAGCGGTGCCCCGAGGGTTTGTCCGTCGCCGTCGAGGATCGTCATCCACGGCTCCGTCGTCGGATTGTCCTTGTACGCGACGGCCACGTACGGTCCCGACGTTCCCACGCGGCAGTCGTCGTCCGTCGAGTAGAGCTGCGCCGGTCGTTCGACGATGTTCGTGTCGCCGCCCGCCGATCGTCCGTCGACGCGCAGCTTGCGCACGCGATCGTACCAGTCGCCGTTCTGGTACTTCCAGGCGACCACGAAGGCGCTGTCCGCCACCGACCAGATCACCTGCGGAGAGTTCGTGAACAGCGCGTTCTCGAGCTGGACGGTCTTGACCAGAGTGAGAGGGGCGCCCGCGCCGCCGTCACCGGTCGCTGGCTTGAAAAAGGATGTGTAGAGCTGGCTTTGGGCACCGTTCCCCAGCGTGCCCGAGCTGTGGAGCAGGGCGATCTCGCCCGTGGGCGCGACGGCGGCGTCCTGGACGAAGAAGTAGGGGTTGTCGGTGACGTGCACGAGCGGCGCCGCCGGACCGCGGCTGTCGCCCGTGGTCGGGTCGAACGACTGGAGATAAACGACGTTCACGGCGTTTCCTCCGCTCGCGTCGACGCCCCCGTCCGGCGGCGGCGGGCCCTGATACGCGCTGAACGCGTAGAGCGCGTCGGCGCCGCGCGCGCCGACCGACGACGTGAAGTGCGGGTCCGTGTCGCCTTGCGCGACGCCGCCGAACGTCGTCTGCGGGTTCGCGCAGCTGGGCGCCATCGCCGCGTCGGCGTCGGCCCCGCCGTCTCGGCCCGCGCTGCCGTCGCCCGCGCCCGCGGCGCCGTCCGCGCCCGCGGTGCCGTCCAGGCTCGCGTCCGCCGCCCCATCGGTGATCGCCGCGCCGCCGTCCGCGGGTCGAAGCTCGTTCGTCGCTGGATCGTAGACGGACATGTCCAGCGTCGGATCGACGCAGAGGTGCGACATCGACGTGCAGACCTGCCCCGAAGCGCAGTCATCGGCGGTCTGGCACTGATCGCGGCACTGCAGATCGACGCCGCATTTGAGCGGGCTCGCGCACTGGCTGTTGTACTGGCAGGACTTCACTTCCGGCGCGAGGCACGTCGTCACCTTGTCCGTGGCGCCGTCGGTCTCGCCGCCGCCCGACACCACGCAACGTGCTCCATGCAGGCAATCCGCGGAGGTGACGCACTCTCGAACGCAGAAGCCCAGCGCGCACACGAGGCCGGCGCTGCACTCGCTGTTGTGCACGCATCTGACCGTCGGGGTCGCGCTGTTCGAGCCGCATCCGGCGGCGACCACGGCGCACGAGACCAAAATCCCCGCGAAACCAGACAGCGCGAAACCAAACGTCGACTTCATGTCCGAACCCCCGCCCGCTCGTAACACGAGCGTGAGGCGGGGTTCAAGGACGCGGCCCCCGGCGGGCGACGTCACTGCACGACGGGCGCGACGCAGGAGGCGATGTCGAACAACATGAACTCCAACACCTTCTCGCGCGGTGACATCGTCGGGTTGATGCAGCCCGACGGGAACGGCTTGTTCGGCGCGTCGCTGCCGTTGCCGCCCGCGCTCACGTGGAGGTCGCTGATGACGGCGCGCCCGCACGTCCCCGCGGGGATGGGCGTGGTCGCGCTGAGGAACTGCACCGACTGCGGTTTGAGCGTCGACGCGTAGATCCAGCGCTGCGATGTGGGAGGCCCGGCCGCGGCGTCGATGAGCCGCGCGTTGGCGTCCTGAGCGATCGTCACCATGCCCAGGGTGGTGGAGCCGCTGACGTTGACCATCCACTGCGCCAGCGCCGAGCCCGTGGGGAAGCTCTGATCGATCGTCGCGTCGTACGAGCGGCCGAGGGCCGGGTTGTGATTGAACGTCCCGATCGACATGAACGCCGGCGTGCCCTTCTCGAACCAGTACGTGTGCCAGTGCGAGGCGAACACGCGCCCGCCCAGGTCGGCGAACTGCTGCAGCGCCATGCGCGCGGCGGGGCTCTTCACCGACATCGGATCGCCGGGGTTGTTGGTCGTGCCGTACTCACCCTGCGACCCCTCGCACGAATGCAGCACGATGTCGTACTTCTTGAGGTTGTCGAGGCTGTCCCACCACGGGTTGGCCGGCGTGAACGCAACGCCGTCGCCAGCGCCCGGCGCGAACGAGCTGGTGCCGCCGCCGCCCGCGAAGAGGTTCACGCGGCCCTTGCCCGCGTCGCTGGTGAACTCCGTGTCGGCGATCCCGATCTTCCGCAGCAGGCACTCCATGGCGTCCGAGCCGCCCGTCGTGAGCGCGATCTTCGGGATGTGCCCCTCGGCGCTCGTGCGCGGCAAGCGAGAGAGCGACGTGTCCGTGATGGGGTTGTCCACGCACGGCTTGACGGAGGGCAGCGTGACCTGGCGCCGCCACTTGCCGATCTGAATCACCAGCGGGACGTTCTCGCCGGCCGGGACGTCGCCGAGGGTCTTCCCCAGCGTGAACCTGCCGCTCGTGTCCGTCTTCGTGAAGACGATCGGCTTGCCCGAGAGCAGCGACGTGCCCGTGTTCGGGTTGCACGGATCGCAGCTCGGGCCGTCGTCGATGTCGGCGAGCGCAGCGTTCGGGACGTAGACGGTGACGTTGTAGAGCGGCACGGCGCCGGCCGGGTCGTAGATCGTGCCGCTGACCGTCGTGCGCTGGCCCGCGGGACAGGTCACCGTGCAGCCGGCGCCGTAGCAGGTCGACTGCTGGCACCCGAGATTCTCGCAAGGCCCCGAGCCCGTGGCGTCGCCGGCATCGTGGTTCAGGTACGCACCGCCGAAGTCGAACGGCGAGGCGGCGTCCCAGGGCGCGGCGCCCGCAGCGGCGTCGCCGCCCGTCGCGCCTGCGGAGCCCGAGCTGCCGGCCGCGCCTGCGCTCGGGTTGCTCCTCACGCCGGCGGCGAAGTTACACCCCGTGAGCTGGGACGCCGCCGAAAGCAGCGCCACCCCCGCGACCGCGCCCAGCGCCGAGCTCAGCCACCGTGTCACCTTGCGCGTCATGACGGACCTCCTCGGTCGAGCGGACGACGGCCGCGTATCGGGCGTCGTCTTGGAGACGTCCGATGTGGGCTTTCGGCTCAGCAAAATGCGAGGGCTCGAACGATCGTTCCGTCAGCGCGCGCGTCGCGGATCGACTGTTCGGGTGAGAGGCAACCACCGCTCCGGAATCGTTGCGGCGTGGCCGCTTTTGAGCACGCCGCGAGTGTTGGTCGATTTGCACCTTCGGAACAACGATCGTTCCGCGGGGTTGTGGGATTTGTATGCGACTCACAGGAGGCGTTTGACCGAGCTGATACTCGGAACACCGGCTCCGGAGCGTGACGGCCGGCTCGCCGTGCTCGGGGCGGGCAACGCGAACGATCTGGAGCTCGCGGAGCTGGCGGGCCGGTTCTCGGAGGTCCACCTCGCCGATCTGGACGGCGTGGCGCTGTCGCGCGCCGTTCGTCGGCCGGACGCCGCGACGCGCGCGCGGCTCAAGACGCACCCCGGGCGAGATCTCAGCGGGATGCTCGAGCGGCTGGGCGCGTGGCGAGAGCAGCCGCCCGAGCTGGACGAGCTGGCGCGCGTCGCGCCGCTCGCGGGCGCGCGCGTGGCGGCGCAGCTGCCGGGGCCGTTCGATCTCGTGCTCTCGGATTGCATGTTGAGCCAGCTCGCGTGGACGTGCTACCGCGCGCTGGGCGAGGGGCCTGTGCTGACGGACGTGCTCGACGTCTGCCTCGCGGCGCACCTGCGCGGGCTCGTCGCGCTCACGCGGCCGGGCGGACGCTGCCTCCTGGTGACGGACGTCGCGTCGGCGGACGGCGAGGCGTCCACGCAGCTCGGCCCCGAAGAGCTCCTGTCGCTGCTCGCGGAGCGGCGCGCCCTGTTCTCGGGAACGAGCCCCGTCGTCGCGCGCTGGATGCTGAGCCAGGATCCGGCGCTCGCCCGTCTCGTCGACGACGTGCGGCTCTTGCCGCCGTGGCGCTGGCGCATCTCGCGGGATCGCACCGTGCTCGTGTGCGCGCTCGCCTTCTCGCGGCGCGCGTGATTCAGCGCTGGCGCGCGGGCTCGCGTTCCCGCTGGCCTTCGAATTCGGGGCGCTCGCCGGCCTCGGTGATGCGCTTCTGATCGCCGTCGCGCTGGCTCGCCGCGAGCGCGACCGCGCTCTGCATCATCGCCTGGAGGTCGCGCGCCTGGGTCGCGCCGGCGCCCGCGCCGCCGAGATCGATCGGCACGGGGAACACGATCGTCGACGACGCCTCGCCCGAGACCTCCACCAGCGTCTGGTAGAGGCGCAGCTGCAGCGCGCCCGGGTGCGCCGCGATCATCTCGGCGGCCTGCGCCAGCTTCGACGCGGCCTGGACCTCGCCCTCGGCGGCGATGACCTTCGCGCGGCGCTCGCGCTCGGCCTCCGCTTGGCGCGCCATGGCCCGCTGCATCTCCTTCGGCAGCTGGATGTCCTTGATCTCGACGGCCGAGATCTCCACGCCCCACTGCTCGGTGCGCGTGTCCAGGATCGTGCGCACCTCGCCGTTGATGGCGTCGCGGTGCGCGAGGATGTCGTCGAGATCCATCTTGCCCAGCACGGCGCGCAGCGTGGTCGAAGCGAGCTGCAACGTCGCGGGCATGTAGTCCTCCACCTCGAGGATCGCGTGCGCCGGCGAGGCGATCGAGGCGTAGACGACGGCGTCGACGGAGATCGAGATGTTGTCGTGCGTGATCACCTCTTGCGGCGAGATCTGGATGGCGCGCGTGCGCGTGTCGACGACGCGCATGCGGTCGATGCCGAAGGGCAGAAGCAGGTTGAAGCCCGGGGTTGCCAGCCCCCGGCGCGCGCGGCCGAAGCGGAAGACGACGCCGCGCTCGTACTCCTGGAGCACGCGCACGCCCGTGATGATGAGGGACAGCCCCGCCGCCAGACACGCCCCGAGGAGGATGAACATGATTGCTAGCCTACCACCGGCGCGCCCTGGTGTCGGCGGCGCCGTCCGCGCGGACCGTTGCCGATATGCCCTACGATTGCGTGGGCTTGCGCGCGTTCCGCCCGGTCGCACGTTCAACTCAGGAGGCAGGCATGACCAAGTCAATCACGAAGATCTCGCGCGGCTACTTTCACCGGTCACCGCGGCTGTTTCGGCGCATCCGCGGCGAGAACGTCAACCGGATCGAGCGCGGCGTCTCGATGTTCTTGGGCGCGGGCTTGGTCGCGCTGGGCCTCCGGCGACACCTGCTCGCGAAGCTTGGTCTGACCGCCGCCGCGGGCGCGCTCATCGGGCGCGGGATCACGGGCCGGAGCCGCGTCTATCGCGCGCTGCGCCTGACCACCGCCTGACGCCGGGACGCGTCCGAACGCGACAGAAGTAGACGCGTTCATCACGATGAACACGAAGTGCGCCGGGCGCCCAGCGGGTGCCCGGCGCGCGCGCGTTCAGCGCCTCGTTGGTCAAAAACCAATCGAGACTGCGCCCCCGCGGGCGGTGTGCGAGGGTCGATCACGACGGAGGCAACACCATCGTGAGAGCTCATCGACTCTTGTCCGCGTCGCTCTTCGCCACGGCGCTCGCGGCCGGCGCCTGCGGGACCGAGCCCGCGTCGCAAATGTCGGTCGAAGAGGTGGCCACGGCCCTCTCGATCCAGAAGTCGTTCACGCGGAAGATCTACGTGCACTTGATGCCGTGGTTCGAGGTGGGCGGGCTGCACTGGTCGATGAACTCGCGGAACGGAGCCACCGGAGTGGCCGCGTGGTACGCGCCGCTCATCGGCGAGTACAACTCGAACGATCCCGTCGTCATCGAGTACCAGCTCCTCACGATGAAGTACGCCGGCATCGACGGCGTGCTCATCGACTGGCCCGGGTTGAACGGCGCCTACGATTTGCCGCGGAACAAGGCGGCCGCCGAGGCGCTCATCGCCCGCACGGCGCAGTTCGGCCTCGAGTTCGGCATCGTCTACGAGGACCAGGACGCCGTCTCCGTCGACGCCGCAAGGAACGATCTGGCGTACGCGCGCGACAATTACTTCGGCAAGTCGAACTACATCAAGGTGAACGGGCAGCCCGCGCTGCTGGTCTTCGGCCCGCAGAAGCTCACGAACGCGAGCGACTGGAGCAACGTGCTCTCGGTCCTGCCGACGAAGCCGGCGCTGTTCACGCTCTGGTACAACCAGAACGCCGGCAGCAACGCCGTGGGGCAGTTCGCGTGGCTCGCGCAGAACGGGCTCAAGGGCGTGTCCGACTTCGACGACGGCCTCGACGGCGGGAACCACGGGCTGATGATCCCGGTGCTGTACCCGGGCTTCAACCCGTACTACGCGGCGGGCGGCTGGCCCGGGCCCGCGTGGAAGATCTCGTACTCGCTCAAGCCCGACAACACCGAGGGCGGCGACACCTTCTCGTCGACCTTCCAGCTCGGCATGTACGCGGGCGAGCCGCTGCAGATCGCGACGTGGAACGACTACGGCGAGGGCACGATGATCGAGCCCACGAAGGAGTTCCAGTACCGGTTCCTCACGACGCTGCAGCAGAACGTGGGCGCGACGTACACCGACGCCGAGCTCAAGATCATCAAGCTGCTCTACGATCAGCGGCGGCAGTTCGGCGGCTCGAAGCAGGCCGACCTCGATCGCGCGGCGACGGCGCTGGCCAACCTGGACGTCGCCGGGGCGTGCGCGGTGCTGGGCTGCACGGCGCCCGTGCACGGATCGCAGGGCGCGGGCGGCAGCTCCGGCGCGGCGGGCTCGACGGGCGCGGCCGGCACGAAGGGGACGGGCGGTGCCGGCGGCGGCGGCGGGACGACGGGCGCGGCCGGCACGAAGGGAACGGCCGGAGCGGGCGGCACCACCGGGACGGCCGGCACGAAAGGCACGGGCGGGACTTCCGGCGCCGCCGGCACG
>DASZUD010000291.1:0-6084 GCA_035548155.1 Polyangia bacterium
AGCTCGCGCGCGTCGCCGCGGCCGATTCGCCCGTGGCGCTGCTGTTCGCCGAGTCGATCGCCAGCGCCTTCGACCTGTATCTCGTCGGCCGTCTCTTGGAGATCGCGCCCGAGTCCGACTTCATCACGTCGCAGGTGCCCATCATGGCCGAGGCCGCCGAGCAGGCGGGCCTGGACGAGGGCGGCTTCGCGCGCCTGTGCGAGAGCGTCTCGGCGGCGCCCGAACGCGCCTTCGAAGACCTGCGCGCGCTCCTGTTCGACGTGGGCACGGCGCTGCTGGCGTGCACGGACGCCAGCGCTGCGCAGGACGTGCTGGAGGGCTTCGCGGGCCACCGCTTCGCGCCGCTGATCCACCACTTCCAGCTCTCGAACTGGATCCTCTACTCGCGCGCCTACGCGCGCGCGGCGCCGGACGGCCCCGTCCTCGCGCTCGAGCGCGAGCTGCGCGCCTGCCCCGACTCGCTCGCATGGATCGAGTCGCGCTGGCTGGCCGCGGCCTGACGACCGCGCGCTACGGCACGCCCGCCGGCTGCTGCTGCGTCATGCAGTGGAGCGTGCCGAGGCCCCACACGAGATCGACGGCGTGGATGCCGACGACCGCGCGCGTGGGGAAGAGCCGCGCGAGGATCGCCAGCGCCTCGCGATCGCGCGGGTCGTTGAACGTGGGGACCAGCACGGCCGCGTTCCCGACATAGAAGTTCGCGTAGCTCGCCGGAAGCCGCACGCCGTCGAGCACGACGGGCGCCGGCATCGGCAGCTTCTCCACGCGCAGCCGCTCGCCGTCGGCGTTGGTCATGCGACGGAGGCGCTCGTAATTGTCGCGGAGCACACCGAAGTTGGCGTCGGCCGGATCGTCTTCGCTCGCGATGACGACGGTGCGCGCGTCCACGAAGCGCGCGAGGTCGTCGACGTGCCCGTGCGTGTCGTCGCCGGCGATGCCGTTGCCGAGCCACAGGACCTTGCGCGCGCCCAGGTGCTCGCACAGCACGCGCTCGATCTCCTCGCGCGACATGCCGGGGTTGCGCGCCTGAATGGGCGACAGGAGGCACTCCTCGGTCGTGAGGATCGTGCCCTGCCCGTCGACGTCGACGCTGCCGCCCTCGAGCACGACGCGCCAGGGCTTGCCGCCGATCTTCACCGTCGGCGTCCACTGCGTCATCTTCAGGCGCGTGACGAGCCTGTCGTTGATGGCGTCGTCCTTCTTGTGGTTGGGGTACTTCGCCCAGCCGTTGAACCGCCAGTTCGTCATGGCGACGCGGCCCTTCCCGTTCTTCACGAACAGCGGGCACGTGTCGCGGGTCCAGCTGCGATCCGTCGCGATGCGAACGAGCTCGACGCGCGCGGGATCCACGCCCACGCGCGCCAGCAGCGCGCGCGCCTTCTTCTCGACGGCCGCGTCGGGCACGAGGATGCGCACGATCTCGCCGCGCGAGAGGTGGCGCACGACCTCGCCGTACACCCATGGAATGGGCGCGATCTTGCCGGGCCAATCGGCGGGCTCGTGCGGCCACGCCAGCCACGTCGCCTCGTGCGGCTCCCACTCGGCCGGCATGCGGTAGCCGAGCGCCGCCGGTGTGCGAGCGCTCATTCGTCGATGAACCGGCGGGTGATCGACCCGTAGGCGTCTATGCGCCGATCGCGCAGGAACGGCCAGTGCTGGCGCACGGTCTCCTGGTGGCGCCGGTCGCACGTCACGATCAGCGTCTCCTCTTCCGTGCGCGACGCCTCCTTCAGCACGACGCCGAAAGGATCGGCGGCGAAGGTGCCGCCCCAGAACTCGATGCCCGCGCCGTCGCCCGTTTTCGGCTTCTCGAGCCCGATGCGATTCACCGCCGCGACGTACACGCCGTTCGCGATCGCGTGCGCGCGTTGAATGGTGTGCCACGCCGACGCCTGCGCCGCGCCGAACTCCGCCTTCTCCGCCGGGTGCCAGCCGATCGCCGTCGGATAGAAGAGCACGTCGGCGCCCGCGAGCGCCGTCAGCCGCGCGCCCTCGGGGTACCATTGGTCCCAGCACACGAGCGTGCCGATGCGGCCGTACTTCGTGTCGAACGCCTTGAAGCCGAGATCGCCGGGCGTGAAGTAGAACTTCTCGTAGTACGCCGGGTCGTCGGGGATGTGCATCTTGCGGTAGAGGCCGCGCGTGCTGCCGTCCGCGTCGAAGATCACGGCCGTGTTGTGGTAGACGCCCGCGGCGCGCCGCTCGAACAGCGAACCGATGACGACGACGCCCGCCTCCTTGGCGATCTTGCCCAGCGCCTCGGTCGACGGCCCCGGGATGGGCTCGGCGAGATCGAAGTTCGAGTGGTCTTCCGTCTGGCAGAAGTACTGCGAGCGAAAGAGCTCCGGCAGGCAGATCACCTGCGCGCCCGCCTTGGCCGCCTCGCGCACACGGACCACGGCGCGCTCGAGGTTCTCGCGCGGATCCGTCCCGCAGCGCATCTGCACGAGACCGATGTTGAACGACTGCGGCGACGACATGCGCCCTACTATTCTCGGCGCGCCGCCAAAATCAAGCGAAGGATCTCAGGCGCCCAGCATCTCGCCGATGATGTTGCGCAGCAGGCGGTCCCAGACGGGCTTGGCCTCCGCGAAGTAGCGCTCGGTGTCGGCGAGGATCTTCGCGGCGCCTTCGTCGCCGTTGGCTTCGCGCACGTACGCGGCGTCCTCGCGCACCCAGATCGGCACGGACTCGGCCGACAGCTCGCAATGGAACTGCAGCGCAAAGTGCTTCCAGCCGAGGCGGAAGGCCTGGTTGCGGCACACGGGCGTCGACGCGAGCGGCACGGCGCCGCGCGGCAGGTCGAAGGTGTCGCCGTGCCAGTGCAGCACCAGCTCGCTCTCACGCATCCCCGCGAGCACGGGCTCGCGGCCGACGCCCGCGAATTTCACCGGGCCCCAGCCCACCTCGCGCGCCAGCACGACGGCGCCGTCGGCGGCGCGCCGCGTGTTCGGGTACACGCGCGCGCCCGCCGCCGCCGCGAGCAGCTGCGCGCCCAGGCAGATGCCCAGCACGGGGCGATCGCGCGCGAGCGCCTCGCGCAGCAGAAGGATCTCGCGCCCGAGGTACGGGTAGCGGGGATCGTCGACGTCGCCCACGCCCATGGGACCGCCCATCGCCACGATGAGCTCGTCGGGGGCGAGGTGGTCGGGCACGGCGTCGCCGCGGTAGAGGTGGCGCACGCTGACGGCGACGCCGCGCTCGGCCAACAGGTCGGCGATCCGATCCGGACCTTCTACCGGCGTGTGCTGCAGAACGATCGCGGTGCGCTTCACGCGCCCAGTATGGCCCACGGCGGCGGCGGCGCTTCGATCAAAAGGGCGGCGCCCGTGCGCGGGTGCCGAAACGCGATCGTGTGCGCGTGCAGGCGCAGGCCGGTGTTGCCGCCGTGGCCATACACCGCGTCACCGACGATGGGGAAGCCGGCGGCGGCCAGGTGCGCCCTCACCTGGTGCGCCCGGCCGGCGTGCAGCCGCGCACGCACCAGCGTCGTCGCGCCGCGCCGCTCGACCACCTCCCACTCCGTGCGCGCCGCGAGCGGCGTGCGTCCGCCGCCCACGCGGACGTGCGCGCCCCGCCGGCCTGCGCGCCCGATGGGCGCCGTCTCGACGCCGCGCTCGGGTGGCGCGCCCGTCACCTCGGCCAGGTACGTCTTCGCCGAGCTCGGTTCGGCCATCGCCGCGCGCAGCGCCTCCCACGCCGAACGATCGCGCGCCGCGACCAGCACACCGCTGGTCTCGTTGTCGAGGCGGTGGACGAGGCCGCCCTCGCGCGCGTCGGGCGACGCCGCTGCGCACTCGGGGAACCGCGCGACGATGGCGTTCGCCGCCGTGCCCCGCTCGCCCGCGCGCAGCGGATGCGACGGTGCGCCCGGCGGCTTGTCGATCGCGACCAGCGCGTCGTCGGCGTAGAGCCACGCGACCTTCAACTCGGCGTCCGGCTCGATTCGCGCGACGGGCGCCGCCGCGGCGTGTTCATCGATCTGCAGCAGCTGGCCCGCGGCGACGTGCTCGCCTTTGCGCGCGCGACGCCCATCGATGCGCACGGCGCCCGCGACGACCATCCGCCGCGCCGCCGCGCCGCTGAGGCCCGGCACCGCCGCCGCGACGACGTGGTCGACACGCTGGCCGGCCCGCGTCCCGTCGACGCGCACCTCGATCATGGGCGCGCTTACTTCTTCGCCGGTGCCGCCGGCTTCGCGGAGTGCGCCGCCGGCGCTTTGGGCGCGGCGCCCGCCCGCGCGGGAACGACGGACTTGGCGCTCACGCTCGGCTTCGCGGGCGCCCTTCCCTTGGCGGGCGCCGCCGGCTTGCCGCCCGGGCCGGCTTTCACCGCCACCTTCGCGCCCGTCGGCCTGCCGGGGGTCTTGTGCGCCGCCGCGCCCGCGCCGATCGCGCCCACCGAGCCGGCTTTGGGCCGCTTCGGCTCCGGCGTCAGGCCCATCGCCACCTCACGCGGCGGCTCGCCCGTGGGCGAGTACACGACGATGTGCTGCCCCTCGTGCAGCTCGGTGTTGTACGAGAAGCGATTGATGCGCGCGAGATCCCCGGGCGTCAGGCCGTAGCGCCGCCCCAGCTTCGCCAGCGTGTCGCCCGCCTTCGCCGTCACCGTGAGGCGCTTCTTCCCCTTGCGAGCCGTCTCGAGCTCGAGGAACTCCTCCGACCCCAGCGTGACGACGCGGACCTTCGCAGGATCCAGCAGCATGACGCCCACCGGATCGAACTCCTTGCGCACGAAGATCTGCAGCACCATGCGCGGGTGCAGCTTCGCCGTCGGGTCGAGGTTGTTCCACTCGGTGAGCTCCGCGGTGCGCACGCCGAACGTCTCGGCGATCTCGTCGAGCGCGTCGCCGTCGCGCGTTCGGTAGAACACGCGCTCGCGGCCCTCGTACGCGAACGAGCGGTCGGGCACGGCGACGATCGTCATGTCGTCGTCGGCGTCCGCCGCTTCGGGCGGGCCGGTCGTCTTCCCCGCGTCGGCCAGGGCTTCACCCTTGGGCGCCTGCCTCACCTTGGGCGCTGCCCCTGGCTTCTTGGGCACGAGGATGCTCACGCCCGCGCGCACCTCGCTCGAGTCCTTGACGCCGTTCAGCCGCCGCAGCTCGCGCGCGTTCGTGCCGCGCGCCCGCGCGACGTCTTCCAGCGTCTCGCCGAACCGGAGCACGATCGTCTCCGTGCGCTCGTTCCCGCGCGCGGCCTCGAGGTTCGCGGCGAACGTCGCCGCGGAGCCCGCGGGCAGCCGCACGCGCGAGGGCCCGCGATCGGGCGGCGTGCGATCCCGGACCAGCTCCGGGTTCAACGCCTCGATCACCTCGACGCTGGCGCCCGCGGCGCGCGCCACGGTCGACAGCGCCGTGCCGGGCGGCGCCTCGGCGGTCTCGTAAGAGTAAGGGGCGTCGGGGGTGATTTCGCCGAACCCGAACGCTTGCGCGTTCGTGCCCACGATCGCCGCCGCCATGATCTTCGGGACGTAGATGCTCGACTCCCAGGGCAGCCCCGCCTCGTGACGCACCAGCTCCCAAAAGTCGTTCGTGTTGTACGCCGTGATCGACTTCAGCACGGCGCCATAGCCCGCGTTGTACGCCGCGAATACCAGCGGCCACGAGCCGAAGCGCACGTACAGATCTTTGAGGTAGCGCGCCGCCGCCTCGGCCGACTTCTCGGGATCGCTGCGCGCGTCCAGCCAGTAGCTGACCTCGAGGCCGTACGCGCGACCGGCGCCAGGCATGAACTGCCAGATGCCGCCCGCGCCCACGCGCGACCGCGCGCTCGTGTCGAAGCCGCTCTCCACCATGGCGACGTAGAGCAGCGACTTCGGCAGGCCCTGGCGCTCGAGCGTCTTCTCGAAGAGCGCGCGGAAGCGACCGGCGCGGCGCAGCCAGTTGCCCATGATGGCGTGGCCCTTGGGGTCGTTCTTGAAGTAGTCGAGGTACCGAAGGACCAGCGGATCCCAGCGGACGGGCAGGTCCGGCAGCGTCAGCGAGCGCAGCCACTCTGAGTCGGGCGGCGCCGGCTCGGCGGCCGGCCGCGCGGGCCGCGCCTCGGTCCGCAGCTCGGGCGGCACGTCGCCGCTGCCCCCCCAGTG
>DASZUD010000292.1:0-8522 GCA_035548155.1 Polyangia bacterium
GGCGGCCGTGCGCGGGACGGATCCCGCCGCGGCCGAGGCGGCCCTGGCGGCCATCCCGCTCGTGCGCGGCGGCGTGCTGCTGGTGGGCGTGGTCGCCGACCGGCTGGACGCGAGCGACCCGGTCGGCGTCGTGGCGACGCAGACGCTGGGGACGTTGCTCTCCGGCGATTCGCCCGCCGAGCTGAGCGATTGGGAGGTGCCGCCCGACGTCGTCGCCCGCGCGTGCGCGGGGCTGCGGGCGCTGGCCACGCGGACCGCGGCTCCCATGCCCGCGCGGCTCGCGGCGCTGGACGCGCTGGCCACCGCGCAGCTCACGTGCCCGGCGCCGGCCGAGCTGGGGGCGCTGCTGCGCGATCCCGCGCCCGCCGTGAAGCGCGCCGCGGCGCTGGTGGTGCGCGAGCCCGATTCGGCCGCGCGGCAGGCGCTGTCCGACGGCATCACGAACCCGGATCCCGCCGTCAGCGGCGCGTGCGTGGCCACCGTGTGCCGCCGCGTCGAGCCGCCCGCGCGCGGGAAGACGCCGGTGCGCGATATGCTGGTCGAGCAGGCCACGGGCGCCGCGCGTTCGATGGTGGTCGTCGCGGCGACGAAGCCCGAGGACGCCGTGGACATGCTCTCGTGCGTGGCCGCCGCCGGAACGCCAGCCGATCGCTCGCTGCTCGAGAAGCTGCGCGCCGGGCCGCCGTCGCCCGTGCGAGATCGCGCTGCTCTCCTGCTGGCCGCGGGCGGCAAGACCGAATGACGACGGAAGCGCCTTCGGCGCCCCAGGCATCCCCCGACGACTCGCGCGGCGAGGCCTCGCGTCGCGACGATCCCCGTCCCGAGGATGCCCGTCGCAGCATGGCGCGCGGCGCGCGTCGGGTCAGCGCGCTCACCATGCTCTCGCGCCTGCTGGGCCTCGTGCGCGAGCAGATCTTCGCGCTGACCCTGGGCGCGGGCGCGAACAGCGACGCCTTCCTGGCCGCCTTCCGCATCCCGAACCTGCTGCGTGATCTCTTCGCCGAGGGCGCGCTCTCGACGGCGTTCGTCCCCACCTACGTCGCGACGCTGCGCAATCAGTCACGGTCGGCCGCGTACGCGCTCGCCAACCGCGTCATGTCCACGCTGACGATCTACCTCGGCCTCACGGCCGGCGTGGCCATGCTGTTCCCCGAGCCCGTCGTGCACCTCGTGGCCTCGGGCTTCTCGCCCGAGAAGGCGGCGCTTTGCGCGACCCTCGTGCGCATCATGCTGCCGTTCCTGCCGCTCATCTCGATCTCCGTCGTCGCGATGGGCGCGCTCAACGCCGAAGAGAAGTACACCGCGCCCGCGCTCGCGTCGTCGGTGTTCAACGTGGTGGCCATCATCGGCGGCGTCACCGTGTACCTCGTCGGTCCGTCGCCGCGCGCCGCCGTCATGGTGTGGGCGGCGCTGACCGTCGCGGGCGGCGTCGCGCAGCTCGGCATTCAGATGCCGACGCTGTGGAGGCTCGGGTTTCGGCCGCGGCTCATGCCCGATCTCGCGCTGCGCGACGCGGGCACGCGCCGCATCGCCGCGCTGATGGCGCCCGCGACGCTGGGCGTGGCCGCCGTGCAGATCAACGTCGTCATCAACTCGTCCTTCGCGAGCCGCGTCTCCGACGGCGCGATCTCGTGGCTCAGCTACGCGTTCCGGCTCATGCAGCTGCCCATCGGCGTGTTCGGCGTCGCCGTGGGCACGACGGCGCTCACGCACCTTTCGAAGGACGCCGCGCGCGGCGACTGGACCTCGATGTCGGCGACCCTGGGGCGCGGGCTGCGCATGGTGCTGTTCCTCACCGTGCCGTCGATGGTGGGCCTCGCGCTGCTGGGCGTGCCCATCATCCGCCTCATCTATGAGCACGGCCGCTTCAGCGAGCACGCGACCTACGAGACGGCGCGCGCGCTCACGGGCTACGCCGTGGGCCTCGCGGCCTACTCGGCCGTGAAGGTCGTCGCGCCCGCGTTCTACGCCATCGGTCGCACGCGCGTGCCGCTCATCGGCAGCGTGCTGGCCGTCGCGGCCAACCTCGCCTGGAACTACGCCACCTACCGCTCGCTGGGCCATTTCGGCCTCGCGCTCGGCACGTCGGTGGCCGCCACGGTGAACCTGCTCGTGCTGGTGACCGCCTTCCAGATCCAGATCAAGAACCTGATCACGCGCGAGCTCCTCGCGGCGCTCGCGCGCATCGTGGGCGCCAGCCTGGCCATGGGCGTCGCGGTCTACTTCTTGAGCGCGCGCCTCGAGCTCATCGCCAGCCACGCGCTGGTGGTGCGCTTCCTCAAGGCGCTCGGGCCCGTGGCCGCGGGCGCGGCCGTCTACTTCGGCGCGGCCAAGGTGCTCGGCCTCGAAGAGGCGCAGACGCTGGTGCGCCGCTTCCGCCGGTAGCGTCGCGGCGGGTGGCGCGCGCCCATCGCCGAACCTAGGTTTTCATCATGAAGCTTCTGGTCGCCGGCGCGACCGGCTTCGTGGGCAGCGCGCTCGTGCCCGCGCTGCTCGCAGCCGGCCATCAGGTTCGCGCGTGCTCGCGGCACGTCGTGCCCGACTGGTCGGCCTCCGGCCTCGAGCACGTGCGGTGCGACCTGCTCGACGGCGACAGCCTCGCGCCCGCGCTGTCCGGCGTCGAAGCGGCCTACTACCTGGTTCACAGCCTGGGCGGCGCCGCCGACTTTCGCGAGATCGATCGCCGCGCCGCCCACGCCTTCGCCGGCGCCGCGGCCGCGGCCGGCGTTCGCCGCATCATCTATCTCGGCGGCGTCGAGCCCCGCGGACGCGCGTCCGAGCACCTCGCGAGCCGCCTCGAGGTGGGGCGCATCCTGCGCGCGGGCCGCGTGCCCACGCTCGAGCTGCGCGCGGCCATGATCGTGGGGCAGGGCAGCGCGTCCTGGCAGATCGTGCGCGACCTCGCACTGCGCCTGCCGGCCATGGTGCTGCCCGCGTGGCTCGAGTCGCAGCTCGCGCCGATCGCCCTCGAGGACGCCGTGCAGGCGCTCGTCGACGGGCTCTCCGTGCCGCTGCCCGAGAGCGATTCTTACGACATCCCCGGCCCCGACACGATGACCGGCAAGCAGATCCTCGAGCGCATCGCCGCGCTCGAGGGCCGGCGCCTCGTCACGGTGTCGCTGCCGTGGCTGACGCCGCGCTTGTCGGCGCTGTGGCTGCGCCTCGTGACGCGCGCCAACTTCGCCCTCGCGCGCGAGCTGGTCTTCGGCCTCACCGGCGATCTGCTCCCGCGCGATCGGCGCTACTACGATCTCACGGGCCACCCGCCGCGCCTCTCGTTCGTGCAAGCGGCCAGCGCCGCGATCGAGCAAGAGCACGGCCCGCCCGAACGCCACGGCCTGGGCGCCATCGAGGAGTCCCTCGTCCGCCGCCTCGGCCCGCGCCTGCGCGTGTGAGGGGCGCCTATCTTTCGTGCGGCATGCGGTCGCGCGGCCCACGGAAGTACTGCATGGGCGAGTAGAAGCGGAAGTTCGAGACGCGGCTCGTGTAGACGCACGCGTACGCCTCCACCTGCTCGCCGAACTTGCTGATCTCGTAGCCCTCGCGGAACAGCGGCCCCCAGTACGGGTTGAAGGCGTGGTCGATCTCCGCCTCCAGCGTCCGGTGCTGCGCCGTCGCCGCGCGCAGCGATTTGCGCAGCGCCTCGATCTTCGCCTTCACCACGCGCCGCGCGTCCACCACCTGGTCCGAGCCCGGCGTCTGGTCGCCCAGCTTCTGCAGCGCGCGCAGGTTCGACTGGTGCTCGTTCAGCTCGGCGTCGACGTGGATGAGCTCGGCGTCCAGCCGATCCAGCTTCGTCAGCTCCGCGCGCAGGTGATCGTACGTCGCCACCTCGTGCTCCATCTCCTGCAGCACCATGGCCGTGCGCCAGTTCGACGACTTCCGCGAGCGCAGCATGTCGCCGTAGATGTGATCGCCGACGAACAGCACGCGGTCGCCGCTGGTGCGCGCGCGCTCTTCGAACGCCTTGAGGTTGCCGCCCTGATAGATGCGCCCCCGCTGGAACGGCCCGTCGTGCGGCTTGGCCACGGGCGCGCCCGTGTGCGCGTCCAGCTCGATGAACGGGTGGTTCTCGGTGAAGAACTCCGGCTTGCACGCAGAGACGCCGATCACGTCGAAGTAGCTGCGCCAGCTCGGGTACGCCGCCAGCGCGCCGTCGAGCAGATAGCTCATGACCGTGGTCGTGTAGTCCCACGCCGAGTTCGTCAGCAGGAAGAGGCGCTTCCCCGACGAGCGGAACTTGTGCAGCGTCTCGGCGAGCGCCTCGTCCTTCTCGATGTACGAGGACAGCTGCGCGCTGACGATCGTCTTGATCGAGCCGTCGCGGTGCGCGAGGTCGATGCACTCGCGAATGTTCTCCCACATCGTGTTGTACGAAGGCTTGCCGCCCGGCACGTCGGTGCGATCGAAGTAATCGACCAGGCCCGCGTACAGCACCGCCTCGGGCAGCGCGAACAGCGTGTCGATCCACGCGTAGCGGCGGTTCGACAGGCGCGTGCGCTCGCGCTGGTACAGCTCCGCGATCGCGTCGCGCTCCAGCGTCTGGAGGCCGTGTCGCGCCCGGCCGGGATAGCCGTAGCGGTCCGGCTTGAAGATGTTGCCGTTGTCGCGGTCGACCACGAGGCCGCGCAGCGCCAGCAGCGGGTCATAGGCCAGAGCGCTGATTTCGGCCGGGTAGCCCTTCGCCGTCACCAGCTTCTGCAGGGTCGCGCGCACCGACAGCTCCTCGATGCGCGGCTGGTTGTACAGCGCCAGCGTGTAGTCCATGTCGAACCCCACCATCTCGATCTTGTCGAGGCGCAGGTTCCGGTTGACGAACACGCGGTGCTCCCGCGGGATGTCGAAGGGCTTGGGGGCGGGCTCGCCGCCATCCAGCACCATCGGTTCCGGGGTTGCGACGCTCTGGGGCTCGGAGGCCGCTGCGGACGCCTCCCTCACGGTGCTCACGGTCTGATTTTATCACCAAGGGCTTCAAACCGCCCGCCCACCGGGTAGAGTCGCGGAAGGATCGAGACCGTGAAGATCGCGCTCGGACAGATGAATCCCACGATTGGGGACTTCGACGGCAACCGTCGGCTCGTGTGGGATGCCGCGCTCGAGGCCGAGCGGCGGGGCGCCGATCTCGCGATCTTCCCGGAGCTGGCGCTCTCGGGCTACCCGCCGAAGGACCTCCTCGAGCGCCCGGCGTTCGTCGACGCCGCGCGCGTCAGCCTCGATCGGCTGGCCGGCGAGCTGGGGGCGCGCGGCGTGCGCGCGGGCGTGCTGGTGGGCTTCCCCGAGCGCTTGCCGCCGTCGAGTCACGGGCGCGGCGTCGCCAACAGCGCGGCGCTCATCGAAGGCGGGCGGGTGGTCTCGATCACGCGCAAGTCGCTGCTGCCCACGTACGACGTCTTCGACGAGTGGCGCTACTTCGATCCGTCGCCGCAGGTGGGCGTCGTGGAGTTTCGCGGCGTGCGGCTCGGCGTGACGATCTGCGAGGACATCTGGAACGACGGCGACTTCTGGCCGCGCCGCCTCTACCGCATCGATCCCGTCGAGTCGCTGGTCGCCGCGGGCGCGCAGGTGATCGTCAACGTCTCGGCGTCGCCTTACACGATAGAAAAGCGGCACCTGCGGCCGCGCATGCTGGCCGCGACGGCGCGGCGCTGGCGGCGGCCGCTGGTGCTGGTCAATCAGGTGGGCGGCCAAGATGACCTCGTGTTCGACGGCGCGAGCCTCGGCATCGACGAGACGGGCGCCGTGATCGCGCGCGGCCCCGAGCACGAGAGCGCCGTCGTCATGGTCGAGCTCGACGTGGGCGCGGGCAAGGGCGCGGGTGATCTCGCGCCGTTCGATCCGTCGGACGAGCGCTCGGCGCTGGGCGCGCTGGTCCTCGGCACGCGTGACTACGCGCGCCGCTGCGGTTTTCAGCGCGCGTTGCTGGGGCTCTCGGGCGGCATCGATTCGGCGCTCGTCGCGGCCGTCGCGGCGCGCGCGCTCGGGCCGGAGAACGTGCTGGGCGTCGCCATGCCGTCGCGCTTCTCGTCGGAGGGCTCGCGGCGCGACGCCGAGGATCTGGCGCGCGCGCTGGGCATCGAGTTCACGACGATCTCGATCGAGCCGATGTTCGCGGCGTACCTCGAGACGCTGAAGACGCCGCTGGAGGCGTTCGCGCCGGCATCGCCGTCCGCAGCAGCGGCCGAGTCGGCGCAGCTCACGTCGGAGAACCTGCAGGCGCGCATCCGCGGCGCGATCCTCATGGCGCTGTCGAACCGGCAGAATCGTCTCTTGCTCACGACGGGCAACAAGAGCGAGGTCGCCACGGGCTATTGCACGCTGTACGGCGACATGGCGGGCGGCCTGGCCGTCATCAGCGACGCGCCCAAGACGCTGGTGTACCGGCTCTCGCGCGCCGTCAACGCGGACGCGCCCGTGATCCCGGAGTCGACGCTGACGAAGGCGCCGTCGGCCGAGCTGCGCCCGAACCAGACGGACCAGGATTCCTTGCCGCCGTACGACGTGCTCGACGCGATCCTCGAGGCGCACCTCGTCGAGGGCAAGGACACCGAGGCGCTGGTGGCCGCGGGGTTCGAGCGCGCCGTCGTGGCCGACGTCGTGCGCCGCGTGCGCACGAGCGAGTACAAGCGCCGCCAGATGCCGCCCGGCCTGAAGATCACCGGCAAGGCCTTCGGCCCCGGCCGCCGCCAACCGATCGCGGCCGCCTGGAAGGGCTAGGATCCGCGCCGAAGGCGCGGAGTGGCGGAGGTAGGGCGTGAAGTGAAGGTCCCGCCGTCCCGCACAGCGGGGTCGAGTCAGGGCGCGCGGTTCAGCGTCACGTCGCTCTCGGTGAACTTGCACGTGCGAGGCGCGCCTTGCGCGGGCGCGAGGGTCTCGTCGGCCGACAGCGCCTCGGTCAGCGTCTCGCCGTCGGCCGAGAGCGTGAGCGTCCACGTCATGTTCGTGAACGTGATCGTTCCGCCCGCGCCGTCGGCGCCCGAGCACGACTGACCGGTCGCGATCGTCGCGACGGTGCCCGCGCGCGTGAAGTGGAGCGAGCACGCGCCCGGCTCGTCGACGACGAGCTCGCCGTCGCTGGCCCCCGCGTTGACGACGATCGCGCCCTCGGGCGGCGAGTCCGTGCCCGCCTCGCCCGGGCAGACGCGCGTCGTCTTGCCGCTCGCGTACAGCCAGGTGCCGAGCATCCCCGCCATCGCGCCGCCGTCGTGCGAGCCCGGCGAGCCCACTGTGCCGACGACGCCGCCCGAGCCCAAGAGCCCGTCTTCGGATTGGTGATACCCGGTGCCCGCGCCGCCCGCGCTTCCGGTCGTGCCCGCATCTCCCGAGATCCCGGCGCCGCCGCTGGCGCCGCCCGTCGGGCTCGCGCTCGCGGTCCCGCCTGCGCCTTCACCCGTCGCCGATCCCGCACCGCCTCCCGTCGCGTTGCCGACCATCCCGGCCCCGCCGGCCGGCGCCACCGGGCTCGAGTGCGCCGAGCACGCGAGCCACAAGACCAAACAAACCGCGACGGCCATCCGTCCCCGCATACCGGATCGACTCGGCGGGGACGGCGCTGGGCTTGATGACTCGGCGCTTCGCGCGCTCGGCGATGTCCTTAGGGGAGGGACATCCAGAACTTCCAGAACCCGTACGTCGAAATGCCCGTGTTCTCCTGCGGGTCATGGCCGACGCCCGTCGTGGTGCAGAACACGGTGGGAGCCTTGCAGCCCATGTACTGAACGCAGTTGATCGTCACGCCCGCGTTGGGCGCCTTGACCATGGGTCCCGGATCGTACGGCATCGTCACGGGCGGCATCGTGCAGCCGTTGATCTTGATCATGTGATCGCGCCCGCCCGGGTAGGCATTGTTGCCGTCCGGATTGTTGTGGCCGGCCATGTAGGCGATCGGGCCTTTGCACGCGTCGGTGGGCACGCCCTGCATCTCGCCGGAGGCATTTCCCTGGCCCTTGAACAGGCCACCCGGGCCGCCGTCGACGCAACCCATCAGGTACGAGAGCCACGAGCCGCTGCTGAAGCCTTCGATGAACAGGCGGCTCTTGTCGACGCAGTAGGCCTGCTCGACCAGCTTGACCGTGTTCTCGACGAACTCGACCTCCGGGTCGGGGAACGTCTCGGTGTTGAAGCAAGCGCGACCCGTCGCATCGGCGTTGTAATCGAGGCCGACCGCGATCGCGTCGTTGCCCGACGCCTTCTGGATCTGGATCGACTTATCGCCCGTGCCGCCGCATCCGGGGCCGACGAACACGGTGGGGTAAGCATGGTTCGGATCGTAGTTCGGCGGCAGCCAGACCCAGTAAGAGCGCGGGTTGAGCCACTTGCCTTTGGTGACCGTGCTCGCCGGGACCGTCTCCATGAACTTGACGTAGGTGCCGAGGGTCTGCGTGGCGGGCGCGGCCGAGCCGCAGCCTGCGCTGCGCACGGCGTTGGGCATGCCGCTCGTGCCGCCGCCGCCGGTGGTGCCCGCGGCGCCGGTGGTGCCCGCGGCGCCGGTCGTTCCAGCGCTCCCAGCGCTGCCCGTGGTGCCG
>DASZUD010000293.1:0-12378 GCA_035548155.1 Polyangia bacterium
CGTCGAGGCGCGCCACGAGGGCGTGGGCGCGCGCCGCGATGCGGGCGCGCTCGGCCGCGTCGGACGGCGGGACGGCCGCGATGGCGTCGGCGGCGCGAGCCAGCGCGTCGCGTTGCTCGCGGACGACCCACGGCTCGTACGCGGCCGCGATGGCGATCAACGCGAGCGGCAGCACGAGCAGCGCGCCGCCGAGCTGCGCCAACTGCGTGCGCAGGCCGCGCGGTCGCAGCGCGGCCGCGGCGGCGCGCGCTCGCTCAATCCTTGTAGCGGTACCCGACGCCAAAGACGGTCTCGATCTCGTCGAAGGCTTCGTCGACGTCGCGGAGCTTCTTGCGCAGCCGCTTGATGAACGTGTCGACTGTCCGGTCGGTCACGATGGCGTCCTCGCCACGCGCGATGTCGAGCAAGCGCTCGCGCGCGAGCACCGTGCCGCGATTGCGCGCGAGGGCGCTCAAGATCTGGAACTCGGAGCGCGTCAGCGTCACGGCCTGGCCGCGCCATCGAGCTTCGAAGCGCGCCGGATCGAGACGCAGCGCGCCGGCCTCGACCACCTCGGCGCCGAGCGCGCTGGGGGGCGCCGCCGTGGCCGGGCCACCGCCGACGCGCCGGCCGAGGGCGCGGATGCGCGCCACCAGCTCGCGCGTCGAGAACGGCTTCGTGACGTAGTCGTCGGCGCCCGTCTCGAGCCCCGTGACGCGATCGACCTCCTCGCCACGCGAGGTCAGCAGGATGATTGGCACCGCGCTCTTCTTGCGCAGGCGGCGGCAGGCCTCGAGGCCGTCGAGGTCGGGCATGAGCACGTCGAGGATGACCAGATCGGCGCCGTCACTCTCGAAGCGCCGCACGCCCTCGAGGCCGTTGGCGGCGGTCGCCACCTCGAAGCCTTCGTCGGACAGCGCCGCGGCCAAGATCGTCGAGAGGGCGCGATCGTCGTCGACGAGCAGCACGCGGCGAATCACGACGAGAGCCTAACATCGCCGTGCGCCACGGGGGAGCCCGCGGCACGGAGTGACAGCCCTTTACCGACGCGCGTGGCCGCGGTAACCGTAAGGCGCCGTGAGATCGGAAGGACTGAGGAGGGCAGACGACGCGCGGGCTCGTCCCCGCTCGGCGATTCGTGCCGCGGTTCCAGCGCTCCTGCTGGTCGTGGCTGGCGTCGTCGCGGGCCAGCTCCTCGTCGGCTCGGCGCGCACCGCGGGCCAGGCGCTGCTGCGCGCCGATGAAGGCGCGCGCGCGGGGGAGGTTTCGCGCGTCGCCGGGGCCGTCGAGCGTGACTTGGCGGTGGCGTCGCAGGCCGTCGACGACTTCGAGAAGGCCGTGGCCGCCGGGGCGGTCGACGACCGCGACGAGGGCTCGCTGCGTCGCTACCTGCTGGCCACGGCGATCGCGCACCCCAGCCTCGCCGAGCTCGCGCTCACGACGGCAGAGCGCACCCGCTACGAAGCCGACGGCGCCATCGTGCTCGAGGCCGACGGGCGGCGGGAGATCTCGGCGGCGCGCGACTCGCAGGGCGTCCTGCGGGTACGCCCGGCGGCGCCGTTCGAGCCCGGCTCGCCGGACGACCCCACGCGACAGGACGGCTTCCAGGCCGCGGCCAAGCTCGCGTCGAAGGGCCAGCTCGTCGCCGGCGATCTCGAGTGGAGCACGCTCGATGATCCCGCGGCCGGTTCTTGGCGCCGGAAGACGCTGACCGTCCGCAAGGCGATCTTCGGGCGCGGCGATCGGTTCGTGGGCGTGCTGCGCGCGAGCGCCGTCAGCGACACGCTCGAGCAGCTGGGCGATCACGCGACGCGGGACGGTCGAACGCTCTTCGTCTGCGACACGGCGGGGCGTCTCCTCACGCGCATCGACGGCCGCGACCCCTACGCGCCCGTCGACGGCACGGGCGTTCTGCGCGTCGTGCCCTCGACGACGCCTCCGCGCGTCGCGGCGGCGCTCGACTGGGCAAAGAAGGGGGGGCGCGGCGCGACGCGCCTCGAGACCGGCGGTGATCCGACGCTCGTCATCGTCCAGCCGGTGGCGCGGCGGCCGTGGCTCGTCGGCAGCGTCGCCGGCGAGGGCCAGCTGCTCGCGCCGATCGCGGCGTCGCGCGGCCGCTCGCTCAGCATCCTCGCGGGGACGCTGGCAGGGCTCATCCTCATCGGTGCCTTCTTGGCCCGCCGCGTCTGATCGCGCGTGCGGCGTCGCCGGCACGACCGACCAACCCAGCAGCACCGCGGCGAACTGGTGGTCGATCGTCGAGTTGAACGGCTGGCATCAAGCGGCGTAGGCTCCGGTGGCTCGGTCAGAAAGGACGAGCCCCCACGATGATCGAGATCGAGAACTTCATCCCGCAGTCGTACCAGGACATCATCGAAGACATCATCTTCAAGACGTCCGACTTCCAGTGGGTGTACACGCCCTCGACGAACAATCAGAAGGAGCAGCAGCTCATGAAGCGGGACGCCGCTTCGTACGACTCGGAGCAGCTGGTCCACATGATGTTCCTCGAGGGCTCGAAGCGGTCGCAGTTCTTCGACGTCCTGTTCCCGTTCTTCTACTTCATGGAGGAGAAGACGGGCGTCCGCATGGGCGCGATCGAGCGCATCAAGGCGAACATGTTGCTGCGCTCTGCGGAGCCGCCGGAGAAGTACAACACGCCGCACATCGACGTCCCCGATCCCGGCTACAAGAGCCTGCTCTACTACGTGCGGGACAGCGACGGCGACACCGTCATCTTCAACGAGTCGTACCGCGACTCGAAGGGCCTCACGATCAAGAAGCGCGTGTCGCCCAAGAAGGGCAGAGCGATTCTGTTCGATTCGAACGTGTGGCACGCCAGCAGCAACCCGCGGACCCACCAGAACCGCGTCGTTGTGAACTTCATCTTTCAGGTCAAAACCTGAGGGCCGCGTCGGTCCCGATTCGCCCGTCGGGAACTTGAAGCTTGCGTCGGCCAGCGCCCTGGTTATTTTGGGCGCCATGCCAACCTACACACTTCCCGAACTCCCGTACGCAGTCGGCGCCCTCGAGCCGCACCTCTCGGCGCGGATCGTCGAGCTCCATCACGGCAAGCACCACGCCGCCTACGTTGCGGGCGCCAACACGGCGCTCGAAAAGCTGGAAGAGGCCCGCAGCAAGGGCGACTTCGCGGCGATCGCCGCGCTCGAGCGCGCCCTGGCGTTCAACGTCTCGGGCCACGTCCTGCACTCGATCTTCTGGACGAACCTGGCGCCGAAGGCGGGCGGCAAGCCCGACGGCGCGCTGGCCCAGGCCATCGACAAGGACTTCGGCAGCTTCGACGCCTTCAAGAAGCAGCTGACGGCGGCGGCCTCCACGATCATGGGCTCGGGCTGGGCCGCGCTCGTGTGGGAGCCCCTCGCAAAGAAGCTGCTCGTCACGCAGATCTACGACCACCAGGGCAACCTCGCGAACGGCAGCACGCCGCTCTTGGTCCTCGACGCCTGGGAGCACGCGTTCTACCTGCAGTACGAGAACCGCAAGGTCGACTTCTTCGAGGCGGTCTGGAACCTCTGGAACTGGCCGGACGTCGCGCGCCGCTTCGCCGAAGCGACCCGCTGAAGCGCCCGAGGCGACGCGGCCGCCGAGGTGGCCGCGTCGTCGCTCACTGTTGCAACGTCAAGCAGGCGTTGTTGACGCACGGGTGCTTCTGCACGCACTGCGCGTTGCTCGAGCACGTCGCATAGCAGGCCGCGGCCGCGGGGTTGCAGCGGAACGGCGTGCATTCCTGGTCGCTCGAGGCGACGCACGCGCCGTTGCCGTCGCAGTGCCGGCCCGGCGACAGCGTCGTGTTGTTCTTGCACGACCCCGCGAGGCAGACGGTCGTCGTCGGGTACAGCGCGCAGGCGCCGCTGCCGTTGCAGAGGCCGCTGGTCTTGCAGGTCGCCGCGCCCGCGTCGGTGCAAACCCGGTGCGGATCGGCCTTCCCGGCGGGGACGTTCTGGCAGACGCCCTCGGCGCCTGGCTGATTGCACGAGACGCACGCGCCCGTGCAGGCCGCGTTGCAGCAGACGCCGTCGGCGCAGTGGTTCGAGAGACAGTCGCCGTCGAGCAGGCACCCTTCGCTGTTCGCCTTCTTCGGGCGCGGGCCGCAGCTGCCGTTCACGCAGACCGCGGGCGAGGCGCATTCGCCGCCGCCCGTCGTGCAGGTGGACGCGCAGGCGGGCGGCCCCGAGGTCGCGCAGTTGTAGGGCGCGCAGTCGACCTCCTTGAGCGTGACGCACGAGCCTTGTCCGTCGCACGCCGACGGAGGAACGAACGACGTTCCCTGGCACGACGGCGGCTTGCACGTGATGCCGGCTCGGTACTTCCGGCAGGCGCCGTTGCCGTCGCACTTTCCGTCGAAGCCGCAGCTCGCCGCGCCCTGATCGGCGCAGGCGTTGCGCTCGACGCCCACCGTCGGATCCCCGGAGGCGACCGGGCTGCAGGTGCCCTCGTGGTCGGGGAGGTTGCAGGCCTCGCACGAGTCCGTGCAGGCCGAGTCGCAGCAGAAGCCGTCGACGCACATCGCGCTGTCACACTCGGCGTCGGTCGCGCACCGCTGCCCGTTGCCCTTCGGACCGGCGTCGGCGGCGGGGGAGTCCGCGGCGCCATCGCTCGCGCCGTCGGCTCCCGCGGCGCCGCCGGCCTCCGCTGCGTCCGCAGCGTCGTCGGCGCCGCCGTCGTTCGCCGTCCCGGTCAACCTGACGGTCGTCGGGACCAGCTTTCGCAGGATCAGGCGCGCGCGCCCCGTGCCGGCCGCCGCCGAAGGCTGACCGCCGTCGAGCGGCGTCACGGTGCACGTCACGTCCTGCCCCGCGAGGCCGTCCGGCAGGAACACCGTCACGCTCTGCGGGCTCGCGAGGTGATCGCCGGCCGTGCCGGGCCGCTCGGCGGAGTGGTGATAGCCGCTCGGTCCGTCGACCGAGATCTGCAGCTGGCGGGCGGCGACACCTTCGAGCTCGATCGTGACCACGATGCCCGTTCTCTCGGGCGCGCGCGATCCGCAGCCGGCCAGAAGGCCGGACAGCAGCACGCAAGCGGCGAGGCGAGACTGGAAACGCACGATCCTCGACTGAATTAGCACACGGAGCCCGGGGAGGGGGGCGCTCAATTCGAGACGGGCCGCCGGGTTGCGGGCGGCCTCGCCTGGGCGCGGCGAAATGCGACTGGCGGGCTCGCGCTCACCTGAAATACGCTCCCGACGTGACTTCGTTACCGTCACCCGGGCGCGTCCGCGTCGTCGGCGTCGAGGCGCAGCCGCTCTCGGTGCCGCTGCGGGAGCCGTTCGTCATCGCGACGGGGCGCATGGACGCGACGCGCGCCGCGCTGGTGACGGTTCACCTCGAGGACGAAGGGGGGCGGCGCGCGCGCGGGCTCGGCGAGGCCGCCGCGCTGCCGCCCGTGACCCGCGAGGATCAGCCCGATCTGCTGCGCGAGATCGAAGGCGCGCGCGCGCGGCTCGAGGGCTCGGCGTTCGAGCAGCTCGCCGAGGCGGAGGCGACGCTGGCCGTCAGCGTCCCGGGCAGCCCCGTCGCGCGCGCTGGCATCGCGGCGGCCGTCGCCGACGCCTGGGCTCGCCTCGCGGGCGTTCCGCTGCACGGCCTTCTGGGCGCTGCCGCGCCGCCCGCGCCGCTCACGACGGACATCACGCTGCCGATCGGCGCGCCCGGCCATGTGGCGGACCTGGCGCGCGGCTACCGCGACGCGGGCTTCGATTGCTTCAAGGTCAAGGTCGGACGAGATCACCGCGCCGATCACGCCGCGCTCCGGGCCGTGGCCGCCGCCGTGCCCGACGCGCGCTTTCGGCTGGACGCCAACGCGGGCTACTCGGCGCGCGACGCGCTCGAGCTGCTCGAGCTCTTGCTCAAGGACGGCCTCGCGCTCGAGTGCTTCGAGCAGCCGTGCGCGCGCGAGGATCTCGCGGGCATGGCCGAGGTCGCCGCGCGCTCGCCGGTGCCCGTCGTCGCCGACGAGTCGTTCCGGGGCGCCGAGGATCTCGATCGCCTGACGGCTGCCCGCGCCGCTCACGGCGTGAACCTGAAGCTGGTCAAGCTGGGCGGCCCGGCCACGGCCGTCGCGCTCGGGCGCGAAGCGCGCCGCCGCGGCCTCTCGCTGATGGCGGGCGCCATGGTGGAGACGCGCGTCGGCATCGCGACGATGGCCCACGTCGTCGCCGCGCTGGGCGGCGTCGATTGGGTCGATCTCGACACCGCCTTCCTGCTCGCGGACGATCCCTTCTTGGGCGGCTACAGCGCCGAAGGCGCGCGCCTCGCGCTCGAGGCCGGCCCGGGCTCGGGCGTGCGGCTCCGGTAGGACTCAGTACTTGTAGACGATCTTGCCGGCGAAGCGCAGCGAAACGTCCATCGTCCAGTCGCCCGTCGGCAGGCTGCCCGCGACGTCGACCGTGAACGTCGCCGTGTCCGTCTTCCACGCGTTCAGCGTGTTCACGGGGTTCGCGCTCTCGATCGTGAGGACGTTCGTCGAGGGCGCGCCGTCGACGCGCTGATAGTTGATGAGCTCGACCGGGTCGTGCTGGCCGTCGCTCATCGACACGCGCAGGTTCTTGAGGAAGTCGAAGTTGTCGATCCCCGACCGCGCCGTCAGCGTCACGCCCATCGCCTTGACCTCGGTCGTGAGGCCGTCGGGCAGCTCCAGCCGCTGGTGCTGCTGCGAGAAGCTCTTCGTGAGCGCGACGTCGCCCAGATTCGCGGCCACGGAGGGAACGCCCTGGAACGTGATGTCGTGCTGGGTGACCTCGACCTCCGGCACGTCGGCCTCGACCTGCATCATGCAGCCGCCCATCGCCAGAGAGGCAAAGGCCACCGCGCTCACCCAGACGGACGTGTGCTTGAGGTTCCTCATGGCGTTCACCCGAAGTAGACGATGAGACCGATCTTGCCGGAGGGGCCGAGGTACTTGACGGTGGCGCCCTGGGGGACGGAGATCTGGAGGCCGTTCGCGTCCTGCCCGTTGATCGAGGGCTGCGAGCTGTTGATCACCTGATCCAGCTTGTAGACCTGGCCCTTCACGTAGCTCATCCCGCCATGGACGTAGAACGTCACGCGCCTCCAGCCGAAGTCGAGGCCGAGGTGTGCGTTGACGAAGTCGTAGCCGATGCGCTCGAGCGAGGGGCCGAACGCGGACGTCGCGACGCCGGGGCCGAAGACCCTGGCCGCAGCCGTGTTGGCGTTGCCCTCGAAGAAGCGGCCCGCCTCGATCGCCGCCGACGGCCCACGGCCGAAGGGCAGCAGCGTCAGTCCGACGCGCACGCCCTTGCTGACCATGTTGTAGCCGCCGCCGATGCTCGCCCGGAGCGCCTTGACCGGGCGGAGCACGATCGAGCCCTGCATGCCATCGGGGATTCCGGCGTCGGCCATGATCCCGAACCAGGGCAGCGACGGGCCGGAGGGCGCCGCGGGCGCTGCCTGCACGATCGTCGCCGGGTCCGGCTCCATCGAGGACGGCGGCATCGCCTCCTGCGCCACCGCCGCCGAGCTGACCGCCAGCGTCGCCAGCGTCGTCATCAGAGCCAGTGAGCCCGCGGGTCGCATCACTGAATTACTTCGGCAATGCTTCTGGTAATCTGAAATACTTTTTCTGTTTTATTTTCCTTCCAGTGGTCGCGCCAGAGCCTCGTGGGGCAGGGCAGGCGTATAAGTCAAAGAATCTATCGGGTTAGCGCCGATTGACGCGCTGATAAATATCGCGATTCCAGAAATTATGCCAGTCGACGACGGGCAGTTCGGCGCGGCCTCGGGCGCCCTAGCGGGCGCGCTTCTTCAGCACGCCCCAGCCGGACGCGGCGTGGGAGTCGGAGGAGGACGTCCTCGCCGCGGGGCGGCGAGCCGCGATCTCCCACTTCGAGCTCTCTCCCTTGCCGAGCTCGCGCATCGCGACGGGCGCGCGCGGCGGCACCGGGACGGTGGCCTTCGTGAAGGGATCCTTCCACGTCGCGGGTCGCGTGCCCGGGTCGGTCTTCTCGGCGTCGCGGCGCTTCGCGGGGGCCGCGGTGGGAGCGGGCGCAGACGCACCCCTGCGGCTGGTCGCTTTGCGCGCCTCGGGCTCAGCGAACGGATCGTTCCAGCCGCTGTCCGAAGGGGCGGCCGAAGGACGCGACGCCGCCTCCTTCTTGGGGGCCGCGACGACGCTCTTCTTCTCCGCGAACGGATCGCTCCAGACGACCTGTTGCGCCGCCGCGCCCTTGCCGCCCTTGCCGCGCGTCGGACGCGCGGCGGGTGGGGGCGAGACGATGGCCGGAGCGTTGCCGGCCGCGCCTTGAACGACGTGAATCACGCCGGTCTCGTCCTTCTTCTTCGGCGTGACGTGCACGGCGATCGGCGGCGGGGGCGGCGACGAGATCTCCGGTTGCTTCGCCCACTCGGGCAGGCCACCCGACTGAACGCGCGGCGCCGGCATCGCGGGCGCTTTGTCGCTGGCCTTGAGCAGGTCGTCGATCGAGTCGCCCTTCTTGCGGGGCTTCTCCTTCGCGCCCGCGAGCAGGTTCTCGAGGTCCTTGTCGTCCGTCGCCGAGGCGTGCTTCTTGGGCGCGTCCTCGTCGCGGAGGAGCTTGTCGATGAACTTGTCGTCGGCGTGCTTGACGGGCTTGGGCGCTTCGCGCGCGGCCTCGGTCTCGAGCTTGGGCGAGATGCCGCGGCCCGGCTCCGCCTTGGCGCCCGTGTCGTCCGAGTCGGAGAGGAGGTTCACCTCGCTCTTGGATCCCTTTCCCTTCGCGGGCTCGGCCTTCGGCGGCGACGGCGCGGCTGCCTCGAGGGCGGCCTGCCGCTCCTTCTCCTTCTCGGCCTTCTCGTTCACGGCCCGGGCGCGCGCGATCTTCTCGAGCTCGGCGCGCTTCGTGTCCGGGCCCATGATCTTGTCTTCCCACTGCGTCTGCTTCTTGATCGACTTCTCGTCGGCGTGAAGCTCGGCGGGCTTCTTCTTGGAGTCCTTGCTCGAACCTTTGGCGTCGGCGGCCAGCGCGCAAGGCGCGAACCAGCTCGAGAGGCCAACGGCAGCGATGGCGGCGCAACGAAGGAACTTCGACCGCATCGGGAAACCTCCACGGAGGGGCGAGGGGGTATGGAAATTGATTATCCGCACTCCCATTTGTTTGACAAGCACGACGAGGCGCCTGGCGCCGTATGTGTAGGTGTCTCTACGCCGTCATTTCCGTGCCGCGGGCGCGATTTCCGTCATGCAGCACGTCAGACGACGCGGCGCGGGGCAACGGTCTTCAATGTTCACCGTTTCGGCCGATGTCAATGCGAGCGCGAAGGTATGCCGTCAGGGCCCCCATACGATTCGGGACCACCCGACGCCTTGCCGCGGGGCGCGAGCATCGGACGATACGTCGTGCTGGGCCTCGTCGGGCGGGGCGGCATGGGCGAGGTGTACGCCGCGTACGATCACGAGCTCGACCGCAAGGTCGCGGTCAAGCTCCTGCGCGTGAAGCCAGGCGCCGGCGTCTCGCACGCCGAGGGCCGGCAACGGACGCTCCGCGAGGCGCAGGCGATCGCGCGGCTTTCGCACCCGAACGTCGTCGTCGTCTACGACGTCGGCACGTTCGAGGACCAGGTCTTCATCGCGATGGAGTTCGTCGACGGCAACACCGTGACGTACTGGCTCCAATCGCAGCAGCGCTCTTGGCGCGACATCGTCAAGGTGTTCATGGCGGCGGGGCGTGGCCTGCAGGCCGCGCACGACAAGGAGCTGGTCCACCGCGACTTCAAGCCCGACAACGTCATGGTCGGTCGCGACGGGCAGGTGCGCGTCATGGATTTCGGCCTCGCGCGCCACGTGAGCGAGAAGACGGAGCGCACGCACGGCCCAGCGACGCTTCGGTCGATCGCCGAGGCCGCCGCGACGATCCCCGAGGACGGACCCGCGACGTTGGTCATCAACCGCGACACGACGATGCCGTCCACGGCGGACACGCAGGAGGTCCTGCACGGCTCGGGGCTCTTCGACACGCAGCTCACGCGCACGGGCGCGATGATGGGCACTCCGGCGTACATGGCGCCGGAGCAGTTCCTGGGCACGGCCACCGACGCGCGCACGGATCAGTTCAGCTTCTGCGTCGCGCTCTACGAGGCGCTCTACGGCGAGCGTCCGTTCGGCGGCAACAGCATGTTCGCGCTCACGGCGAACGTCGTGCAGGGCAACGTCAAGGAGGCCCCCGACAGCACGAAGGTCCCGCCGTGGGTGCGCCGCATCTTGCTCCGCGGGCTGCGTCCCAACGCCGACGAGCGGTTCCCCTCGATGAAGGCGCTGCTCGAGGCGCTCGAGAAGGACCCCGCCGTGGCGCGGCGCCGACGCGCGATGACGGTCGCGGCGGCGCTGGTCCCGCTGGCCGTGGGACTGGCCGTCAGACAGAGCGTCGCCAGCCATCAGGCCGTGTGCGGCAGCGGCGCCGATCGGCTGGTGGGCGTCTGGGAGCTGACGCCGCCCGACGTCGAGTCGCCGATACAGGCGGAGATCCACCGCGCGTTCCTGGCGTCGGGCAAGGCCTACGCCGCCGACGTGTACGCCAGCGTGAAGCGGGCGCTGGGCGCGTACGCCGAGGCCTGGGCGAACATGCACCGCGAGGCGTGCGAGGCGACGCACGTGCGCGGCGAGCAGTCGGCGGAGGTGCTCGATCTGCGCATGTCCTGCCTGCAGGAGCGCCTCGGCGGCCTGCGCGCGCTCACGCAGGTCTACGCCGCAGCGGACGGCGACGTCGTCGAGAACGCCGTGAGCGCCGCCAACACGCTGGGCTCGCTGGCCCGCTGCGCCGACGTGCCGCTGTTGCGCGCGGTCGTGCGGCCGCCCGAGGATCCGGCGACGCGCGCGCGCGTCGAAGAGCTTCGCCACCGCCTGGAGGCGCTGAAGGCGCGTTGCGACGCCGGCAGCTGGCGCGAGGCCGAGCGCGCCGTCGACGCGCTGGCGGCCGAGGCGAGGCACGTGGGATACCAGCCGCTCACGGCCGAGGTGCTCGCCCTCGCGGGGCGCGTGCGCCTGAACCTGGCGGACGGCGGCGGCAGCGTGAAGTCGTTCGAGGAGGCGTTCTGGGACGCGGACGCGTCGCGCCACGACGACGTGCGCGCCGAGGTGGCGACGTATCTGGTCTTCGCCGCGGGGTACCTCAAGAACGACTATGGCGAGGCGCAGCGCTGGGCCAGCTCCGCCGACGCCGTGCTCAAGCGCGTCGGCGGACACGATCGCCAGCGCTCGTGGCTGCTCAACAACTGGGCGGTCGTCGAGGGCCTCAAGGGGCGCAAGGAAGAGTCGCTGCGGTTCAACGAGCAAGCGCTCGTGCTCAAGCAGGAGACGCTCGGCTCGGACAACCCCGACGTCGGCATCTCCGAGGGCAACGTCGCCGTGTCGCTCGAGGATCTCGGGCGAAACCAAGAGGCGCTGTCACACGTCGATCGGTCGATCGAGATCCTGAGCCGCGGCCTCGGCGCGCAGCACCCCAGTGTGGCCACGCAGCTGATGAACCGCGGCGAGATCCTGAATGGCCTCGGCCGCTATCGCGAGGCGCGGACGTCGTTCGAAGGGGCGCGCATCATCTGGGAGCGCGAGCTGGGGCTCGACCACCGCAACCTGGCGTACGTGCTCACGGGGATCGGCGAGAGCTACCTCTCGGAGCGAGACGCGCTGTCGGCGCTGGCGCCGCTCGAGCGTGCCTGGAAGATTCGCGAGGCGAAGGAGACGGAGCCGGCGCGGCGCGGCGAGACGCGCTTCGCGCTCGCGCGCGCGCTGTGGGACTCCGAGCGCGATCGGCACCGCGCGGCCACGCTGGCCGAGGGCGCGCGTTCTGCCTACGCGCAGGCGGGCGACGGGACGAAGGTCGCCGAGGTCGACGCGTGGCTGTCGCAGCGGAAGAAGATCTGAAGTCGCCTCAGGGGGACTCGGGCGTCGGCTTCGCGCTTTCCGACTTGTCCGATTTGTCCGATTTGGCGCCTTCGGTTTTGGCGCCTTCGGGCTTGCCACCTTCGTCGGGGGCCTCGGCTGGCCGGCGAACGGTGACGCGTACGTAGTCGTCCTTGATGTCGGCCTGCGGCTCGCTCCCGTCGCCGAGCACGATGCGCAGGACGGTGGCGCCGCTCTGCTCGTCCTTCTTGATCCAGAGCTGGCGGAAGCCGTCGCGCTTCAGCGGGTAGTACGGCATCGTGATCATCGACTCGCCCTTGGGCAGAGTGACGAGCACGCTGCGAGGCTTCGTGGTCACGTGATACGTGGCGCCGTCGATCGAGCCCTTGATGGGGATGATCATCGTCGCCTTGCCGCCGTCGACCGAGATGTCGGGCTGATTCTTGCGCCAGGCCTCGCGAGCGACGTCCTTCTCGGCGGTCTTCTCGCGCGAGGCAGGTGCTTCCGCCTTGGCGCCGCCGGAAGCCGCCTCCGGCGCGGCGGCCGCGT
>DASZUD010000294.1:0-47225 GCA_035548155.1 Polyangia bacterium
GCGCCGGAGGCGGCGGCGCCGGAGGCGGCGCCTGCGCGACCGCGTCGCCGACGAGCGCGCCGAGCTTGCCCGAGCGTCCCAGGACGAACAGCGCCGCGAAGCCGACGAGCAGCACGCTGAGGCAGCCCAGCACCCCCCACAGCCAGTTGGGCAGGTCGCTCGAAGCGGCGCGCGGCGGCGGCGTCACGCGAATGCCCACGACGGACTCGCGCCGCGGGCGCACGCCCGAGAGCTCGGCGGGGTTCGGCCGCACGACGGGGCCGCCCGTCTCCGAGCGCGCCTTCGCCGCGAGCGCCTTCACGTCGAAGAGACCGCTCTGGTCGCCGCCCTTGCCAGACGAGTTCCGACGCTCCGCCATGCGGTCGCGGAATCTAGCACGCCGCTCGTGGCCCTGCTCAAGGGTCAGTGTGCGGGCTTACCGATCGTCACACCATTAGGGGCCAGGCGGCTCGTCAACCGCCCAGCTTCTTCTTGAGCGCGGCCAGCGCGTCGTCGACCGAGCTGCCCGCCGCGAGCTCGTTCAGCTTGCGCTCGGCGGCCGCGGATTCCGCGGTGCGGCCCGCGAGCTCGTCCGCCAGCCCCGCCTCGGCCTCCACCGAGTCGATCTTGCTCGACATGCGCTCGAAATCGGCGAAAGCCGAGGTCTTGCCCGACAGCGACGACGTTCCCTTCGCGGCCCGCGCCTTCTCGCGCAGCGTGCCCTGCCGCAGCTTCACGTCCTTGACGCGCGCCTCCAACGCCCGCAGCGCCGTGGTCAGCTGCTCGACGTAGACGCCCTGCTCTTGCAGGCTCTTCTGCGTCTCGAGGCGCTCCGCCTCCTTCTCGGCGCGGCGCCGCAGCGCCTCCTTGGCCAGCGCGTCGTCCCCGGCGCGGACGGCCGTCTCCGCGCGATCCGTCCAGATCTTGATCTCGCCGTCCAGCGACAGGATCTGCTTGCCGAGGCGCTTCTCCTCGCCCATGCACTGCGCGACCTCGGCGCGCGCCTTCTGCGCCGAGTCCTCCATGTCACGCACCATCTGGTCGATCTCCTTCGCGGGATCCTGCATCCCGTCGATGGCGTCGTTGACGTTGGATTTGATGAGCGTCGAAAGCCGGCCGAGGATTCCCATGAGCGCGCTCCTTCTTTTCAGCGTAGCGTCCGCGGCGCCGCCTGTCGAATGACGCGTCAGGCGTGCTACGGTCGGCGGGTGCGGCTCGAAGACGTGCTTGGCCAAGATCGCGGGATCGACGGCCTTTTGCGCGCCGTGCGCACGGGACGCGTGCCGCACGCCTATTTATTCGAAGGCCCGCCCGGCGTGGGCAAGCGGGCGACGGCGCTGGGGCTCGCGCTGGCGCTGACCTGCGCCGAAGTCCCCGGACGGGGCTGCGGCGCCTGCGAGTCCTGCCGGCGCATCGAGGCGGGGGTGCACCCCGACGTACCGACGTTCGCGCCCGACGGACCGCAGCTGGTCATCGAGCAGGCGAAGGCCATCGTGGCGCTCGCGCAATCGCGCCCACACGAGGCTCCCGCGCGCGTCATCGTCGTCGACGACGCCGACGCGCTGAATGCCAGCGCCGCGAACAGCCTGCTGAAGACGCTGGAAGAGCCGGCGCCGCGCAACCACCTCGTGCTGTGTACGAGCGCGCCCGATCGCCTGCTGCCCACGATCCGCTCGCGCGCGCAGCGCGTGCGGTTCCGCGCGCTGACGGAGGACGCGCTCTCGAAGATCGCGGCGGCCCACGGCGTCGACAGCGCGCGCGCGCAGGTCGCGGTCGCCCTGGCCGACGGCTCGGCGGCGCGCATGCTGGAGGCGGCTCGCGCCGACGACGACTCCGGCGCGAAGTGGGAGGCCGTCGCCACGCTGCGGGCCGCCGTGGTCGCGCCCGGCATCGCGCCGGCCCTCGACGCCGCCGCGGCCCTCGCCGGTGACAAGGAGAACAAAGAGGCGCTGCCGCCCATCGTCGCGCTGCTGGCGCGCCTGTACCGCGACGCGCTCGTGACCTCGGCGGGCGCGCCCGAGCTGGCGCTGTTCGCCGAGCGCGCCCGCGAGCTCGGGCACCTCGAGCCGGCGCGGCTCCTGCGCGCGCTCGGCGCGATCGTCGAGGCGGACGCGGCGCTGCTCGCCAACGTCAACCCGACGCTGGCGCTCGAGCGGCTACTGGTCGAGCTGCGACGTCGCGAGCGGAGCGCGGCATGAACGACGAGCGGCGGTCCGACGAGCACGGCGGCGCAGAGGCGCGCGAGAACGGCGGTCCCCCCCTCGTCCCCGTCGTGGGCGTCAAGCTCACGCCGACGGGGCGCACGATCGCGTGCGATCCGGGGAGGCTCACGCTGCGCCTGGGTGATCACGTCGTCATCGACGACGGCGGCGGGCAGGACCTCGCGCGCGTCGCCGTCGCGCCGGCGCTGCGTCCGGCCTCGGCGCCGCTGCCGCGCGTGCTCCGCGTCGCCGACGACCGCGATCTCGCGCGTCAGGAGGCCGACCGCCGCCGCGCCGCCGAGGCGCTGGCCTTCGCCCGCGAGCGCGTGAAGGCGCGCAACCTGGGCATGAAGATGTTCCGCGCCGAGCTGCACGGCGGCCGCGCGACGTTCTACTTCGCGGCGGAGCAGCGGATCGACTTCCGAGAGCTCGTGCGCGACCTCGCCAGCAAGGTGCACGCGCGCGTCGAGCTGCGCCAGGTGGGCGTGCGCGACGAGGCGAAGGTCGTGGGCGGAATCGGCTCGTGCGGGCGCGAGCTGTGCTGCTCGACGTTCCTGCCGAAGTTCGCGCCCGTCTCGATCAAGATGGCCAAGGATCAGAACCTCGCGCTCAACCCGACGAAGGTCTCGGGTCAGTGCGGGCGCCTCAAGTGTTGCCTCGTCTACGAGCAGGCCAACTACGTCGAGGCGGCCAAGCGCCTCCCGCGCGCCGGCAAGCGCGTCGCGACGCCCGACGGCGTCGGCCGCGTGGGGGACGTCGACGTCCTGCGGGAGCGCGTGCGCGTGTACTTCGAAGACCAGCCGCCCAAGGTGTTCGCCGGCTCCGAGGTTCGCCCGCTCACCCCGCCGCAGGGAGAGGCGCCGAAGAGCGACGCGCCTGCGCACGGCCCGGGGCGCACCGATCAGAAAATTCCCGAAGGCACGCCTCCCGACGACACGTCCCGCGAGTAAACTGCCGCCGCAAACGCCATGTCGACCTCGCGCTTCTACGTCACGACGCCCATCTACTACGTCAACGCCCTGCCCCACCTCGGGACGTTCTACTCGACCGTCGTCGCCGACGCGTTCGCCCGCTACCACCGCGCGCGGGGCCACGAGACGTTCTTTCTCACGGGCCTCGACGAGCACGGCCAGAAGATCGAGCGCATCGCGCGCGAGCGCGGGCAGGAGCCGCAGGCGTACTGCGACGGCGTCGCCGCCGAGTTCCAGGCGGCGTGGAAGCGCTTCGGCGTGACGAACGACGACTTCATCCGCACGACGCAGCCGCGGCACGAGGCCGCCGTCGCCGAGATGTGGCAGCGGCTCGTCGCGGCGGGCGACATCTACCCGCACGAGTACGACGGCATGTACTGCGTCGGCTGCGAGGAGGCCAAGACCGAAGACGACGTCCTCGCTGTGAACGGCGAGAAGATCTGCAAGATCCACCTGCGCCCCGTCGAGCTCGTCAAAGAAAAGAACTACTTCTTCCGCCTGTCGAAGTACGCCGATCGCCTCGTCGAGTGGTACGGCCGCACGCCCTCGCCCATCCAGCCCGAGTCGCGGCGCAACGAGGTGCTCTCCTTCGTCAAAGGCGGGCTGCGTGACATCTCGGTCTCGCGAAAGATCGAGTCGGTGCGCTGGGGCATACCGGTGCCCGGCGATGCGACGCAGACCGTGTACGTGTGGATCGACGCGCTCACGAACTACCTCACCGTACTCGGTGGACCGAACGCGGTCGCCGCGGGCCAGGGACGGGGAGCGTTCTGGGCGGCGTCGCACCACCTCATCGCGAAGGACATCCTCCGCTTCCACGCCGTGTACTGGCCGGCGATGCTCTGGAGCGCGGGCCTGGAGCCGCCGACGGAGATCTTCTGTCACGGCTACCTGACCGTGAAGGGGCAGAAGATCTCGAAGTCGATGCCGGCGACGCGCGTCGACCCGAACGCCATCGCGGCCGAGCTGGGCGTCGACACGCTCCGCTACTTCGTCTTGCGCGAGTACACCTTCGGCGGCGACGGCGACTTCACCTACGAGGCGCTGTTCCAGCGCTACGAGTCCGACCTCGGCAACGACCTCGGCAACCTGCTGAACCGCACGATCGCGATGGCGCACAAGTTCGTCGGCGCCGAGCTGCCCGCGCGCGACCGCGCCGCCTCGCCCGCCTCGGGGGCCTTCGCGGAGCAGGCGTCGTCGGCGCTGCAAACCTGCCAGCTGGCCTGGGACGAGTTCAACCCGTCGGGCGCGCTGCAGGCGACCTGGGGCATCGTGCGCGAGGCGAACGCGCACATCGAGCGCACGAAGCCGTGGGCGCTCGCCAAAGATCCGGGGAAGCGCGAGGAGCTCCTCGACATGCTGGCCGTGTGCTGCGAGACGCTGCGCTGGGCCGCGCTGACGATCGCGCCCGCGATGCCGACAGCGGCGGCCGAGATTCTTCGCCAGCTGGGCCGCGAGGCCGACGCCGGCGCCTGGCCTTCGCGCTGGGCGTGGCCCGGCGGGACGCTCTCGGAGCCGAAGCCCATCTTCCCGCGCGTCGAGCCAGAACGGCAGCAGGCGCTCATCGCCAAGTGGGTGCCTGCCGAGGCTCCGGCCGCGGCCCCCGCCGCCCCGCCAAAGGCAGCTCACGCCACGCCGGTCGCTCCTGGCGAGATCACGATCGACGACTTCGCGAAGATCGAGCTGCGCGCGGCGAAGGTGCTCACCGCCGAGCGCGTGCCCAAGGCGGACAAGCTGCTCAAGCTCACGCTCGACGTGGGCACGGGCGAGCCCCGCACCGTCGTGTCGGGCATTGCCGCCGCGTACGCGCCCGAGCAGCTCGTGGGCCGCACGGTGATCTACCTCGCCAACCTCAAACCCGCGAAGCTGCGCGGGGTCGTCTCACAAGGGATGATCCTCGCGGCCGGCGACGCTGACGTGCTGGCGCTTTCCGCGCTCGATCGCGACGTGCCGCCGGGCACGATCATCCGCTAACTAACGCAGCGGCCGCAGGGGCGCCGAGTCCTCGTCGGCGTCGGCGAGGGCGACGGGGTCCGCGGGCGTGCCGCGGATCCTGCGCGCGAGCGGCGGTCCGCGAAACGAGGCGCGGCGCCCCCCAGCGTCGATCTCGATCGAGATGCCGCCCGCGACCATGATGCGATCGTCCGGCCGCAGCACGGCCTCACGAAAGCGAAACTCCTTCTCGCCGCCAAGCGGGCCGGACAGCGGGATGCGCGCGCGCTCGAGCACGCCGAACAGGCCCGGCGGCAAGTTGGCCCACACGTCGCCGCGATCGTCGAAGTCGAGGCCGAACAGGAACGGCCCTTCGACGGTCGCCTCGACGCCCTCGTCGACGAGCTCGAACGACACGCACGTCGACTCTTGCGCGACGATGCGCCACTCGCCGACGCTGGAGCCGCGCTCCTCGATGACGTAGCGAAACCCGAGGCAGCTGCGGCCGGTCACGGGCGAGACCACCATCTCCCGGAGTCGTTTGACGATGCCGGTGACGCGCACGAGATCTCCGTCGCGCACGTCCCAGAGGCGCTTGCCTGGCACACGCTCGAGCACGCGGCGCGCGCGCCGCTGCGGCTGCTTCCACCACGCGATCGCGTAGCCGACGGCGGGCAGGCCCATGGCGACGATCTGCAACAACGTGAACTGCCTCATGGCGGCCGCCCTTCAATTATGAGGGCTCCGGTCGACGTGCACGCCCGAGACGAGGTGGGGACTTGTGCTGGGGGGTGCGCTCACCAAGGCCACGCCCCGATGGCGCACGGAGTTGAAATCTCTTTCGGACGATCCGCCACAAGGCGCACCGCTGCGCGGGCGGAAGAGATCATTGACTCGCCGGGACGCGGGCATCCAGCGCGGCGCGGATCTTGCCCTGCGGGCCGCCATGAGAGTCGAGAAGCAGGGAACGACACGTCAACGCATCGTCTCCATCACGGGCGCGTGCTTGCTCGCCGCGGCGTGCGGGCCGGGCGTCATCGAAGGCGATCCGGTGGCCGAGACCGCCGTGCGCTCCGAGCTGGTGCTGAAGGGCACGGCTACGGCGTCGTCGATCCAGGGCGCCGGGTACGAGGCCGCGAAGGCCGTCGACGGCAACACGGGGACGCGCTGGTCGTCGGCGTCCAGCGATCCGCAGTGGATCACGGTCGACCTCGGCTCGATGAAGTCGATCACGGAGGTGAAGCTCAATTGGGAGGCGGCGTACGCGAAGGCGTATCAGGTCCGCGTGTCGAACGACAACGCCACGTGGACCACGATCAAGGCCGTCACCGCGGGCGACGGTGGCATCGACGACTGGAAGGGCCTCGCGGCCAGCGCGCGCTACGTGCAGATGTACGGCACGCAGCGCGCGACCCAGTACGGGTACTCGGTCTGGGAGATCACGATCGTCGCGCCCGACACGACGACGGGCGCGGCCGGGGCCGCCGGTAGCGCGGGCACGACGGGCGCCGCGGGCACGAACGGCGCCGCCGGTACGGGCGCCGGCGGTGAAACGGCGCTCTCGCGCTCCGGCTGGACGGCGACGGCGTCGAACGGCGCCTCGTCGGCGGGCAACGCGCTCGACGGCAACACCGGCACCCGCTGGACCAGCGGCGCCGCGATGGCGAACGGCATGTCGTTCACGGTCGACATGAAAGCGGCGCACTCCTTCAACCAGGTCAAGCTCGACGCCGCCGGCAGCACGAACGACTATCCGCGCGGCTACCAGGTGTTCGTGTCGAACGACGGCAGCAACTTCGGCAGCGCCGTCGCCAGCGGCACCGGCACGTCGGCCGTCGTGACCGCGACGTTCGCGACGCAGAGCGCGCGCTACATCAAGATCGTGCAGACCGGCGCGGCCTCGAGCTGGTGGTCGATGGCCGAGCTCGACGTCTACGCGCAGGGCGGCGGCTCGACGGGCGCGGCAGGCTCGACGGGCGCCGCAGGCTCGACGGGCGCGGCAGGCTCGACGGGCGCCGCCGGTTCGAGCGGCACGACGTGCAAGCGCGGCGAGGCCTACGGCTACAACTCGCTGGCGGACATGCAGGCCCTCACGTCGCCCAGCGCGGGCGTGCGCTGGTGGTACAACTGGGCGAAGACGCCCGACGGCGGCGTCGCGAGCTCGTATCAGGGCCTCGGCGTCGAGTACGTGCCCATGATCTGGGGCAGCAACTTCATCTCGGGCGCGGCCAGCCAGATCCCGAAGGGCTCGAAGTACCTGCTCACCTTCAACGAGCCGAACTTCGGCTCGCAGTCGAACCTGACGCCGGAGCAGGCGGCGGCGCTGTGGCCGCAGATCGAGCAGATCGCGAACTCGTTCAACCCGCCGCTCAAGATCGTGAGCCCCTCGCCCAACTACTGCGGCGGCAGCTGCAACGAGACGAACCCCTTCACCTGGTTCGACAAGTTCTTCGCCGCCTGCCCGAACTGCCGCGTCGACTACATCGCCGTCCATTGGTACGCGTGCACGCTCTCGGCGCTGAAGAGCCACATCACGAACGCGAAGAAGTACGGCAAGCCCATCTGGCTCACCGAGTTCTCGTGCCTCGACTCGCCCGGCGACGCCGCAGGCGAGAAGACGTACATGGATCAGGCGGTGCCGTACCTCGAGAGCGAGCCGGCCGTGTTCCGCTACGCCTGGTTCACGGGCCGCGACGGCGCCGCCGGCCGCGAGGCGCTGCTCGGCTCGGGCTCGGGCACGCTCACGCCGCTGGGCCAGGACTACGTGTCGCTCGCGCCGGCTTGCCGCTAGCGCCGTTCGGCGCGTGTGACCTCACGAACCGTGCGTGCGCGCGAGCAGGCGCCCGCGACGGTCGCTAGATGTCCGTGACGACGTTGTCGGAGTCGCGCTTCTTGTGCGGCTTCGGCGCGCGCGCGGGACGGGGCGGCGCGACCGCCTTCTCGAGGGCGGGCGTCACGACGAGGTCCTCGAGCGCAGTGATCCACTGCTCCTTCGCCTCGTAGCCCGCCGCCGAGAAGGTGAGGCGGTGCGGCTGGTCGTCGCGCGCGAGCCTGATCGGGACGGCGACGTCGCGGCCGTCGAGCTGCACGCGCAGGCCTTCGGGCGCGCCCGCGATCTCGACCACGATCGTCGCGGGTGGCTTGGGTGGCGGCGCGGGAGCCGGCTCCGCCGGCGTCTTTGCTACCTGCTGCGCGGCCGCCTCGGGCATGCGGTGTTCCTCCGCCACCGTCGGAGCGCGCCGAGAAAGAGCAAACACCGCTGCGCCCGCCGCCAAACTGCCGACGGCGACGAGCAGCCAAGCCTTACCTCGCCTGGGTCGCAGGTCGACGCTCGACGCGAGCCCTCCCGACGTCGCGACCTCTGCCACCGACTCGCGCAGCGTCGTGGACGGCCCGACGGACGGAAGGCGCGAGACCGGCGCCAGCGCGGGCGTCGCCGGCGTCGTGGCCGCCCACGCCGCGGCCGGCCCGGCATGCGCGCTCGGCGCCACCGGCTCGGCCACGGCGCCACTCGCGGCCGCCTCGAGCGCGCTCGCGAAGTCGATCACTGACGGGAAGCGATCCTGCGGGGCCTTCGCCATCGCCCGCGCCAGCACGGCCTCGACGGGCTCCATGCCCCCGAGGCCCGCCGACGCCAGCGTGCGCGCCGGCTCGTAGACGATCTGGTAGATGATGGCCGACAGCTCGTCGCCGCGGAAGGCGGGCTCGCCCGTCAGCATCTCTAAGACCATCGCGCCCAGCGCGAACTGATCGGTCCGCTCGTCGATCTCGCGCACCAGGCCCCGCGCCTGCTCGGGCGACATGTACTGCGGCGTGCCGATCACGGTCTGCGTGCGCGTGAGGCCGGCCGTGAGGGCACGCACCTTCGAGATGCCGAAGTCGACGACCTTCGCGAGCACGCGGTCGCGGCCGCGCAGCGGCGTGAGGAACACGTTCGCGGGTTTGAGGTCGCGGTGGACGATGCCCTCGGCGTGCGCCGCCGCCAGGCCGCTCGCGATCTGATCGACGAGGTCGACGACGCGCGCGAGCGGCAGCCGGCCCACGGCGCGCAGCTCGTTCGCGAGGTCGCGCCCCTCGAGGAGCTCCATGACCATGAAGGGCGCGCCGTCGGGCAGCTGAGCGAAGTCGATGACCTGCACGATGTTCGGGTGGCGCAGGCGCGACGTGACCTCGGCCTCCTGCTTGAACCGCCGGAGCACGTCCTCGTTCTGACCGATCTCGCGCAGCAGAAGCTTCACGGCGTAGCGGCCCGCGAGGCGCGCGTGCGAGGCCTCGTACACCTCGCCCATGCCACCCTTCCCCAGCGGCCGCTCGATCCGGTACGTCCCCGCGAGCAGCTGCCCCGGCGCAAGGAGGAAGCCTTCGGCGCTCACGGCCCTAGTACTCCTTCTTGATCTGGTAGAGCGCGTCCACCTGGGCGTCGGTGAGGCCCGCGCAGCCGACGACGTCGGAGATGCGCAGGACCTTCGTCGAGCTGTCGTACTCGGGGAGGTTGCTGCCGACGAGCTGCAGGAGCCCCGGCATGGTGCCCGCGACGCTCACGAACCCGGAGCGGACGGCGGGGCTGCCGGCCTGCGCCGCCGCCAGCTGGCCGGTGGATTTCACGTACACCGTCATGCGAACCGACGCGAAGCCGGCCATCTGGCTGTTCCAGGCTCCGAATGACCCGAAGCTCTCGGAGCGCCCATACTTGAGGCCGCCCACGATCGTGGGGCCGCCGGCGACGCGACGCAGGGCCGGGAACGAGTCGGGCGTGAGCGTGCCGAGCCCGAGGTGGAACGTGAAGGGATCCTCGATCGCGACGTTGAACGACACGGCGTAACTGCCCTGGAAGTTCGACACGCGGTTGACGACCGTGTCGCGCGGCATGACCAGCGCGCCGCCGCTGGCCGTCTCCGTGTACGGGATCGCCGTCACGCCCGAGCTCTCGGGAGGCCAGACGATCGCCCACGGCGTCGTGTGATAGCCGATCCCGATCGAGGTCCACTTGTCGTTCACGGGGATGGGGCAACAGCTCGGGCAGCTGGGGAACGTGCACGATTGGCTGCTGCACGTGATGACGTTCGAACACTCGCCGCAGGTCTGCTGCGTGCCCGGCGTGCAGGTCGCGGCCGTGCCGCACAGGCCCCAGGCGCCGCCCGAGCACGAGCGCGTGTTGCCGCAGCTGTTGCACGACTCCGACGAGCCGCTCACGCACTCGCAGCCCTCGAACGGGGTGCCGTCGCAGTCGTCGTCGTTGTTGACGCTCGTGCACGCATCGGCGGCCTTCGGCGTGATGCTGCAGGCGCCCCACGTGCCGTTCACGCCGCACGTCTCGTCGCCGCCCGCGCAGGTGCCCTTCTTGCCGTCGGCCGAGCACTTGCGCGTCTGGTTGTGAACACAAGCGCACCCGTCGTGCGGGGTGCCGTTGCAGTTCTCGTCGCTCGTGGCCTCGCACGTGTCGGCCGCGCTCGGCGTGATGCTGCAGGCGCTCCACACGCCGTTGTTGCACGTCTCATCACCGTTCGCGCACTTGCCAAACAGCGCGTCCGCCGTGCACTTGCGCGTGCTGCCGTTCGTGCAGGCGCAGCCTTCGTTGAGCTTGCCGTTGCAGTTGTCGTCGTTGCCGGCGACGCACGTATCAGCGGCCGACGGCGTGATGCTGCAGGCGCTCCAAGTGCCGCCCACGCACGTCTGCGTGCCGCCCGCACACTTCCCGAGGTAGCCGCCCAGCCCGCAGGACTGCGATTGGCCGTTGACGCACGCGCAGCCCTCGTGCGGGACGCCGTTGCAGGTCTCGTCCGATGTCGGGCCGCACGTGTCGGCCGCCTTCGGCGTGACGCTGCAGGCGCCCCACTTGCCGGCGCCGTCGCACGTCTGCGTGCCCGCGCCGCAGGCCCCCTTCGCGCCGCCGTCGCTGCACGGGCGCGTCTGCCCTTGCACGCACAGGCAGCCCTCGGTGGTGCGGCCGTTGCAGTTGTCGTCGTTGCCGGTGACGCACGTGTCGGCGGCCGACGGCGTGATGCTGCACGCCGACCACTTGCCGGCGCCGTCGCAGGTCTCGGTGCCCGTGGCGCACTTGCCGAAGAGGCTCGCCTTGTCGCACGTGCGGCTCTGCCCCATGAGGCACGCGCACCCCTCGTTCGGGATGCCGTTGCAGTTGTCGTCGTTGCCGGTGACGCAGGTATCGGCCGAAGACGGCGTGATCGTGCACGCCCCCCACGTCGACTTGTCGTCGCACGTCTGCGTGCCCGTCGCGCACTTGCCGCGCAGGCCGCCGTCGCTGCACGCGCGCTTCGCGCCTTGCACGCACGGGCAGCCCTCGTTGACCTTGCCGTTGCAGTTGTCGTCGTTGTTGGCGACGCACGTGTCGGCGGCCGAAGGCGTGATGCTGCACGCCGACCACTTGCCGTTGGCGCCGCACGTCTCGGTGCCCGCGGCGCACTTGCCGAAGAGGCTCGCCTTGTCGCAGGTGCGCGTCTCGCCCATGAGGCAGTCGCAGCCCTCGTTGTCGACGCCGTTGCAGGTCTCGTCGGACTTCTTGAGGCACGTGTCGGCGGCCGCTGGCGCGATGCTGCACGCGCCCCACTGCGCCTTGCTCTCGTCGCACGCGCGCGTGCCGGGGCCGCAGGCGCCCATGATGCCGGTCTGCGCGCAGGAGATCTTGCACGGCGCCCACTGGCCGTTCGAGCAGACCTGGGACCCGCCGGCCATCGCGCCGCAGCTGCACGCGCGCACGTCGTTTTCGAGGCAGCCCGCGCCCTCGGCGAGCGCGTCGGCCTTCGGCGGCAAGTCCACCGACGCGTCGCCGGGGCCGGAGCCCGCGGCGGCGTCGGCGCCGCCGTTGCCGCCCGAGCCAGCGGCGCCGGTCGTGAACTTCGGCAGCGTCGCGACGTCGACCTCATTCGACCCGCAGACACCGGCGTGGCACGTCTCACCGCTGTCGCACGCGGCGGGCGGCGGCGCGCACGCCGCCTCCAGCGTGAGGCGCAGCAGGCGCACCTCGCCCTTGACGAAGCCGAGGTGCGCGCTCGCCCTCACCGTCTCGGCGCCCTGCCAGCGGCCGATCGCGGCGACGCTGACCTTCTCGTCGGCGCTCTTGAGCGGGACGATCCCGACGACGAACGGGAAGGTCTTCTTCCCGGCCTCGGGCGCCGCCGCGACGGGGAACGTCGCGTCGCGCCGCCCGTCGACGGTGACGCGCACGTCGTCGAGATCGACGCCGGCGCTCAAGCCTTGCACGCCGATCTCGACGACCAGCGACGTCGACTCGGTGCTGCCGCCGCAGCCCGCGAGCGCCAACGCCGAGAGGCACGCCACGCGCACGAGCCAAAGGGACCGAAGATCGAGCTTCATGGCTTCACACAGTCGGCGACGGGACATACGAACGAGGTCTCGGGGTGCCGCGTGGCGAGCACCGCGGCGGTCACGCCGCCAGCGACGGCGACGCCCACGACGGCCCAGAACCACACCCTCGTGTAGACGGGCCGCGGCTCGTCGTCGCTGGAGGAACGCCGCTCGACGAGCACAGGCGCCGCCTTCGCCGTCTCGGGCACCAATGGAAGCGGCGCCGCCGCCACCGGCGCGGGCGCCTTCGCCGCGGGCACCAGCGACGCCTGCAGCTCGATCGTGCCGCCACCCTCGCCACGAAAGGCGCGCGTCCACGGCGCGGTGTCCGCGCCGCCCTCCGGCGCCTGCACGAGCACCTGATGGTGGCCGGCGCTCACGACGATGGGCTGCGCGAGCGGCGTTCGCCCCCGCTCGGCCCCGTCGACCAGCACCGCGGCGCCGGCGACGTCGGCCGTCACCATGAGGTGCGTCACGCGCGCGCGCAGCGCCTTGATGCGCGCGCTGGCGTCGGCGCGGCGCGCGGCGGAGTCCTCGGGCGCGCCTTCGATGTAGAGGCGATACGCGCGCGTCGCCTCGGCCGGGCGATCCAGACCCTCCTGCGCGAGGCCGACGTTGAACTGAATCTTGGGGCTCGGGACCAGCTGATACGCCTCGCCGAACTTCGACAGCGCGACCGCGAAGTCCTTACGGTCCAGCGCCGCCGCGCCCTCTTTCAAGAGCGCCGTCGCCCGCTTCTTGTCAGCCCCACCCTCGGCGCGCGCCGAGAGGCTCCCCACGAAACACGCGGCGACGACGAAGAGCGTCGCAAGCCCCCGCCGCCGACCCTGGCCCTGAATTTTCAAAACGAGCTCCCGAAAAGTTATCGACAATCTAGTAGCGCGCGAACTGTTAACTCGAATACCCCTGGGGAGGCAAGCGTGCGGATCTCTTCCCGCGGCCGTGGCGCTGGCACGACGCGGTCCGGCAGCAGACGACCAGCGCTCAGGCGATGGCGGGAAGGCCGGGCGCGTCTTCGTCGGCGATCACGACGGGCTCACGCTTCGTGCCGCGAATCACGCGCTTGACGGGCTGCCCGCGAGGAGACTCGCGACGACCGCTCGGATCGACGACCACGGAGGCGCGGCCGAGCACCCAGATCGGATCGCCGGGCTCGAGCGCAGCCTCGCGGAACCGGAGCCGGCGAGGGCGGTCCCATGAGTCGGTCAGCTCGATGCCCAGGCGACGATAGGTGGCCGCGACGCGCGGCGACAGCTCGGGCTCGTCCTCACTGCGCGCGTCGTACTCGAGGCCGACGAGGAACGGTCCCTCGACGCGCGCTTCGACGCCCTCCGAAGCCAGCGCGAAGGGAGCCGAGCTCTCACTGGCGGCCACTTCCCGCCAGCCGTCTTCTTGCTCCCAGACTTCGGCGACAATCCGGTAGGCCACGCACCGCCGCCCCGTGAACGGCGCCTCCAGCATCTGCGCCCCGCGCAAGACGACGCCGTGCACGCGCGCGCGCTCGCCTTCGGAGATCGCGGCCAGCGGCTTCTGCTCGGCGCGCGCCAGCAATCGCCGGGAGCGACGCCGGGGATCGCGCCACCAATGCGACACGGCAAGCGAGACCGCGAGACCCGCCGCCCCCGCGACGAACAGCTTGCCCAGCGCCACGATGTCCACGGCGGGACCATAGCCCGAGGGCCGCCCCTCCCCCGCGGATTCCGCCAACTTTTCCCTTGCGCTGACGCCCCCCGGTCATCACTAATCGGGGCTGCCATGCCCAGCGCCAAGCCACAGATTCCCGCCGGTTCCGATCCCATCACCGTTCACGCCGACGGGCGCCTCGAGGTGCCCGATCACCCGATCATCCCCTTCATCGAGGGCGACGGTACGGGCCCCGACATCTGGCGCGCCAGCGTGCGCGTGCTCGACGCCGCCGTCGAGAAGGAGTTCGGCGGCAAGAAGAAGATCGCGTGGACCGAGGTGTACGCCGGCGAGAAGGCGAAGAACCTCTTCGACACGTGGCTGCCCGACGAGACGCTCGAGGCGTTCAAGAAGTACTTCGTGGGCATCAAGGGCCCGCTGACGACGCCCGTGGGCGGCGGCATCCGCTCGCTGAACGTCGCCATCCGCCAGATGCTGGACCTCTACGTGTGCCTGCGCCCCGTGCAGTACTTCAAGGGCGTCCCCTCGCCCGTCAAGGCGCCCGAGAAGGTGAACATGGTGATCTTCCGCGAGAACACGGAGGACATCTACGCCGGCATCGAGTGGGCGGCCGAGTCGCCCGAGGCGAAGAAGGTCATCGCGTTCCTGCAGAACGAGATGGGCGTGAAGAAGATCCGCTTCCCCGAGACGTCGGGCATCGGCGTCAAGCCGGTCTCGCGCGAGGGCAGCGAGCGCCTCATCCGCGCCGCCATCGAGTACGCCATCAAGCACAAGCGCAAGAGCGTCACGCTGGTGCACAAGGGCAACATCATGAAGTACACCGAGGGCGGCTTCCGCGACTGGGGCTACGCCCTCGTGAAGAAGGAGTTCGCGGGCAAGGCCGTCGGCTGGGACGACTGCGGCGGCAAGCCGCCGGCCGGCCAGGTCCTCGTGAAGGACTCGATCGCCGACATCACGCTGCAGCAGGTGCTGACGCGTCCGGATGAGTTCGACGTCATCGCGACGCTGAACCTCAACGGCGACTACCTCAGCGACGCGCTGGCGGCGCAGGTGGGCGGCATCGGCATCGCGCCGGGCGGCAACATCAACTACGTCACGGGCCACGCGGTCTTCGAGGCCACGCACGGCACGGCGCCGAAGTACGCCAACCTCGACAAGGTGAACCCGGGCTCGGTGATCCTCTCGGGCGTCATGCTGCTCGAGCACCTCGGCTGGACGGGCGCCGCCACGCGCACGATCGCCGCGCTCGAGAAGACGATCGCGCAGAAGACCGTGACGTACGACTTCGCCCGTCTCATGGAGGGCGCGAAGGAGATCAGCTGCTCGGCCTTCGGCGACGCGATCATCAGCAATATCAAGGCTGGCTGATTGAGCCGGCGCGCGCGGCGCGCCCAATCCATAGTTCGACCCCGACGGATTCAGCGTCCGAGTCGTCAACGTTCCAACTTTCGTAGCGCTCACTGGATTCGCAGAAAAGAGGCTTTGGCATGTCACGCAAGAAGATTTCGCTCATTGGTGCAGGCAACATCGGCGGCGAGCTCGCCGCGCTCGTCGCGCGCAAGGAGCTCGGCGACGTCGTGCTCTTCGACATCCCCGAGAAGGAGGGCGTCGCCAAGGGCAAGGCGCTCGACCTCGAGCAGAACGGCGCCGTCCTCGGCTGGGACGCGAACGTCAAGGGCAGCTCGAGCTGGGACGACGTCGCCGGTTCGGACGTGGTCATCATCACGGCCGGCGTGCCGCGCAAGCCGGGCATGTCGCGCGACGACTTACTTTCGATCAACCTGAAGATCATCCGCAGCGTCGGCGAGAACCTGAAGAAGGCCGCGCCGAACGCGTTCGTCATCGTCGTGTCGAACCCGCTGGACGCGATGGTTTACGAGCTCAAGAAGGTCACGGGATTCTCCGGCAAGAAGGTCGTCGGCATGGCCGGCGTGCTCGACTCGGCGCGCTTCCAGCTCTTCATCGCCCGCGAGCTCGGCGTGTCCGTCAAGGACGTGCGCCCGATGGTGCTCGGCGGTCACGGCGACACGATGGTGCCCGTCACGAGCGCCTGCACGGTGAACGGCGTGCCGGTCCCGCAGCTCATCGCGGCCGACAAGCTGGCGGCGATCGTCGACCGCACGCGCAACGGCGGCGGCGAGATCGTCAAGCTCATGGGGACCAGCGCGTACTACGCGCCGGCGTCCGCGGCCGTGCTCATGGCCGAGGCCTACCTCAAGGACCTCAAGCGCATGATCGCCTGCGCCGCCCACCTCGACGGCGAGTACGGCTACAAGGACCTCTACATGGGCGTCCCCGTCGTCATCGGCGCGGGCGGCGTGGAGAAGGTCGTCTCGATCCAGCTGTCGGCTGAGGAGAAGGCCATGCTCGAGAAGTCGGCCGGCGCCGTGCGCGAGCTCATCGAGGCTTCGAAGAAGCTCTAATCGCCGCACCAAGGAACTGCGATGAAGATCCACGAGTACCAGGGTAAGGAGCTCCTGCGGAAGTACGGCGTGCCCGTGCCGAAGGGCACGCCCGCCTTCACGGTCGAGGAGGCGGAGGCCGCCGCCAAGTCGATCATCGCCGAGACCGGCAGCGAGGTCGTCGTCGTCAAGGCGCAGATCCACGCGGGCGGTCGCGGCAAGGGCGGCGGCGTCAAGGTCGTCAAGGGCGTCGCCGCGGCGAAGGAAGCCGCGCAGAAGATCCTCGGCATGCAGCTCGTCACGCACCAGACGGGCCCCGCGGGCCAGAAGGTCAAGCGCCTCCTCGTCGAGCAGGGCGCCGACATCGCGCGCGAGCTGTACCTGGGCATCGTCGTGGATCGCGGCGCGGGCCGCGTCGTCGTCATGGCGTCGTCCGAAGGCGGCATGGAGATCGAAGAGGTCGCCGCCAAGACGCCCGAGAAGATCTTGAAAGAGATCGTCGACCCGGTCGTCGGCCTCGCCGGCTACCAGGCGCGCAATCTGGCCTACGGGCTGGGTCTCACGGGCGATGCCGCGAAGAACGCCGTGGCGCTGCTCGTGCAGACCTACAAGGCGTTCATCGAGCTCGACGCGTCGCTGCTCGAGGTGAACCCGCTGGTCGTCCTCAAGGACAACCGCGTGTTCGCGCTGGACGCGAAGGTCACGTTCGACGACAACGCGCTCTACCGCCACAAGGACCTCGAGGCGCTGCGCGACCTCGACGAGGAAGACGCGTCGGAGATCGAGGCGAAGAAGTACGACCTCTCGTTCATCACGCTGGACGGCAACGTCGGCTGCATGGTCAACGGCGCGGGTCTGGCCATGGCCACCATGGACACCATCAAGCACTTCGGCGGTCAGCCGGCGAACTTCCTGGACGTCGGCGGCGGCGCGACAGCCGAAAAGGTGACGGCGGCGTTCAAGATCATCACGCACGACCCCAAGGTGAAGGGCATCTTCGTCAACATCTTCGGCGGCATCATGAAGTGCGACACGATCGCCGAGGGCGTCATCACGGCGGTCAAGCAGGTGGGCCTCAAGGTGCCGCTCGTCGTGCGCCTCGAGGGCACGAACGTCGAGCTCGGCAAGAAGATGCTGGCCGAGTCGGGGCTGCCGATCACGACGGCCGGCGACATGGCCGACGGCGCCCAGAAGATCGTCGCGCTCGTCAAAGGAGCCAAGTAGCCATGTCCGTTCTCGTTGGAAAGCACACCAAGCTCATCGTCCAGGGCCTCACGGGCTCGGCGGGCACGTTCCACGCCAAGCAGATGCGTGACTATGGGACGAACGTCGTCGGCGGCGTGACGCCCGGCAAGGGCGGCACCGTGCACGAGGGCTTCCCCGTGTTCGACACCGTGGCCGACGCCGTCAAGAAGACGGGCGCCAACGCGACGGTCATTTACGTGCCGCCGCCCGGCGCCGCCGACGCCATCCTCGAGGCCGCCGACGCCGGCATCGCCGTCGTGGTGTGCATCACCGAGGGCATCCCGACGCTGGACATGGTGAAGGCCAAGCGCGCGCTCGAAGGCAAAAAGGGCGTCACGCTCATCGGCCCGAACTGCCCCGGCATCATCACGCCGGGCGAGTGCAAGATCGGCATCATGCCCGGCTACATCCACAAGGCCGGCAAGGTGGGCGTCGTCTCGCGCTCGGGCACGCTGACGTACGAGGCGGCGCACCAGCTGACGGCGCTGGGCCTCGGCCAGTCGACGGCGATCGGCATCGGCGGCGACCCGGTCAAGGGCATGGACTTCATCGACTGCCTCGAGCTCTTCGAGAAGGATCCCCAGACGAAGGGCGTCCTCATGATCGGCGAGATCGGCGGCACGTCCGAGGAGGAGGCCGCCCGCTGGGTGAAGGCCAACATGAAGAAGCCGGTCGCCGGCTTCATCGCGGGCCAGACGGCGCCCCCGGGCAAGCGCATGGGCCACGCCGGCGCCATCATCAGCGGCGGCAAGGGCACGGCATCGGAGAAGCTGGCCGCCATGCGCGATGCCGGGATCGCCATCGCCGCGACGCCGGCCGACCTCGGCAAGACCATCGCTCCCCTGATTTCGTAAGAATCGGGAAGCCTGGTACCCTCCGCGCGGGCTCGGACGAGCATAAGCTCTCCGAAGCCCGCGTTTCCGTTTCACTCACAAGGAAGAGAGCAGAGTCATGGCACTGGAACGTACGTTCGGAATCATCAAGCCCGACGCCGTCGCCGCCGGCGCGATCGGGGGCGCGATCGACATCATCGAGAAGAACCACCTCAAGGTCATCGGCCTCCGCTACCTCACCATGTCGCAGAAGCAGGCCGAGGGATTCTACGCCGTCCACAAGGCGCGCCCCTTCTTCAACGATCTGGTCAAGTTCATGACGTCGGGTCCCTGTGTCGTCATGGCGCTCGAGGGCGAGAACGCGGTCGCGAAGTACCGCGAGATCATGGGGTCGACCGACTCCAAGAAGGCTGCCCCGGGCACCATCCGCGCCAAGTACGGCACGGACATCGAAAAGAACGCCGTCCACGGCAGCGACAGCCCGGAGAACGCCAAGGTCGAGCTCGCCTACTTCTTCCAGAGCTCCGAGCTCTAGGCCGAGCGGGCTCGACCTTCGGCCCCTTCACGCCTTCCCTGCCGCGCTCGCTTCGCTCGGCCTCGGCCGCGGGTCCTCCCCGGAGTCCTTCCTGAGGGGAGCCGGCGCGGCAAAGCCGCACCTCCCGATTCCCTCACCTCCCGATTCCCTGGAGATGCTGAGGATTTATGGGGAATCGAAAGTGGTTTATAGTACGCGGAGCCCAATCATGAGCTCCGCGCTTACTTTTCTTGAGCTGCGTCGTATCACTTTTTCGCATCGCTCGAGCTCGCTCGCGATGCTGGTCGCACCGCTCCTGATTTTGGCGGGCGGCTGTAAGAACCGCGTGTACGACTTCGGCGGAACGCTTCGGCCGATCGATGGCGGCGGTACGACGGGCGCGGCCGGCAGCATCGACTTCGATGCCCTTCCCCTGCCCGACTCCGCGCCCGACCTCTCGGGCACGGCCGGCGCGGGCGGCACGACGGGCGCCGCGGGATCGATGGCGGGAAGCACGGGCACGGGCGGTGTCGTCATGGTGTGCGATCCGAGCTCGCCCGATCGCCAGACCGATCCGTTCAACTGCGGCGCCTGCCTGAACAACTGCACGGCGCCGAACTCGACGCCCGACTGCGTGAGCGGCGTCTGCAAGCTCACCTGCACGAGCGGCTTCTTCGACGCCGACAAGAAGCTCTCGAACGGGTGCGAGTGCCAGCCCTCGAACGGCGGCGTCGAGACGTGCGACGGCATCGACAACGATTGCAACGGCACGGTCGACGAAGGGTTCCTCTTTCAGACCGACGCCGACAACTGCGGCGGCTGCAACCACCGCTGCTCGTTCCCCTTCGCGAAGGCGAGCTGCGAGGGAGGCGTCTGCAAGCAAGGCGAGTGCTTGGCCGGCTTCTACGATCGCGATCCGAACGTCCCCGGATGCGAGACCGCCTGCCAGAAGACGAACGGCGGCGTCGAGATCTGTGACGGCCTCGACAACGACTGCAACGGCACCGCAGACGACAACGTCCAGGCCGCGACGATCACGTGCAAGTCGAAGGGCGTGTGCGCCGGCACGACGCCCGTGTGCATGGGGCAGAGCGGTTGGGTCTGCAAGTACCCGACGACCTACGAGGACGTCGAGGACACGGCCAAGGGCTGTGACGGCCTGGACAACGACTGTGACGGGCTCACCGACGAGCCCTTCGCGATCGGCAAGGCGTGCACGGTCGGCTCGGGCCCCTGCGCGGGCACGGGCGTGTGGGCGTGCGACAACACGCAGGCGTCGGGGCACAAGTGCGTCGGCTCGATGAAGACGCCCGGCATCGAGGTCTGCAACGGCAAGGACGACGACTGCGACGGCAAGGTCGACGAGCTGGACTCGATCTCCGACCGCACGACGGACGACAAGGTCGTCTACGTGCCGGGGCAGAACGTCACGATGTTCGTGTACGAGGCGACCCGCTACGACGCCACGGGGACCGACCACGGCTTCGACTCGACGCGCCGGCCGTGCTCCGTCGGCGGCAAGCAGCCGTGGACCAACGTCACCAAGGAAGAGGCCGAGGCCGCGTGCGAGAAGGTCGGCACGGGCTGGCGCCTCTGCACGGTCGCCGAGTGGTTCGACGTCTGCAATGGGTCGGCAAACACGACCTTCCCGTACGGCGGCACGTACAGCGCCACGAAGTGCAACGGGTACGATTACACGCTGGCCCAGAGCAAGCCCGCGGCGACCATCGCCACGGGCGCGGCGACGATGTGCGTCTCCGACCAGTCGGCGGCCGCGGGCGACGAGTTCTACGACATGAGCGGCAACGTCAAGGAGTGGGTCATCACGAACGGAGCGTCGACCTCGGCCACGGGGCCCTACGAGCTCCGCGGCGGCGCCTACGACATCGCCAGCTTCGTGGACAACTCCGTCTCGCCCGCCGTGACGCGCGCCCCCGGCCTGCAGTGCGACGCATCGACGCCGGCGCCGTCCGTCGCGGTGCGTCTGCCTTCAGTCGGATTCCGTTGCTGCCGAACAGGGATGCTACCGCCTTAAGCGGAGGTGTCCTTGTCGCGTGTCCTGAAGCTCGCTTCGCTCTTCTTGACCGCGACAATCCTTTCGGTGGGGGCACGTGAGGCGCGCGCTCAGTCGCTCCGCCCCAACATCCTGGTCGTGTTCGACACGTCGGGCTCGATGCTTCGCAACGACGCCGACGACGGTTCGGCGCTGTGCAGCGGCAACGGCACCTCGAGCCGCATCTACAGCCTGAAGAAGGCGCTGCGCGACGCCCTGGCCCAGGTGGGCACGGACGAGGCGAACTTCGGCCTCATGCGCTATCCCGAGCTCGAGAAGCCCGGTCAGACGCCCGTGTGCCCGAACGGGCACTACGCCAACGACAGCTCGACGGCGCTGCCCGTGGGCTGCACCGGCAACTGCACCGGCAGCTGCGAGTGCGGCTGTCGCATGCCCACGCACACGACCGAGACGACCTACGGGACCTGGTTCGACGACGGCTACCGGAGCGCCCTCGTGGTCGACGTCACCAAGCGCCCCGCTGGCCTCAAGCCCGTCGCCGGCGACTTCGATCCCGTCGACGGCAACCTCGGGGCGGTCTACGGCTGGATCGACGGCACCGAGGACGCAGACGCCGTGACGACCATCAGCGACCCCGAGCTGCGCACGCACGCGAACTGGTACACGCCCATCGGGCGGTCGCTGTTCTACGCGCGCATGTACTTCGACAACTTCGTCAAGCCCGCGGACCCCAAGGGCGCCTGCCGCACCAACATCATCATCTTCGTGACCGACGGCGACGAGACCTGCGACGGCAGCAAGAACAACAACGCCACGCTGAACCTCTCGACGTGCGCGGCGACAGGCTACGCAGACTTCCACCCCGAGGTGCAGGCCTGTCTGCTCAACGTCGACTCGAAGGTGAAGACGTACGTGCTCACCGACACGAGCACCTCCAGCGCGAATGATCTCATCGCGAAGGCCGGCGGCACGACGTCCGCGATCCGCGTCACGCTGACCAACACGGCGGCCGTCAAGGCGGCGCTGGTCGGCATCATCGCCGCGACCGTGCCCCCCGTCGAGATCTGCAACGGCAAGGACGACAACTGCGACGGCAAGATCGACGAGGGCGTCAGCAACATGTGCCCCGTCTCGAACGACCCGAACGACGCCGACAACAAGAAGGGCCCGGGCGCGCAGCACTGCGCCGTCGAGAGCTGCAACTGCAAGGACGACAACTGCAACGGCACGGTGGACGAGGGGCTGCCCACCAACGCCTGCGGCGGCCCCTGCGGCTGCGCCGTCCCCGTCGAGAAGTGCGACGGCCTCGACAACGACTGCGACGGCAACGTCGACAACGGGTTCATGGTGGGCGCCGCCTGCACGAACAACGGCGTGGGCGCCTGCAGGCGCGGCGGCATCGTGGCCTGCAACGCGAACGGCACGGGCACCGTGTGCGACGCCCCGGTCGTGACGCCGACGCAGGAGGTCTGCAACAACATCGACGACGACTGCAACGGCAAGGTCGACGACGGCATGATCCCGGGCGTGGGTGAGGCGTGCGGCGGCGGCGTCGGTACGTGCAAGGCGGGCGTCACGGCGTGCGTGAACGGCAAGCTCGTTTGCAACGCGGTCAGCATGCCCAAGGCCGAGACGTGCAACGGCATGGACGACGACTGCAACGGCCTCGTCGACGACGGCGCCCTGCCCGGCACGGGCGACGAATGCCTGTGCCCCGGCGAGACGCAAGCGCAGGTGGGGGTCGGCGTCTGCAAGGCCGGCAAGACGGCGTGCCGCGCGGGCGCGATCGTGTGCGACGGCTGCGTGGGCCCCACGGCCGAGATCTGCGACGGCAAGGACAACGACTGCGACGGCAAGGCGGACATGGAGGCCACGTGCCCGTCGAAGTTCGCCTGCCGCGAGGGCGCGTGCACGCTGGTCTGCCAGGTCGGTGAATTCGCCTGCCCGAGCGGCTACAAGTGCCAGGACACCTTCTGCATCCCGCTGCGCTGCGCGAACGTCACGTGTTCGGGGGGCAAGCACTGCGACGAGAGCACGGGCCTGTGCGTCGACCAGTGCGCGGGGGTCGTGTGCAGCGCGCCGAGCGTGTGCGTGCAGGGCCGCTGCCTCGACTGCAACACGCTCGGCTGCAACCCCGGCCAGATCTGCTACCAGGGCGCCTGTCAGGCCGACAAGTGCGCCGGCGTGAAGTGCGGCGACGGAACCTACTGCAACGACGGCAAGTGCATGGGGCTGTGCCCGCCCGGTAAGTGCCCGAGCGGCCAGACCTGCATGAACGGCGTCTGCTCCGAGAACAAGTGCGCCTCCGTCGGGTGCTCTCCGAACCAGTACTGCGATCCCGCCGACGGCCAGTGCAAAGACGACGTGTGCCAGGGGTTCCAGTGCGGCGCCGGTGATCGCTGCGTCCAGACGAAAGGCACGTGCGCGCCCGACCCGTGCCTGCTGATGCAGTGCCCCGGCGACTGCTACACGTGCACGACGACGGCCGACGGCAAGGGCACCTGCGTCTCGAACGGCCTGTGCCAGCAGACGCTCACGAAGCTCAGCCAGCGGGGCGGCGGCTGTTCGTGCGCGCTCGATCCCGCCGTTGGGACCTCGTCGCTCTGGGCGCTGGGCCTGCTGGGCGCCCTCGGCCTGGTCGCGGCGCGTCGGCGCCGCGCCTAGCCTGCCGCGTCGGCGCCGCGCCTCGCCCGCCGCGGCCACCAGTGGAAAAGCGGCGTTTTCGGCGCTAGTCTGCGCGACCCCACATGGATTTGGACCTTCGCGCGCTCCTGCCGGCCGAGATCTCGGCGCGCCTCGCCGCCGCCGGCGCCCCCGGCTACCGCGGCGAGCAGGTGTTCCGTTGGCTGCACCAGCACGCCGTCGCGAGCACCGACGAGATGAAGAACGTGCCGCAGGCCCTGCGCGAAGCGCTGGCCGCGGAGGTCCCGCTGCGGCCGCTGCGCACGGACGTCATCCAGGAGGCGAAGGACGGCACGCGCAAGCTGCGCTTCAAGACCGTCGACGACCGCTCCATCGAGTCGGTGCTGATCCCCGAGATCCCCGACGGCGAGAACGAGGAGCGCGACAAGCTGACCCTCTGCGTCTCGTCGCAGGTCGGCTGCGCCATGGACTGCGGCTTCTGCGCGACGGCCACCCTGGGCTATGGCCGCAACCTCACGCCCGGCGAGATCGTCGAGCAGGTGTACCACGCGACGAAGCTGGCCGGCCGCCGCCCCACGAACCTCGTGTTCATGGGCATGGGCGAGCCGCTGCACAACTTCGACAACGTCACGCGCGCGCTCGCGCTCTTGCAGCATCCGTGGGGCCTCAATTTCTCGCCGCGTCGGATCACGGTGTCGACGGTGGGGCTCGTGCCCGGCATCGAGAAGCTGGGGAAGCTGTCCCCCGCCCCGAACCTGGCGATCTCGCTGAACGCGACGACGGACGAGGTGCGTGACCGCATCATGCCCGTCAATCGCAAGTGGCCCATCGCGAAGCTGCTCGAGGCGGCCAGCAAGTTCCCGCTCGCGCACGGCCGGCGCGTGACCTACGAGTACGTGATGCTCGCGGGCGTCAACGACACCGACGCCGACGCCGACCGCCTGATTCGCCTTTTGCGCGGCATGCCGAACAAGGTGAACCTCATCCCCTGGAACCCCTTCCAGGGCCCGCAGTTCCAGCGCCCCTCGGCCGAGCGCATCCGCACGTTCCAGGAGCGGCTGCGCGCCGCCAACATGGCCGTGTACATCCGCACGCCGCGCGGCGACGACATCGACGCGGCCTGCGGGCAGCTCGCTTTGAAGGGCGAGGGCGCGGCGCCGCCGCGGGGGCAGGCGGCGGAGGGTTCGGTCCCGCGCGCCGAGCGAACCGAGACCGATTTGATTCCTGCGTCTCGACTTGAACGGTCCGCCGCGTCCGTGTAATTGAAGCGCCGTGGCCGGCGCGCCGACATCGAACGCGGAGGACGAGCTTCGCCACGCGCGCGACCTGGGCGTCGACACGTGCGGCCGCATCGCCGAGTTCTGGGGCTTCACGCGCACCATGGGGCGCGCGTTCGGCCTGCTTTACCTCTCACGCGCGCCGCTGCCCCAGGCCGAGATCCAGGCGCGCCTCGGCATCTCGGCGGGCCGCGCCTCGATGACGCTGGCGGCGCTCGGCCGCTGGGGCGTGGTGCACCGCGTGTGGGTGCGCGGCCAGCGCCGCGAGCACTACCAGGCCGAGACGGACTTCTGGAAGATGATCTCGGGAGTGCTCAACGAGCGCGAGCGGCGCGAGATCGGCGCCGCCGTCGAGGTCGTCGCGCGCGCCGTCGAGACCGCCCGCGCGGCCGGCGAGACGGCGCCGAAGCGCCTCGCCGCCGACGTCACCTTCACCGTCGAGCGCCTCGAGCGCCTGCACGACATCTGCGCGCTGGGCGGCACGATGCTGGACATGCTGCTCGGTCAGCTCACGCTGGACGTCGGGAAGTTCCGCGACGTGCTGCGGGTCGCGCCCCCTCCCGCCGCCGCGAGCCCGACGGCCGCGCGAACGGAGCGGACAGCCTCCGGCAGGGCCCGAACGTCCCAGCGCCCGAAAGCGCCGACGCGAGGCGCCGCGGGACGACCGCGCCGCGCCTGACTTTGCTTCTTGTAAACTTTCAATTCATTTTGAATATTTAGAAACGTCGTGACCCGGACCACCTCCATGACCAATATACCGGCCATGTCAGCCGTCAGTTCGAGCGTCCCGGCCCGCGTGAAGGAGCGTCTGCGCGGTGAAGATCTCGTGGCGCTCGTGCGCGACGAGATGCGCCTCGTCGAGGCCAAGCTGGCCGAGCGCATGGAGAGCCCCGTGGGCGCGATCCCGCAGGTGGGCGCGCACCTGCTCGGCGCGGGTGGCAAGCGCCTGCGACCCATGCTCGCGATGCTGGGCGCGCGCGCCGCCGGCGCGTCGATCGATCATGGCGTCGCCGTGGGCGTGGCCGCCGAGCTCATCCACACGGCGACGCTGTATCACGACGACGTCGTCGACGACGGCCGCGTGCGGCGCGGCCGTCCTGCGGCGCGCATGGTGTTCGGCAACGGCGTCGTCGTGCTGGTGGGCGACTTCTGCCTCGCGCGCGCCCTCGAGACGGTCGCGCTCACGGGCTCTCTGCCGATGGTCCAGTCGCTGGCCGCGACGGTCACCGAGATGGCCGAGGGCGAGGTCGCCCAGCTCGAGCGCGCCGGCAACCCGGATGCCACGGACGAGGACTACTTCCGCGTGATCGATCGCAAGACCGCGTCGCTGATCGCCTGGTGCGCGCGCGTGGGAGGCGCCGTGGGCCCCGAGCTCGACGGGCCGCTCGAGCGGTACGGGCGGGCCCTCGGCCGCGCCTTCCAGATCGCCGACGATCTCCTGGACGCCGACGTCGACGAGGCGACGGCCGGCAAGTCCGTCGGCCACGACCTGCAGGAGGGGAAGCTCACGCTGCCCGTGCTGCTCGCGTGCGAGGCCAGCCCGCCGCTCAACAAGCGCGTGCGCGCTCAGCTGGGCGAAAAGGGCGTGCCCGCGAGCGTCGCCGCGGAGATCCTGGCCGAGACGCGCGCCGCCGGCGGCCTCTCGCTGGCGCGTGACCGTGCGCTCGCGCTGGCCGCCGACGCCGTGACGGAGCTCGAAAACGTCCCCCCGTCGCCTTACCGGGACGCGCTGCGCGACCTCGCCGTGCTGTCCGTCGAGAGGAAGTCCTGATGGCCGTCGCGCCCGTGTCTCCCGACCAAGCCGGCGACGTCGCTGGCGTTCCCCAACACTGGGACGACCTCCGCTCGTTCGTGAGCTACCTCGAGGCGCGCGGCGAGCTCAAACGCATCACGCGCGAGATTGATCCGGTGCTGGAGCTCTCCGAGATCGCGCAGCGGGCGGTGCTCGCCGAGGGCCCGGCCCTCCTCTTCGAGCGCGTCAAGGGCTCGCAGTTCCCCGCCCTCATCAACACGTACGCGACGAAGCGGCGCATGTCGTGGGCGCTGGGCGTCGCCGATCTCGAGGAGCACGCGCGCTCCATCGGCGAGCTCGTGAAGGCGCAGCCGCCCGTGGGCCTCATGGACAAGATCCGCATGCTGCCCAAGGTCGCGCGCGTCGCGACGGCCATGCCGCGCGCGGTGAAGGCCGCGCCCTGTCAGGAGGTCGTCGAGCGCGAGCCGGATCTGACGAAGCTGCCCATCCTCACGACCTGGCCCGAAGACGGCGGCCCCTACATCACGCTGCCCATGGTGATCACGCGCGATCCCGACAAGGGCACGCGCAACGTCGGCTGCTACCGCATGCAGGTTTACGGCCCGCGCGAGACGGGCATGCACTGGCAGCTCCACAAGACGGGCCGCCGCCACATGCGCCGCTACAAAGAGCTCGGCATTCAGCGCATGCCCGTGGCCGTCGCGCTGGGCGGCGATCCCCTGCTGCCCTACGCCGCCACCGCGCCGCTGCCCGACGGCATCGACGAGTTCCTGTTCGCGGGGTTCCTGCGCCGCAAGCCCGTCGAGATGGTGCGCTGCAAGACCGTCGACCTCGAGGTGCCGGCCTCGGCCGACTTCGTGCTCGAGGGGTACGTCGACGTCGACGAGCTCCGCCGCGAGGGCCCCTTCGGCGACCACACGGGCTACTACTCGCTGGCCGACGACTACCCTGTCTTCCACGTCAACTGCATCACGCGCCGCGAGCGGCCCATCTACGCGACGACGGTCGTCGGGCCGCCGCCGCAGGAGGACGCCTGGCTGGGCAAGGCGACGGAGCGGCTCTTCTTGCCGCTGCTGCAGATGACCTTCCCCGAGATCAAGGACATGAACCTCCCGATCGAGGGCGTGTTCCACAACCTCTGCATCGTCTCGATCAAGAAGGAGTACCCGCACCACGCGCGCAAGATCTGCCACTCGCTGTGGGGCATGGGTCAGATGATGTTCGCGAAGTGCATCGTGGTCGTCGACGAGGACGTCGACGTGCAGAACGTCCGCGAGGTCGCCTGGCGCGCGCTGAACAACATCGACGCCAAGCGCGACGTCTTCTTCGCCGAGGGGCCCATCGACGTGCTGGACCACGCGTCGGAGGCGTTCGGCTTCGGGGGCAAGCTGGGCGTGGACGCCACGCGCAAGTGGAAGGAAGAGGGCTTCACGCGCGAGTGGCCCGAGGTGCTGAAGATGTCGCCCGAGGTCGTCCAGCGCGTCGATCGGCTCTACGCGGAGCTGGGCCTGCCGGTGCGCAAATGACCACGACCCAGCCTCCGTCTCTCGCCGAGGCGGGCCACGACGTCCGCGGCATGTTCGACCGCGTCGCCGGGCGCTATGACGCCGCGAACCGCGTCATGTCGGCGGGCGTCGACGGCCTGTGGCGCAAGAAGGCGATCGGCCAGCTGCTCGCGGGGCTCGGCGACGCGCCGACGCTGCTGGACCTCGGCGCGGGCACGCTGGACGGCGGCATCGAGATCGTGCGGCGCGCCCCCAAGGCGCGCGTCGCCTCGGCGGACTTCTCGCGCGAGATGCTGCGCGCCGGCCGGCCCAAGATCCCCGCGGGCGCGCGCATCGACACGCACGGCGCCGACGGCCACGCCCTGCCCTACCGCACCGCCGCGTTCGACGGCGCGTTCTCGGCGTTCTGCGTGCGCAACCTGCGCGATCTGCCGCGCGCGCTCGCCGAGCTCCGGCGCGTCGTCCGCCCGGGCGGGCGCGTCGCCATCCTCGAGTTCTTCCGCGGGGACAAGCGCCGCTTCGTCGGCCGGTTCTTGTTGGACACCTACAACGCGCACGTCCTGCCGCTGGTGGGCTGGGCCATCACGGGCGATCGCGAGGCGTACCGCTACCTGCCCGATTCGATCGCGCAGTTCCGCTCGCTGTCCGAGTTCGTGGCGCTCATGCGCGAGGCGGGCTTCGCCGACGTCCACGCAGTGAACCTGTTCCCGTCGGGCGTGGCGTCACTGGTGGTGGCCTCGTGAAGCTCGTCGGGGAGCTCTCCTCGTGAAGCTCGTCGTGGCCGTGGGCGGCGCCTCCGGATCGGTCTACGCGAAGCGCATCCTCGATCTGCTGGCCGCGCACGGCCCGAAGGACTTGGAGGTCGGCGTCGTGTTCTCCTCCTCGGGCGCCGAGGTGTGGGCCCACGAGATCGGCGACGTGCCGCAGTACCCGTTCAAGCGCTATGGACTGCGCGACTTCCGCGCGCCGTTCGCTTCGGGCTCGGCCGGCTGGGACGCCATGGTCGTCGTTCCCTGCTCGACGGGCGGGCTCGCGCGCATCGCCCACGGCATCTCCGACAACCTGATCGGCCGCGCCGCCGACGTCATGCTCAAGGAGCGACGCAAGCTGGTGCTCGTCGTGCGCGAGGCGCCGCTGTCGGCGATTCACCTCGAGAACATGCTGGCGGCGACGCGCGCGGGCGCCGTCGTGCTGCCGGCCACGCCGTCGTTCTACTCGAACCCCACGACGATCGAGGCGTTGCTCGACACGGTCGTGGGCCGCGTCTTCGATCAGCTCGGGCTGCCCGGGATGTCCGACGCGCTGATGCCGCGCTGGGGCGCGGCGGGAGCCAAGACATGACCGTCGAATCGACCACGGCCGCGCCGGAGGCTGGCGCCACGCCGGCGCTCGCGGGCGAGGATCTCTTCGCGCTGGGCCGACGCTCGATCGCCGCCCGCGAGGCCGCGCTCGGCGGACGCGGCACCTTCGCGACCTCGCGCCGCCTGCTGGCCACCGGCGCTTGGCGCGGCCCGCAGGGCGCCACGATCTCTTACGTCGAGGGCGCCGACCTCGCCGCGCTGGGCGGCTGGGCCGTCGCGCACGAAGCCGGCGCCACGACGCTGGTGGCCGCCGACCTGGCCGCGCTGGCCGAGGCGTCCCGCGCGGGCGCGCGCGTCGTCGCGCGGGTGCCCTATCGCACCGGCGAGAGCGACGCCGAGCGAAAGACGCGCTTGCGCGCGCTCGCCGATTCGGGCCTGCCGATCTTCGGCGTGATCCCCACGCCCGAGGGCGAGCCCTACGGCCTGGACACGCTGCGCATGACGGCGCTCTGCCGCCTGGAGCTCCCGCGCGTCCCGCACGTCGTCGCCGACGTCGAAGCGCTGGGCCCGCGCCTGGCGCAGATGTGCTTCGGCTTCGGCGCCGACGAGCTGCACGCGCCCATCGTGGGCGAGCGCGCACTGCGCCTGGGCGACAACGCGAACAACCCGGCCCTGACGCGCAAGGAGGCCGTGACGCTGATCCGCGGCGCCGGGCTGCGCCCGGCGGAGCGGCTCTCTGGAGACACCGTGGAGGAACTAGCTTGATGTCAACGAGCGGACTGCCGAGGATCCGAGACAAGGTGCGGGACGGAGAGCCGCTGTCCCTCGAAGACGGCGTCGCGCTCTTCGAACACCGCAACCTCTTGGAGGTAGGAGCGCTGGCGAACGAGGTGCGCGAGCGGCTGCACGGCGATCGCACGTACTTCAACCGCAACCTCCACATCAACGCCACGAACGTCTGCGAGGCCAGCTGCCGCTTCTGCTCGTTCGCGCGCCTCGAAGAAGGCAAGCCCGGCGCCTACACGATGTCGCACGCGGAGGCCTGGGGGAAGCTGCAGGCGCGCCTGGACGCGAAGGATCCCATCACCGAGATCCACATCGTCAACGGCCTGCACCCCGGGCTGCCGTTTGACTACTACACGGAGCTCCTCGCGGGCCTGAAGCGGCTGCAGCCCAACATTCACCTCAAGGCTTTCACGGCCGTCGAGCTGCACTACTACGCGAAGAAGTACGGCATGACCTACGCCGAGGTCATCACGAAGCTGCGCGAGGCGGGGCTCGACTCGATCCCCGGCGGCGGAGCCGAGATCTTCGCGGCGCGCGTCCGCAAGAAGATCTGCGACGACAAGTGCACGGGCGACGAGTGGCTGGAGGTGCACCGCACGGCGCACAAGCTGGGCCTGCGATCGAACTGCACGATGCTCTACGGCACGATCGAGACGCTGGAAGAGCGCGTCGATCACATGCTGCGTCTGCGCGCGTTGCAGGCAGAGACGGGCGGGTTCCAGACGTTCATCCCGCTGTCGTTTCACCCGGACAACAACACGCTCATGCGGCTGCCGGGCCCCACGGGCGTCGAGGACCTGCGCACGTACGCCGTCGCGCGCCTCATGCTCGACAACATCCCGCACATCAAGGCGTACTGGATCATGCTGGGCGTCAAGACGGCCCAGTCCGCGCTGTGGTTCGGCGCGGACGATCTCGACGGCACCGTGCAGGAGGAGAAGATTTATCACATGGCCGGGGCCGAGACGCCGCAGGCCATGAGCCCGGCCGAGATCGTGCGCATCATCCAGAACGCCGGCCGGACGCCCGTCGAGCGCGACACGCTCTACAACGTCATCGCCGAGGGAGACGCACTGGTCTCCGACAAGCCGTTCCGCCGCGACGTCCGCCGGCGCGCGCTCGAGGTCGTGTCGTGAGCGATCGGATCAAGATCGCGGCCGTCTCGTTCCTGAACGCGCGCCCCATCACCTACGGCCTCGAGCGGGGCCTCGGCGAGGATCGCTTCGAGCTCTCGTTCGAGCTGCCCTCGCGCTGCGCCGACCTGCTCTTCGCCGGCGAGGTCGACGTGGGCCTCATCCCGACGGCCGCGTACGCCGATTCGCCCGTCGAGCTGCGCGCCGTCCCCGGCATCGCGATCTCGGGCCTGGGCCCGCTGCACACCGTGCTGCTGGTCAGCGACGTGCCGTGGGCCGAGCTCGAGGAGATCGCGCTCGACGGCGCCTCGCGCAGCTCGGCCGCGCTGCTGAAGATCCTCTGCCGCGAGCGGGGCCTTTCGCCGCGCTTCCGCGAGGTGCCGCACGAGCACGTGCTCGAGGTCGCGAAGGGCCGCACGGGCGCGCTCATCATCGGGGACGCCGCCTTCGGTGCCCACGAGCGCTTCGCCCACGTCGTCGATCTCGGTGAGGCGTGGCTCGACGTCACGGGCCTCCCCGCCGTGAACGCCGTGTGGGCGGGCCGCCCCGGCGTGCTGGGCGCCGACGAGATCGGCATTCTTCAGCAGAGCCTGTCCGAGGGCATGATCTACCGCGCCGAGATCGCGCGCGCCTGGGCCGAGGCGGCGCCCTACCGTCCGAAGGACGAGGACGCGCCCGCGTTTTACGAGCGCTACCTGACCCAGAACATCCGCTACCGCCTGGGCAGCGAGGAGCTCTCCGGCGTGGCGGCGTTCTTCGAGCGCGGCCATGCGGCCGGCGTGTTCCGCGAGCGGGCGCGCCTGCGCCTCTACGAGCAGGCCCACACCACGGCGGCTCCGGCCGTCACGGTCAAGCCCGCGCGCCCGCACTCGATCGACACGCTCCTCGCCGACGCGGCCGGCGGCGCCCGCCTCTCGCACGAGGACGGCCTGCGCCTCTACGCCGAGGCGCCGCTCTTGGAGCTGGGCGCGGCGGCCGACGCACGCCGGCGCGGGCTGCACCCCGACAACCAGGTCACGTACATCATCGACCGCAACGTCAACTACACGAACGTCTGCGTCACGCGCTGCAAGTTCTGCAACTTCTACCGGCCGCCGACCCACAAGACCGAGGGCTACGTGCTCTCGCGCGAGGAGCTCGCCAAGAAGTTCCAGGAGACCGTCGACCTGGGCGGCGTGCAGATCCTCCTGCAGGGCGGCCTGAACCCCAACCTGCCGCTCGCCTGGTACGAGGAGCTGTTCCGCTGGATGAAGGCCAACTTCCCGCTGGCCATCCACGGCCTGTCTCCCGAGGAGATCCGCTACATCGCCGAGATCGAGCGCATGCCCATCCGCGGGGTCATCGAGCGGCTCGTCGCGGCGGGCCTCGACTCGATCCCGGGCGGCGGCGCCGAGATCCTGGACGACGAGATCCGCCACGCGATCTCGCCGCTCAAGTGCACGACCGACGTGTGGCTCGAGGTCATGCGCCAGGGCCACGCCCTGGGCCTGCGCACGACGGCGACGATGGTGTTCGGCTTCGGCGAGAAGCCGCGGCACATCATGAACCACCTCGATCGGCTGCGCGCGCTGCAGGACCAGACGGCCGGCTTCACGGCGTTCATCTGCTGGCCGTTCCAGGCCGAGGGCACGCGCCTCAAGCTGCACGACGACACGACGGCCATGCGCTACCTGCGCGTGTTCGCGCTCTCCCGCCTCTACCTCGACAACTTCCCCAGTCTTCAGGTCTCGTGGCCCACGATGGGGCCCGAGGTGGGCCAGGTGGCGCTGCGCTTCGGCGGCAACGACTTCGGCTCGGCGATGATCGAGGAGAACGTCGTCTCGCAGGCGGGCGCGATCTTCAAGCTCTCGTCGGAGGACATCGAGCGGTACATCCGCGACGCGGGCTTCGAGCCGCGCCGCCGCAACATGCGCTACGAGCGGCTCGCCGCCGCCTGAACCGATGCGGCTGGTCTCGGCGCCCGCTGTCGTCCCCATGTCGATGCCGTTCGGCGGCCCGCCGTGGATCGCCGACGGCGCCGTCGCGCTCGACGAGGACGACGTCGTGCGCGCCGTGGGCCCGCGCGCCGAGCTGCGCCGCCGCTTCGCCGACGCGCCCGAGGAGCGCGGCGAGGGCGCGCTCCTCCCCGGCCTCGTCAACGCGCACACGCACCTCGAGCTCTCGGATCTCGCGGGCCAGGTGCCTGGCGGCGAGGGGCTGGTCGCGTGGGCGACCGCCTGCATGCGCGCGGGGGCCGAGCACACCCCCGAGCAGCACCGCGACGCCGCCATGGGGGCCGCGGCGGAGGCCGTGCGCCTGGGCACGGCGGCGGTGGGCGACGTCAGCAACTCGCTGGCCTCGTTGCCGGGCATCGCGGCCGCCGGGCTGCGCGGCACGATCTTCCACGAGCTTCTGGGCTCGCGCGACGCCGCGACGGGTGACGCGCTGGCCGACGCCGCGCGCGAGCGCGCGCTCGTATCGAAGAAGCAACCGTGGCCCGTGGGCCTCGGCTACGTGCCCGCGCCCCACGCGCCCTACTCGGCGCACCCGCGGCTCATCCAGCGCATCTTCGAGACGGCCGCGCGCACGGGGCTGCCCACCTCGGTGCACGTCGCCGAGGATCCCGACGAGCTGGCGCTCTTGCGCGACGGCTCGGGGCGCTGGCGGCCCGTCCTCGAGGCGATGGGCGTCGAGGTCGGGGCGCGCGTGCCGCGGCGCGAGCCCGTGCAGTACCTCGCGGGCCTGGGCGCCTTCGCGGGGCCCGCGCCGCCGCTGCTCGTGCACATGGTGCACGCCTCGGCGAACGATCGCCGCCTCGCCAAGAACGCCGGCGCCACCGTCGTGCTGTGCCCGCGCTCGAACCGCCACATCGGCGGCCGCCTGCCCGACGTGCCCGCGTTGCTGGCCGAAGGCATCGCGCTGGCCTTGGGCACGGACAGCTTGGCCTCCACGCCCGACCTGTCGCTGTTCGGCGAGATCGCCGCGCTGCACGCCGCCTTCCCCGACGTCCCGCCCGAGATCTGGCTCTCGGCCGCCACGTCGGGCGGCGCGCGCGCGCTGCGCCTCGAGCCCTGCGGCGCCCTGACGCCCGGCCGGCGCCCCGGCCTCATCGACGTCGCCGTCGCGGATCCCGCCGCGCCGCTCGAGAGCCTCGTCCGAGAGCCACGTCCTCCTATCCGTTGGATCGCACGTCCATGAATCACACCGCGACAGAAGCCGCCGCCCCTCGCCGCCCGCTCGACTCGATCGTGACGTTCGGGCGCATGATCAAGTTCGAGCACACGATCTTCGCGCTGCCGTTCGCGCTCGCGGCCGCCGCCATCGCGGCGCGTGGCCACGGTCTATCCGTCGTGCGCGTCGCCGGGATCGTCGTCGCCATGGCCGCGGCGCGCACGGCCGCCATGGGCTTCAACCGCATCGCCGATCGCCACATCGACGCGAAGAACCCGCGCACGGCCCGCCGCGAGCTGCCCGCGGGCGCCGTCACGCTGCGCGCCGCCTGGACGCTGACGCTCGCGAGCGCCGCGGCCTTCGTCGTCGCCGCCGCGCTGCTGGGACCGCTGTGCCTGGCGCTCTCCCCCGTCGCGCTGGCGCTCCTCTTCGGCTACTCGTTCACGAAGCGCTTCACCTTCCTGTGCCACCTGTTCTTGGGCCTCGCCATCGCCGCCGGCCCCGCGGGCGCCTGGATCGCGGTGCGCGGCGACTTCACGGCCGCCCCCGGCTTGCTGATGCTGGCCGTCGCGTCGTGGATCGCCGGCTTCGACGTCCTGTACGCGCTGGCCGATCGCGACTTCGACCGCGGCGCGGGCCTGCACTCGATCCCGGCGCGCTTCGGCGTCGGCGGGTCGCTGCTGATCTCGGGCGCGCTCCACGTCGTGACGCTGGTCGCGCTCTTCGCGCTGGCGCCCATCGCCCACCTCGGCGCGCCGTACCTGGCCGGCGTCGGCGTCGTCGCGCTGCTGCTCGTCTACGAGCACGCCATCGTGCGCCCGAGCGACCTCGGCCGCCTGGACGCCGCCTTCTTCACGCTGAACGGCTACGTCTCGGTGGTGTTCTTCGTGGCGACGCTGATCGACGTGCTGGCGAGATAGCGCCGCCCGCCGTCACGCGATCCGCGGCAGCGTCAGCCGGAACGTCGTCCCGCCCGGCCCCGTCTCGACGAGCAGCAGATCACCGCCCGCGGCTCGCGCGAGGGCGCGCGACGACGCGAGCCCCACGCCGGAGCCGTCCTGCCAGCTCTTCGTGGTCGTGCTGGCCTCGAAGAGGTGCGGCAAGACCTCGGCGGGCACGCCCGGGCCGTTGTCACGGACGTCGCACGTGATCGTGGCCTCGCCGACCGACGTCCGGACCTCCACCCGGCGGTCACCTTGAGCGATCTCTGCCTGCGCGAGCGCCTGGGCGGCGTTGCGAAGGAGGTTCGACAAGATGCGGACGATGACGTCCTCGACGACGCCGACCAGCACCGGCTCCACGAACACCGTGACCTCGGAGCCGCGGAGATCGGCGGCGCTCGCGCGCAGGCTGCGGTGAATGGCCGCCGCCAGCTCGGCGCAGCGCGCGCGCGGGTCCGCCGCGGCCCCCAGCCGCAGGACCGACTGCAGCTCCCGGCTGTAGCGCCCAGCCGCGTCGAGATTCTCCCGGATCTCCTTGGCCCACTGGGCGCACCGCTCGAGCAGCAGCGAGAGGTCGACGCCCCCCCCGGCGGCCCCCGCCCGCGAGGCGTGCCGCGCCGCCCCCAGGCCTTCGCTCAGGACCTCCATGTCGGCGAACACGCAGGTCAGGGCGTTGTTCAGGTCGTGCGCGAGCCCCGCCGCCATCCAGCGCGCGCGCTCCGACACCGGCTTTGGCGCACCGTCCGCCCGAGCGCCGGCGGAGCTCACGGCGCGGCCTCCCGGAGCCCGCCCTCGCGAGCCCCCTCCAGCAGCGACGTCAGCACGTGCTCCACGCGCCGCGCGAGGTCGCGCTTGCGGATGACCGCGTCCGCGCCCGCGCGGCGCGCCGCCACCCGAAGCTCCTCCGAATCGTCGATCGTGCAGATCACCACCGCGGGCGCGGGCGTCCGCTCCTTGAGCAGGCGCGCGGCCTCGAGACCGTCGAGGTTCGGCATCGCGAGGTCCAGCAGGACCGCGTCGGGGTGGAACCGCGACGCGAGCACCAGCGCGTCGGCGCCGTCGCGCGAGACCCCGACCACGTCGATCCCCGGCAGCTCGGCCAGGAAGCGCCGCAACGCCATCCGCACGAGCGGGCTGTCATCGGCGATGAGCACCCTGATCCTCCTCGTCACTCCCTCGTCCATGGTGACAACGTCCCACGGGCCGGGCGGTCAACCCATCGGGGCGTCCCCGAGATCCCCCCCGGAGATCCCTGAGGCCGGTCGGGCAAACCAGCCGCTATCGATCGGCCGAGACCAGACCCAGCCGGATCGCGTACCGGACCAAGCCAGGCACGTCTCGGATCCCCAGGCGATCCATGATCTGCGCCCGGTGCGTCTCGACGGTCTTCACGCTGAGCTCGAGCGCGCTCGCGATCTCCTTCGTGCTCTTGCCCTCGGCGACGAGCTGGAGCACCTCACGCTGGCGCAGCGTCAGCTGGCTCTCCGGCGCGGCCGCCGCCAGCTTCGCGTCTTCGCCGCCGAGGGCGTCGCGCCCCAGGCGGTTCTTCAGCGCGCCCACCAGCGTCTGCGACACCCCGGGCGAGAGGTACGTCTGGCCGTTCATGACGGCGCGCAGCAGCACCGGCAGCTCGTCGGCGCACGACTCCTTGAGGACGTACCCGGCGACGCCCAGCTGAACCGCCTGCGCGACGAACGCCTCGGTCGCATACATCGACACCATGACGAGGCGCGTGCGCGGCGCCTCGCGCGCGATGCGCGCCGCGGCGTCCAGCCCGTTGAGCTCGGGCATGCCGATGTCCAGCAGCGCCACCTCAGGCTTGACCTTCGCGATCAGCGCCAGCGCCTCGCGCCCGTTCGACGCCTCGCCGACGACCTCGACGTCGGGCAGGCGCTCCAGGAGCGCGCGCAGTCCCGCGCGGACCAGGTTGTGATCGTCCGCCAAGACCACGCGGATGGGGACGCGAATCACGACCTCGCCCTCAGCTCGTCCAGGTGTTCGGGGCCGAGCTCCGCCGCGAGCTGCCGTACACGGACGATCGCGGCGTCGAGGATCGTGCGCGCCGCGGCCGCGCGCAGGCGAGCGCCGTCCTCCGGCTCCCCGGCGCCCAGCTGCAGCTCGAGCTTCGCGGCGATCAGCGCCTGGCCGATGTCGTCATGGAGCGCCCGGGCGAGGCGCCGGCGCTCGTCGCCGGAGAGAGGCGGCGCCGCGCCCTCACCCGCCGCGCGGGCCGAGACGGGCGCCGCGGGGCGCGCTGTCCCCAGCGCCTGCGCGATCACGGGCCCGATCGTCTGCGCGACCTCTGCCTTGTCGAGGTATGCGGTCGCGCCCGCGTCGCGCGCCGCAGGGCCGTACTCCGCCTCCGCGTGCAGGCTCATCACGACCACGGGCAGCTTCGGCCGTCGCGCGCGAAGCGCGCGCAGCACCTCGAAGCCGCTCCGGGCGCGCAGCGACAGATCCAGCAGCGCCACGTCCCACGGTCCCGCGTCCAGCGCGGCCAGGGCCGCTTCGGCGTCTGCGGCCTCGCCGATCACGGCGCCCGAGAGCGCGCCCTCGATGAGCGGCCGCACCGCCCGGCGAAACGTCTCGCTGTCGTCGATCACGAGGACGCGCACGAGGACGCGCGTCATGCCGACGCCCGCTCTCCGCGCGGCACGCGCACGGTGACCGCCGTCCCAGCGCCTGGCGCGCCCGTGAGCTCGATGGTCCCCTCGATCGCCAGCGCGCGCTCGCGCATGCCCACGAGGCCCAGCGACGTCGCTCGCTCGCGCGCCCCCGGCGCGATGCCCTTGCCGTCGTCGCGGACGGTGAGGACGGTCTCGGCCGCTCCGACCTGCAGCTCGATGACGACGTGCTTGGCCTCGGCGTGACGGGCCACGTTCGTCAGCGCCTCTTGCAGGATCCGAAACAGCGTCAGCGCCACGGCCGGGACAAGGGAGACGGCGTCCTCGGGCGCGCGCACCTCGCACTCGATGCCCGTGCGCTCGCGGAACTCACGCGCCTGCCAGCGCATCGTCGCCGACAGCCCGAGGTCGTCCAGCATCGACGGACGGAGCGACGTCGAGATCCGGCGGGTCGTGTCGAGCGTCGTGTCGATGAGGTCCTCCATGGCCGCCACGCGCGCCGAGGTCGCCTCCGGCGCCGCGGTGCCCAGCTGCCCACGCATCCAGCCGAGGTCGAGCTTGAGCGCCGTCAGCGCCTGACCGACCTGATCGTGCAGCTCGCGCGAGATCTCGCGGCGCTCGTCCTCGCGGACCTCGGCCAGCCGCGCCGCCAGCGCGCGCAGCTGATCGGCCAGCGCCCGCAGATCGTCCTGCGCCTTCTGCTGCTCGGTGACGTCGGTGAAGAAGATGGAGAGGCCGTCCTGCGACGGATAGATGCGGTTCTCGAACCAGCGCTCCCACGGCGGGTAGTAGGCCCGGATCGACTGCGGCCGCTGCTCGCTGAGGGCGCGCTCGTAGGCCAGGTGGAACTTCTGGCCTCGCCCCTCCGGGAACTCCGTCCAGATGTGCTTGCCGATGAGCGCCTTGGCATCGCGGCCCAGCATGCGGCCGCCGCTCTCGTTGACGTACGTGTAGCGCCACTGGCGATCCATCGCGACGAAGCCGTCGGACACGCGCTCGAGCACGCTCTCCAGGTTTTGGCGCGCCGCCTCGGCCCGCCGCGAGGCCTCCCACCGCTCGGTGATGTCCCAGCAGCTGCCCACGACCCGGCTCCGCTGTCCCGTGCCGTCCGCGATCACCTGACCGCGCGTGTGCAGCATCCGCACCGTGCCGTCGGGGCGCAGGATGCGGTGGTCGTACACGAACGGCGAGGCGTTCTCCAGCGCCTTGGCGAGCACCGCCCTCGTGTGTACGCGGTCTTCCTCGTGCACGCTCGCGAGGAACGTCTCGTAGGTCGGGACGTGCTTGCCGCGCTCGACGCCGTAGATGCGGTACAGCTCTTCCGACCAGGTGACGCGGTTCTTGCCGAGATCCCATTCCCAGCTGCCCACGTGGGCGACGCGCTGGGCCTCGGCGAGCCGCGCCTCGCTGCGCGCGAGCTCCCGCTCCGCGCGGCGGCGCACCGTGACGTCGACGCCCGAGCCGACGACGTGCGTGACGACGCCCGCGCGATCGCGCAGCGGCGCGAACGCGGCGTCGATGGGGACGATGCCGCCCTCGCGCGACAGCACGGAGGTCTCGAAGCGCTGCGCCTCGCCGCGCGCGGCGCGCGCGATGGCGTCCGAGATTCGGGCGCGCTCGATCTCGGAGTGTGAGAACCAGGGCAGATCGACGAAGCGATGCCCGATGACCTCCGAACGCGCGAGGCCGCCCGCGACCAGCGGCGCCTGGTTCGAGTCGAGGACGACGCCGTCCAGAGAGAACAGCCCCACGAACGCGAACAGCGCGTCCAGCACGCCCCGCAGGCGCGTCTCGTCCGTCACGACGACGTCGAAGTCGCCCGCGCGCAGCAGCTCGCGCGCCTGCGACACGGAGGCGGCGCGCACGACGACGTCGGGAGGCGAGCCGGGACCCAAGATCCCTTCGACGGCGCCGGCTCCGAGGCCGTCGCCTTCCACGATCAATACCCGAACCGCCGATCCGTCCTGCTTCACGACCACACCTCGCGCTCGCCCCCCGGGAGCCTGCAACGGGACAATAGGGGCGCCGCGGAGCGGGCGTCAACCTCGACGCGACGTCAGCGCTGCAGCTGCCAGCCGCCGTTCTTGTCCGGCGGCGGCGCCCCGGGCCGTGCGCGCGGCGGCGGCGCGGCGGCCTCGGGGGCCACGCGGTCGGGCGGCACGGCCCTCGGGTGGTGCACGTCGAACGCCGGCCGCTGATTGGGATTGCAGCTCGGCCCGAAGCCGCTCGCGTCGAAGTGATAGCGCAGCCGGCCCGACGTGCTGCGCGCGTGCGCCTCCACCTCGACGTCGTGCTCGCCCGCGCGAGAGGGCGAGCAGTACGACAGGAGGTAGTAGCGCCGTGACGCCGCCTCGATGCGGGCGCCGATCTCGTCGAACCCCTTCTGGATGTCACCCCGGTTCTGCGAGGCGAACGTGCCCGAGCGTCCGATCTTCGAGAGCTGCCCGCGATCCACCTCCTGCCCCACGCCGATGACGTACGTCTCGAAGCCAGCGCCGTCCAGCGCGCGGCTCACGTCCTCGGGGCTGGCGCGGTGGGCGCGATCGGTGCCGTCGGTGAAGACCACCAGCGTCCCGAAGCGCAGCGGCACGGGCGCGTGCTCCATCTGCTGAGAGAGGACGCGCACGCCCTCGATGACCCCGCCGTTGAGGTTGGTCGACGGATCGCGCGGCCGGCGATTGGCAAGGGCGCCCACGCCGCCGCGCACGTTGCCGCCGAAGCCCACCACGGGGGTGAGGTGCGGGCTGCCGTCGAACGTGTACACGGCCACCTTCTGGTACGGCCCCACGCGATCGGCGAACGACTGCGCCGCCTGGATGAGGGCCGGCATGTCGCCCGAGTCGACGACGCTGCCGCTCATGTCGACGAGCAGCAGCGTGTAGTGGATGGCGGCCACCTCGGGCTGCAGGATCGTCTGCTTGCTCTCCAGCATCGACACCGGCTGCCCGTCCTCGTAGATGCGGAAGTCCTGCGGCGTCAGATCCGCGACGGGCTCACCCCCGTGCGTGTCGACGGTGAAGTACACGGCGACGTTGGACGGCTTGCGCACCGACGCGTCCACGAGCTGGAGCTTCAGGGCGCACCCGCCGGCGCAAAGTGCGACCACCGACATGGCCGCACACGCGACCACTCGGAGGGAAACGACTCGTTTCATGCGGCCGGCATACCACGAACCCCACGCGGGATTAAGGTCTCTGGGCCGGGGCGCCGAAGAGATCAACGGACATGACACGCCGATCCGCAAGCTTCATGGTCGCCGCTGTCGCGGCTGTCGCCGCCGGCCAGGCCGCGGCGGCGCCCTTGCCCAACGACAAGGTCGCCGAGCCGCCGCTCACGGCCGGCCCGAACGACCTCGAGTACCTCAAGAAGGTCCACGCGCACATTCACAAGCGCTGGGCTGACAACTTCCTCGCGCTCATCGGCCAAAACCTCGACCTCAAGAACCCCTTGAACGATCCGGCGCGCGTCGCCGAGGCGGACATCGTCATCTCGGCGCAGGGCAAGCTCATCGTGGCCAACGTCACGAAGAGCTCGGGCTTCGCGGGGTTCGACGACGCCATCCCGGAGGTGTTGAAGGACAGCGTGCCGTTCCCGGTCCCGCCCGTCAGGTCGCGCTCCGACGACGACAACCTCCACCTGCACTGGGTGTTCGCGCGCGACGAGCGCCGCTGCTCGGGCGTGACGATCCTGCACGTCGACGACCCGCTGCCGATCGCGATCCCAAAGCTGATGAAGGCGGGACGCCGCGACGAGATCGTCGCGCGCATCGTCGCGGCCCGCGCGGCCGGCATGCCCGCCGAGCCGTCCGTGAGCTCGCTCGCCAACGAGTGGCTGCGCGGCGCCGGCAAGCAGCCGTGGGCCACGGTGAAGATCGCGGGCGCGCTGATCGCCAAGGGCGACGCGGACGCGATCGCGTTCCTCAAGGCCGCCGTCACGAAGCCGGCCACGGCGCGCGCCGCCGGTGAGATCCTCGCCGCGAACCGCGTGGCGATCTGCCCGCTGGTGAAGGCGGGGCTCGAGGGACAGAACGGCACGGAGCAGCTGGCCGCGGCGCAGGCGCTCGCGACGTCCGGCGAGACCGCGTGCGTGCCGGGCCTGGTGAACCTGCTGCAGAACGCGAAGGCGCGCCCCGAGACGCGCGCCGCGGCCGCGACGGCCCTCGGCCCCGTCGAGGACGCCGCCGCGCACGCCGCGCTCGTGGCCGCCTCGAAGGAAGAGCCCAACGCCGCCGTCAAGGCGGCCGCGGCGCTGGCGCTCGTCCGGCCGGGCGCGGGCCGCGCGAAGATGCTGGGCATGGTGAGCTTGCTCAAGGAGCCGTCGATCGAGATGCGCGCCGCGGGCTCCGCCGGCGTCGTGCGCGCGGGCGGCGACAGCGACTTCGACGATCTCTACATGCTGTTCCGCGACTCCGACCCGCGGCCCGCCGAGGCGACGCTGCGCGAGCTCGAGCGCGTGCAGACCGAAGAGGGCACGAAGATGATCGCCAAGCTGATGAAGCGCCCGCTGGTGCCTGTGCAGCGCCTGGCGGCCCAGCTCCTCATCAAGCGTCACGCGAAGAACACCTTCGCGGCCTTCGCCGCCTTCGAGGGCTCGAGCGACGTCGAGCTTCGCGGCCTCAGCCTGGTCGCCGCCGACGACGCGAAGGTGGCCGCCATGGGGGCCGACGCGAAGATGGGCATCTGGGCGTACCGCGCGCGCCTCGCCCGCGGCGAGCGCGACCGCGCCGCCGACTGGCTGCTTGCGGCCCTGCCGACGCTGGATCCCGGCGCGCAGGCCGACGCGATGGTCGACTGGCTGCAGACGGCCGAAGCCGGCGCGACCACCGTCGCAAAGGCCCGCCGCTAAGGAAGTCGGCGCGGTCGAGGCGCGCTCGCCGCGACGCGATCGTTGTACACGTTGACGGCGTCGACCGTGTTCACGACGCCCGCGCCGATCGCGCCCAACCCCACCCCGATGGCCAGCACGCCGCCGCCCGCGACCCACCAGCCCGCCGGCTTGTGCAGCGCGAGCCCCGTCGCGAGCGCGGCCGCGCCCAGGACGTAGGCAGGCACGCCGAGCGTCAGCTCTCGGCGCGCGCGCCGCGCGTAGCGCACCGCCTCGTCGTCGCTCGCCACGAGCGGCTCGAGCGTGCCGCCGAGCGCGCTGACGGGCGTCTCGCGGCCCTCGACTCGGTAGCGGATCGCGCCGCCGTGCACGACGAGCGAGATGCGCGGGCTGGGCGGCGGCGCGTACGTCGTGCCGCACGCCGCGCTCGCCGCCAGCGCGGCGACGAGCGCCCGCCGCGCCCCGCTCATGACGGCGCGACGACCAGCGTGAGCCGCCCGGTCGGTCGCCACTCGCGATCGAAGGCGTCGAGCTCGTCGACGCGCGGACCGTGCCCCGGGTCGAGCAGCAGGACCCGGCGCGTGGCCGCGTTGTAGCCGATGACGACCTCGTAGTGCGACAGCGCCTTGTTCCCCGCGTAGCGCTGGACCAGCCCGACGAGCACCGGGCGCTGCGCGCCCACCTCGTGCTCGAGGTCCGCCGCGCCGCCGCTGATGAGGAAGGCGCGCAGGCCCTTGTCGCGCGCGAAGCGACGCAAGCTGCCCGCCGAGGCCCGCCCCTCCGCGCCGTCGCTCGCGACGCGCCGGATCTCGGGCGCGGCGTCGGGGATCCCCCAGTGCGCGAGCACCATGGCCAGCGCCGCCGCGCCGCAATCATGCGCCGACTGCTGGGGCACGACGGGCACGCCACGCACGACGACCCAGCCCGGCTCGCGATCGATGTCCGCGAGCGAGACGGCGCGCGCGGTGCCGCGATAGCAACCGCCGCCCCCCACCGCGAGCGCCGCCACCAACGCGACGCCCGCGGCCTTCACGACGCGGGCTCTCACAGGAGCAACAAGATGATGACGATGAGCAGCACGACGACGAGGCCCGTGCCGCCGATGATCACGACGTCGCCGCCGTGGAAATCCTCGAGCCCGCGCGTCTTCGCCTCGCGCTGCGCGTACTCGTAGAGATCGTCGTCGATCGCGAACGGCACGGCGGCCTGCACCTCGGCGCGCGTGCGCGCCGCCTCTTCGCGCTCGGCCTGGGACGGCGCCGCCGGCGAAGGGACGTTGCCCTTCGCCCAAGCGTCCGCCGTGCCCAACGAGAGCGTGAGCGCCGTCGCGAACGCGACGGGAAGAACGCGCCGCAGGAGGCGCCAAGGACCGCGACTCGGGATTGAGCGACTTGAAGTTGAACGCATGGTCCGCCCACGACTTCAAGCGACGTGCCACGCGCAAATACCGCAAATGCTTACGCCCCGGGCGCGCGTCCGTGGTTACTCCGTCGGGACGCGCTACCGGGGCGTGACGATCGCGAACGGCCTGTCGGCCTCAGCCGAGCTCGGCCGTGACCTGCGTGATCGGCATGGGCCCATGATCGAGCAGGCTGCGCCCGTTGCTCGCGATGACCTTGCGGTACCACTCGTACGAGTCCTTCGGGATGCGCTTCTGGCTCTGGTAGTCGACGTAGATCATCCCGAAGCGCTGCTTGTAGCCGTCGGCCCACTCGAAGTTGTCGAGCAGCGACCACGCGTAGTAGCCGGTCACCGGGACGCCTTCCTTGATGGCGCGTGAAAGCTCGAGCAGGACGCGGTGCATGTAATCGATGCGCTGCGGGTCGTGCACCTTGCCGTCGAGGAACACCTGGTCGCGCGTCGACAAGCCGTTCTCCGTGATCGAGACCGGCACCTTGTAGCGGTCCCAGAAGAAGCGCGGGCCCCAGTAGAGAGCGCCCGGCGTGATGGGCTGCCAGTCGACGCCCGAGCGCGGGTAGCCCGGCGGGTACGGCACCTGCTCCGGCTTGCCGTTCGCGCCCTTCTTGAACGTGTCGGCCTTGTAGATGTTGAGGCCCAGGTAATCGAGCGGCTGCTTCATCTCGTCGAGATCGCTCGCCTTGAACTTCGGCATGTCCTTGCCGAAGAAGGCGATGCCGTCCTCGGGGTACTTGCCGAAGATCACCGGGTCCGTCCACCAGGAGTTGCGCCACGGGTCGCGCACGTTCACGGCGAAGATCGCCTCGCGCGCCGCCGCGAGGTCGTCGGCGCTGCCGGTCGCCGGCTGCGTGATCTGCGCCGCGAGCACGTACCCGATCTTGGCGTCCTTCACGTGCGCGCGCAGCGCCTGCGCGCCCTTGCCGTGCGCGCGCATCGAGTTGTGCGCCGCGACCAGGAACTTGCTGAACTCGAGCTTCTCACCGGGCGCGTGCACGCCGTCGAGCAGCGCGAGGCCGATGTAGCACTGCGGCTCGTTCTGCGTCGCCCACGTCTTGACGCGATCGCCGAGCTTGTCGCCGATGACCGCGCAGTACTCGGCGAACCAGTCGGCCGAGTCGCGGTTCAGCCAGCCGCCCTTCTTGTACAGCGCCTGCGGGTAGTCCCAGTGGAACGCCGTGCAGAGGGGCTGAAGGCCGTTCTTCAGCATCTCGTCGACCAGGCGATCGTAGAAGTCGACGCCCTTCGGGTTCACCGTGCCCACGCCCTCGGGGAGGATGCGCGGCCAGGAGACGCTGAAGCGGTACGACTTCGCGCCCAGATGCTTGAGCAGCGCGAGGTCTTCCTTGTAGCGGTGGTAGTGGTCGCAGGCGACGTCGCCCGTGTGCCCCTCGAAGACCGCGCCCTTCTTCTTGCAAAAGACGTCCCAGACCGACTGGCCCTTGCCGTCCTCGTTCGCCGCGCCTTCGATCTGGTAGGCGGCCGTCGCCGCGCCCCACACGAAATCCTTGGGGAACGGATCCCCTCCCTTGGCCCCGTTGTTGAGCTGGCTCACAGCGCTCTTCTTGTCCCCCTTCTCACCCCGGCCGGCTGCTTTCGCCGCCGTCGCCGCTGCCATGCTCACTGCCGACATTCCCAAAAACTTTCTACGGCTGACTCCTGCAGCGACGCTTCGCTTGCTCATCGTGGCCCTTGTCTATCACACCGGCTGCGCGGTGTGATTCGTTCTAAACGCAATGGGTGCAACACCTTGGGGCCAGTCGCCTCGACGCGCCGCGGTCCGTAAAATCTGACTTTTGCCAGGTATTCCCGCTCGCGGACTTTGTTCGAGGCGGTCGCCTCGCCGGTGATGCACGAGCAGATTGACGGGTCGAAATTTGTCATGGTGAGAAACCGTCGCGACCCCGTTGGTGCCACACAGGAGGCGCGTCTCGTCGAAATGATTTGGGGCAGACCCCTGATTTGTCGAAAACGATCGGTGCCGACTCAATCCAGGTAAGTTCCGCTCCGATGAGCGTGGACGGGATGGACGACGGGCGGACCCCTTCAGTCTTTGAGGTCCTGCGCCGTCAGGAGGCGGGCCTTCGCCTGGCGCTGGACGCGGGCCAGATGGGCAGCTTCGAGTGGGACATCCGAACGGGCGAAATCCGCTGGTCCGAAAACCTCGAGCGCATCCACGGCATGCCGGCCGGCACCTTCGGCGGCACGTTCGAGTCGTTCAAGACGCTGATTCATCCCGAGGACCGCGAGCGCGTCGTGGCCGCGATCTGGAGGTCCGTAGAGACACGCGCCGACTACGAGACCGAGTTCCGCAGCGCCGACACGGCGCACGGCGTGCGCTGGCTCATGGGCAAGGGCAAGGTGGTCGCCGACGAAGGCGGCGAGGCCGGCCTGATGATCGGCGTCTGCATCGACATCACGAAGCAAAAGCTCGCCGAAAGCGAGCTTCTGGCCGCGAATCGCCGCAAGGACGAGTTCCTGGCCATGGTGTCTCACGAGCTGCGCAACCCGCTGGCGGCGATCCTGAACGCCTCGGCGCTGCTCGAGCACGGCGGCGGGAGTCCGGGCAATCCGATAGTCGGGCAGGCGGCGGCGACGATCCGGCGCCAGTCCGCGCAGCTCGTGCGCATCGTCGACGACCTGCTCGACGTCTCGCGGCTGCAGGCCGGCAAGCTCTCGCTCGCGTCCGCGCCGCTGGATCTGGCGTCCGTCGTCGAGAGCTGCGTGCGAGACTTCGTCGCGCGCGGACTCTTCGCGCGACACTCGCACGAGGTGCGCTGCCAGGTGGCGCCCGTGAGCGGCGACGCCGCG
>DASZUD010000295.1:0-9191 GCA_035548155.1 Polyangia bacterium
TCATCGGCGCGCATTACGATCACCTGGGCTACGGCGACCACCACTCGCTCGCGCCCGACAGCCACCAGCCGCACCTCGGCGCTGACGACAACGCCTCCGGCACGGCGAGCCTGCTCGAGGCCGCGCGCCAAATGACCTCCGCCGCGCGCGGGCGCAAGCTGCCGGTCGACGTCCTTTTCGTCGCGTTCTCGGGCGAAGAGTCGGGCGTTCTCGGGTCGACGCAGTTCACGCGCTCGCCGCCCGGTCACCTCGCGACGGCCGACGTGAGGGCCATGCTGAACCTCGACATGGTCGGCCGTCTGCGCGACAACAAGGTCACCGTCTTCGGCGCCGACTCGGCCGCGGAGTGGAAGTCCCTGCTCGAGCCCGCGTGCGCCGCCGCGCGCGTCGACTGCACGGCCGTCGACAGCGGCGGCTTCGGCCCCAGCGACCAGATGCCTTTCTACGCGGCGGGCGTGCCGGTCGTGCACTTCTTCACGGGCACGCACGCCGACTACCACAAGCCCAGCGACACGGCCGACAAGATCAACGCCGCGGGCGCGGGCCAGATCGCGCTGGCCGTCGCCTCCCTCGCTGAGACGGTGGGCGAGCGCCCGAGCGGGCTCGCCTTCAGGAAGATCCCCATGCCGGCGCCCGAGGGCGACCTCCGGTCGTTCAACGCATCGCTGGGCACCGTGCCCGACTACGCGGGCCCGGCGGGCGGCGCGCAGGGAGTGCTGCTCGCGGGTGTGCGGGCCGGCGGCGCCGCCGAGAAGGGCGGCCTGCGCCGCGGGGACATCCTGGTGCGGCTGGGCGCCCATCCGATCGGGAGCGTCGAGGACCTCATGTACGTTCTCAACGCCAGCAAGCCCGGCGAGACGGTCACGGCCGTCATCCGTCGGGAGGGCGCGGAGGTCCGGCTGCCCGTGACCTTCACCGAGGGCCACCGTCCACCGAAGTAAATCCTTCGTCAACGCCCTCCGGAATCACGTAAGAACTTGAAATCAAAGAATAACCTCTGGGGGTATTTTCCGGAGTGCCCCCCCGTCATTCACGCCGCCTTCGATCGACTTAGGGGTGGAGATACGTGACCTGGCTGCGGGATGCGGAGTGGCGGGACCGTTTTCTCCGTGGAGACAAAGACGTGATCGAGGAAATATATCGGGCGACGTTCGAAGAGGTGCGGAGGGCGGCCGGGGCGGTGCTTCACGAGCCTGCAGATCGCGATGCGGTCGTCCACGAGGTGTACCTCGAGCTGCTCTCGAGCCGTGAGCTCCGCGAGAGCCACCGCGGCGGCCAGATGGGCGCGTGGCTGGGCGCGATCGCGCGCCACCAGGCGCTGGACTTCGCGCGGCGCGAGAGCCGCCTCACCGACCTCTCGGCCGTGGACGAGGTCTCGGCGAAGTCGGATCCCGTGGCGGATCTGCGGCGCGAGCTCGTGCGCTTCGCGGCGCGCCTCGATCCCGAGCGCCAGCGCCTGATTCAACTCCGGTACGTCGAGGGCCTGACGCAAATGGAGGCGGCCGCGATCCTGGGCAAGCCGCGCTCGACGCTGGAAGACTGGGAGCACCAGTTCAAGCGGGCGCTGCAAGCTCACCTCGCGGGGAAAAAGCCCTCGGGCGGCGAGGCGAAGGCCGGAAAGGCGGCGTCATGAGCTGGACGGCCAGCTGGCGCGCTCAGATCGACGTCTTGTTCGCGCGTCACCCGGATCTCGACGCGCACTTCGCGGGCCGAAGCTCGACGCGCGCCGATCGGCGCCTTTACGGCCACATCAAGAGCTGCTCCGATTGCCGCGATCGGTACCGCACGCTGGCGATGCTCGAAGCGCTGGAATCGGACGGCGCGGAACGGGCGCGGGCACGCATGGCGCGCGGCCTGTTCGAGCCGGCTCCGCGGCGGGCGTTCGCGGGCGGCGGGCTCGTGCTGGCGTTCGCGTGCCTCGTGCTCGTCGTCTCGCTGGGCCGCGTGCGGTCACCGTTCCGCGGCGACGGATTCAGCGCGCGCGGCGGCGCGAGCGATCTCGGCGCTTCGCTGCCGTCGCTCTCGATTTACCGCGTGCCGCGCGACAGTGAGAACCCGGCGCTGCCGGCGGTGGCCGAGACGCAGCGCGCCGGCAACCTCATGCACGCCGGCGAATCGCTCGCATTCACTTACTCGAACCCGGCGTCCGTGGGCGATGGTTGGTTGATGGTTTTCGCGCGCGACGCAGCGGGCCATGTGTTCTGGTTCTGGCCCGCGTGGGACAACGGCGCCGACGACCCGCAGTCGGTGCCCGCGCAAGCGAACGGCGTCTCCGTCGAGTTGCCGGAGGCGGTGCGCCACGAGCTGACGCCCGGGCAGCTCACGGTCGTCGGGTTGTTCACGCCCAAGCCGCTTCACGTCAAAGAAGTCGAGGCGGCGATTGCGGGCGGCCTCGACGGCTTGCAAGCTTTCCCTGGACACGTCTGGACCGAATCGTTGGAGGTCAGCCGATGAAGTTGGTGTCGTTGGTGTCGCGCCTCCTGGCGTTCGCGGCCGTCACGACCGTCGCCGGTACGGCGGTCGCCGCCACGCAGGCCCCGCTCTCCGTCGCGATCGTCGTCGGCAGCAACCAGAGCCCGTCCTCGGCGCTCGAAAACCTGCGCTACGGGGACGACGACGCCGTCCAGAACTCACGCACGATGGAGCTGCTCGGCGCGCAGACGACGCTGCTGGTGTCGCCGGACGCCGAGACGCGCGAGCTCTACCCGACGGTGCACCCGTCGTCCGCGGCGACGCGGGCCGCGCTGCGCAAGGCGTTCGACGAGGCGAAGGCGGCGCTGGCCGCCGCGCACAAGCAGGGCCGGACGACCGAGCTCTACTTCATGTTCGCAGGCCACGGCGACAAGACCGACGGCCGTCCGTTCGTGCAGCTCGACGACGGGCACCTCTATCGCGAGGATCTCGCCGAGCTCCTGCGCAGCGCCGGCGCCGACGAGAACCACGTCATCATCGACGCGTGCTACGCGGCCTCGTTCGTGAACGATCGCGGGCCGGGCGGCACGCGCGAGAGCCTGCCCGCGGGCTTCTCGCAGGCGCAGACGGCGTGGCCGAAGCGCACGGGCTTCCTCACGGCGCGCTCGTCGGGCGGCCAGACGCACGAGTGGGCCGAGTACCAGTCGGGCGTCTTTTCGCACGAGCTGCGCTCGGGCCTGATGGGCGCCGCCGACGTGAACGTCGACGGAAAGGTGACCTACCGCGAGATCGCCGCGTTCGTCCGCCGCGCCAACGAGGCGATCCCGAATCGGCGCTACCGCCCCGAGGTCTCGACGCTGCCCCCGGGCGGCGATCTCGACGCGGCGCTGGCCGATCTGCCGGCGGGTCCGATGGTGCTCGAGATGGACACGCCCAGCACGGGGCGCACCTACGTCGAGACCGAGACGGGCGTTCGCCTCGCCGATCTGCACACGGCGCCCGGCACGGCCATCAAGCTCCGCCTGCCCACCGACCTCGGGAAGATGTTCGTCGAGCAAGTCGACGGCACGGGTTCGTCGCCGACGCGCGAGTACCGCCTGACGCCGCAGCCTGGCCACGTCCTGCTGTCGGCGCTCACGCCCGAGCCCACGCCCGTGCGCGCCCGCGGCGCCGGCCACGAGGCGTTTCTGCACCTCTTCGCGCGTCCATTCGACCTGGCCGCCGTCACCGCCTTCCAGCTCGACGACGTCGAGGCGACCCAGCTGCGCTGGAACAAGGAAGTGCAGGACGCGAAGGACCGCCAGACGCACCGCCGGAAGCTCGCGCTGCGCGCGTTCGGCGTCAGCGCCGGGGCCGCGGCCATCGGCGCGGGCTTCCTCGGGTCGGCGGCGTACATCCGGGCGCACGATCCCTATAGCGGCGACGGCAGGACGAACGCCAACTCGGCGATCACGCGCGACAACTGGGTGGGCGGCGTGATGCTCGGCGTCGCTGGTGCGGCCGCCGCCACGGGTGCCCTGCTCTACTTCTGGCCGTCCGCGCCTCACATGTCCGTCAGCTCCACGCCCGGCTGCGAGGCGTGCATCGCGTTCGAGCGCTCGTTCTGATCGGCTCCGCCCAAACGCCGCGTTCGGCCTTCGTCTCGCCCATGTAGGTGGCGGTGGTTGCTCTCCGCCCGAGCTGGGCGTCCGGCCTCCGAAATTTGCACACAGCCGCTTCAATCGCGGTTTAATTTAGGGGCAATGAGGGAGACCCCCCGGCTGAGCCTCGCTCGCCCGCTCCTCCTCGCCTCCGCGCTCGTCGCGGTGGGCGCGTGCACGTCTACGTTCGATCTCCAGAACAGCACTCCTCGCTGCCAGCCGCACACCTCGCTGTGCCCCATGACGGGCACGTGCAAGCCCGACGCGCCCGATGACGGGAGCAGCGACGGCGGTGCGACGACGCCGAAGCTGCCGCTCGATTGCGAGAGCACGCTCGAGATGAGGCAGAGCTCCACGGTCGATTTGCCAGCGCCGGGCGTCCGAAGCCTCGACGACATCACCGCGCAAGGTCTGCCGGGTGATCGACTCGTGGCGACGCCCTGGCGCGACGACCACGGCGATATCTGGGTGCGCGTCGAGACGAAGCCCGGGACCGAGAGCGGAGACAAGTTCGAAGGGCGCGATCGCGTCATCACGATCGTGTCCACCGTCGCGGGCTACAGATTCGTCAGGCCCGTGAACGTCAGGGTCTCTTTCATCGCTGCGGGCCCTGGCGGCGACGACAAGAACGCCGGCACGCTTGAAAGCATGTTCGCGACGTTTCGACAGGCCGCGAGCGTCGCCGGCGAAGGCGACACGATCCTCCTCGGCAACGTGAGCGACAACGATGTCACTCCGCTGACGCTGCCGGCGGGCATCACGGTGAGCCACACGCTCACGGCGACGGAAGGCGGGGTGACGGACGAGAATTTTCGCTTCAGCCCGATCAATCTCCCCATGGCGATCGCGCTCGCCGGGGACGCTCGCCTCGACAACCTCAGGCTGGGGGGCGGGCGGCTCGTCATCGACAAGCCGGGAAGTCACGTCGTGCTGAACAACGTCACCGACGAGTTCGGGCTGACGGTGTCGGAGAAGGCCGTGCCGGTCGACGGGAAGGGCACGTTGGTGGAAATCATCAACGGCAGCGCGCTGCGAAACAGTCTCGCCAAGGATCTCCCCACGCTGCTGGTGCAGGCAGACGGCGCCACGGTCGTTCTTGCCGACGAGCTGACCTCCGTCACGACGGAGGTCCCGGGGGCCAATGTCGAGAACATCCGGTTCGAAGGAGCAGGAACGACGCTCGAAATACGTTCGAACATCGGTCTCAACAATGCCGACCGCAAGACGGTGCTTCATGCGCTCAAGGCCACGACGCTGAACGTGAAGGGAACCCGTTTCGCGAGCGCGGCCATTCAGGTCGACGATCCGGGCAGCGAGGGCACGTTCGACCAGGTGAGCTTCAATCAGGCGCCGATCACGTTCAGCGGCAGCTCTTTCAAGACGACCAGCAACACGACCTTCAGTGATTCGCCCCTCACCTTCCAAGGACAGGTGCTATCGCTGAGGGACACCTCCATCGAGGTCCTGACGGGCGGCCCCGGGCTCGTCCAATCGCCATCGCCATCGGGCGCCGGAGGCAAAGCGGAGTTCGTGAACGTCACCTTCAAGAATGCGCCCATGCAGTTCACGGGCGGCGACCTGACGATCACGGGCTCGACGAACTTCACCAATTCGCCGCTCACCTTCTCGGGCGCAAACCTCTCGATCACGGCGGGCACGTTTCGCGACTCGCTGCTCACCTTCCAGGGAGCCAGCCTGAGCGCGACGGACACGGTGTTCGACGGTCAAGGGATCATCCAGGGCGGCGCGAACAGCACGGCGACCATCGAGCGCGCCCAGATCACGAACTACACGCAGTTCGGGTACCGGCTGGACCTGGGCCAGGTTCGCCTCCTCGACAGCACGTTCGTTCACTCTCCGTCGGTGATGCTGGATCTGAACAACCCGGACGTGCCGCCCTGGGCCCTCCTCATCAAGAGCCCGCACGATCCCGAGGGGAACTCGGTGTCGTCGATGGAGACGACCTACGATGGCAAGACGCCGGTCTCGTGCACCGTGGGCCCGAGCGCGGTCGCCGGCGTCTACTATTCGAAGATGACCTCGGCGACCATCTCGTTCAGCGGATCGAACTAGGCCGCTAGAACGTGATCGCGTTCACCAGCGACGCCACGCCGCGCGCGCCGGGCGGCGCGATGTCGAGCACGACGACGCGCGCGCCGGGCCGCAGATAGCGCCGCGCGGCCTCGAGCGTCGCGGTGAGCGGGTCCACGCCGGCCGGAACGGTCAGGTCGACCGCCTCCACGCCCCAGGCGAGGCGCAGCCGCCGCGTCGTCGCGGGCACGCGCGAGTAGGCGAGGATCGGGCGGCGCGGGCGGAAGGCCGAGAGGCGCAGCGCGGACAGGCCCGTGCGCGTCGGCGCGACGATCGCGTCGGCGTCGAGATCTTCGGCGAGACGCGCGGCCGCGGCCGCGAGCGCGTTGCCCTCCTCGGCGTGCGTCGGGCCTTCGTGCGAGGGCAAGAGCGGCTCGGTCTCGGCGAGCAGCCGCGACATCATGTCGACCGCGGCCACGGGATCGTGCCCGACCGCCGTCTCCTCCGACAGCATGACACAGTCGGTGCCGTCGAGGACGGCGTTGGCGACGTCCGTCACCTCGGCGCGCGTGGGCAGCGGGCTCGAGACCATCGACATCAGCATCTGCGTCGCCGTGATGACGGGCTTGCCCATGCGGTTCGCCGCGTGGATCAGCCGCTTCTGGGCCGCGGGGACGCGCTCGATCGGGATCTCGACGCCCAGATCGCCGCGCGCCACCATGACGGCGTCGGCCGCGGCGAGGATCGCGTCGATGCGCTCGAGGGCCTGCTGCTTCTCTATCTTCGCCACGAGCGGCAGGTCGGTGAGGCGCCGCACGTCGGCCAGATCGTCTTCGTGCCGGACGTACGAAACGGCGACGAAGTCGGGATCGAGCAGGCCCACCTCGGCCAGATCGGCGCGGTCCTTCTCCGTGACGACGGGCAGCGATGACGCGTCCCGTGGCAGGTTGATGCCCTTGCGCGAGCGCAGCCTGCCCCCGACGCGCACGCGGCACGTCACGCGGTCGGACGCGGCGGCCGTCACCTCGAGCGAGATCGTCCCGTCGGCAATGTAGACGGGATCTCCGGGCTGGACGCGCGCGTACAAGGTCGGATCGGCCACGGGCACGCCGCCCGCGCCCAGCACGACGGTGTCGCCCTCGCCGATATCGATCTCGGCCGGCAGCTCGCCGAGGCGCAGCTTCGGCCCGCAGAGGTCCACGAGCACGGCCACGTCGGGCCGGTGGGCGCGCGCCCGCTTGACGCGCGCGGCCTGTTGGCGCGGCGACGCGTGCGAGAGGTTGACGCGCAGCACGTCGACGCCCGCGTCGAGCAGTCGCTCGAGCGAGCCCGGAGAATCCTGCGCGGGCCCTAGGGTGGCGATGATTTTGGTGCGACGGCTGGACATCGCGCCTACTTTGCGACGAGGGACGTCCGTTCGTCACCCGCTTTGCGCGTGCCCGAGCAGATCCTGACGAACCCGAAACATCGTGGACACGGCGCGCGGCGACGCCGGCTTCTCGGTGAGCCAGTAGTCGATCGTAGCGAAGCCGTCGTTCGTGTCGCCCGCATGCTGGAGGCCGTGGAACCCCGACAGGCCCGATGAAATGTTGCCGTTCGTGACGCTCGTCGTCGCGGGCGCCGAGCCGGCGGCCGTGAAGTTGCGCAGCTTGAGGAAGAAGTCGTGGCGCGCGTCGTCGATGAACGTGATGACGCGCGTGAGATCGCACGGCAGCGCCATGACGATGAGATCGATCATGACGTCGGCGCGCGCGTTGCGGTCGTAGCCCGCCATCACCGCACCGTTCCCCGAGCCCGTGAACGTGTCGGTCGAGGACGCCAGCGGCGGACGCGAGACGACCTTGCGACCCTGCGTGACCATCACGTTGGTGTTGAGCACGCGCGTCTCGATGTTGCGCACCGACGTGAGGAACAGATCCAGCCGCTGCGAGTCGCTCTTGCTGAGGCGCATCTGCAGCGACTTCGTCTGGTCGCCGATGTAGTCCGCGGCGTGAGGGTCTCGAGCCACGGCAACGCCAGTGACACCCCTGCGCCCCTCAGCACCTGCCGCCGCGTCCACGTCGTCTTCCGGTCCATTCCTGGCTCCCTCCTCGCCGGGGGATCGCGCGCGACCCGAGTGCAACCTCGTATCCCGGCCCGGCGATCTAGATACAGCCCCGGACCCACGGCTCAGCGCGGGTGTAAAATCCGACGAAGCGCCCGAAATGCCGTGGCTCTCGCTGCATCTGCTCTGCCTGGCCGCCGGGGTGGTGGACGCCGTCGGTGCCGGGCGTACGCGCCGCCCCGCGCGTTCACCCTCACGCGACGTGCCGCCACGGTCCGAGCGAAACCGCCTCGAGATCGCGGTTCGTGCGGGTCAGAGAATCGACGGCGCGACGGCCCCCCAAGTGAGCGCGATCGCATGGTACTTTGACGGTCCGGGGAGCCGGCACGGATGAGCCTGCAGTCTCGATACACCATCCTGCGAAAGATCGCCGACGGGGGCACCGCCGAGATCTTTCTCGCCAAGCAGCATGGCGCGCACGGCTTCGAGAAGCCGGTCGTGCTGAAGCGCATTTTCACGGCCTTCTACGCCGACCCCGCGTTCCGCCACATGCTGGTGGACGAGGCGCACATCGCGATGACGCTGACTCACAGCAACGTCGTGCAGGTGCTGGACCTGGGCGAGGTCGACGGCCGGTACTTCCTGGCGCTCGAGCTGGTCGACGGCTGGACGCTGGATCGCACGCTCAAGCGCGCCCAGGCGGCAGGCGTGCCTTTCCCGCCCGCGCTGGCGCTGTATGTCACGGCGGAGATCTGCCGCGCGCTGGCCTACGCGCACGGCAAGGTGCGCGACGGCAAGCCGCTCGGCATCGTCCACCGCGACGTCAGCCCGCACAACGTGCTGCTGTCGGCCGAGGGCGAGGTCAAGCTGACGGACTTCGGCATCGCGAAGGCGCAGAACAAGAAGGAACAGAGCCTCGGCAACCTCATCAAGGGGAAGATCTCCTTCATGTCGCCGGAGCAGGCGTCGGGCGGCGCGCTCGACGGGCGTTCCGACCTGTTCTCGCTGGGCACGATGCTGTACGCGATGATCACGCGGCGCCTGCCCTTCGACGCGCCCACGGA